>NZ_JAAOMA010000018.1:0-105401 GCF_011602385.1 Chromobacterium fluminis | reverse complement strand
GGTGCAGAGGGTAGGGCGCGGCGAGATATCTTTGTGAGTTTCATCGCTGTCCGTTTCCATTCTTGACGGCGGCATTGGCTGTTGGCATCCTAGAGCCGCTGCTCCAAACCAACGTTTCTTTTCGGCGTGCCGGCTGTTCCGGGGCGGCGTTCTGATAATTAAAAGGCCGCTGCGGCCGCCCGTTCGCGGCGCGGCCTCTCGGTTCGACTCGCGAGGAAATCAAGATGAGCAAATTCGCCAAAGCCGCCTGCCTGGCGTCCGTGTTGGGCCTGTTCAGCCATATGGCGCTGGCCGACAGCGCCGCCGGCGTCTGGAAGACGATAGACGACGAAACCAAGCAGGCCAAGGCCCTGGTGCAGATCACGGAAAGCGCCGGCGGGGAACTGAACGGCAAGATCATCAAGCTGTTCGCCAACCCGGAGGCGGTGTGCGACAAATGCGAAGGCGACCGCAAGGGCAAGCCGGTCAACGGCATGCAAATCCTGTGGGGTCTGAAGAAAGACGGCGCCGAGTGGGGCAGCGGCAAAATCCTGGATCCCAAGTCCGGCAAGATCTACACCTCCGGCGCCAAACTGATCGAAGACGGCAAGAAGCTGCGCGTGCGCGGCTACATCGGCCCCTTCTTCCGTTCCCAGGTGTGGGAGCGTCAGTAAGCGCAAGCGCCGCGGCGCGGCGCGGCGAGAATGAGCCAGGCGGGAGCGCGAACAGCTTCCGCCTTTTTCTTTATTGGGTACAATCGCTGCTGATGAGCTCCCTAATCGACCCCGCCAATCAGCCGCCGGCCGTAGCGCCGGCACTGGCCAAGAAGCTGGAAAAGCTGGGCATACGTCGCCGTTTCGATCTAGTCCTGCATCTGCCGCTGCGCTATGAGGACGAGACCCATCTGTACGCCATCGCCGACGCGCCGTACGGCCAGGCGGTGCTGGTGGAGGGCGAGGTGATCGCCCATGAAATCCAGTTCCGGCCGCGCCGCCAGCTAGTGGCGCGCATCGAGGACGCCAGCGGCAGCCTGGTGCTGCGCTTCATTCATTTCTACCCCAATCAGGTCAAGCAATTCACCACCGGCAACCGGGTGCGCGCGCTGGGCGAGATCCGTCGCGGCTTCGCCGGCGACGAGATGGTGCATCCCAAGATCCGCGAAGTGGGCAACGGCGCGCCGCTGGCGGACAGCCTGACTCCGATCTATCCCACGGTCAGCGGCCTGACCCAACCGGCGCTGCGCAAGCTGATTCACGCCGAGCTGGACAGCCAGCCCTTGGGCGAGACGCTGCCGGAGGAACTGGCCGCGCCGTTGCGGCTGACGCCGTTCGCCGAGGCGATCCGCCTGCTGCACCTGCCTACGCCGGACTATAGCGCCGGCCAATTGGCCGATCCGGGCCTGCCGGCCTGGCAGCGGCTCAAGTTCGACGAATTGCTGGCGCAGCAGCTGTCGATGCGGCTGGCCTATCGCGCGCGACGGCTGGGCCGCGCGCCGCCGCTGCGCGGCGACGGCACGTTGAGCCGAGCGCTGGTCGAGCGCTTGCCGTTCTCGTTGACCGGCGCGCAGCAACGCGCCTTGGCGGAAGTCCGCGCCGACCTGACTCAGCCGCACCCGATGCACCGGCTGTTGCAAGGCGACGTGGGCAGCGGCAAGACCATCGTTGCGGCCCTGGCGGCCTTGACCGCGATCGAATCCGGCTACCAGGTGGCGCTGATGGCGCCGACCGAGATTCTGGCCGAGCAGCACTTCCTCAAACTGTCCGCCTGGCTGGAGCCCTTGGGCATTCCCGTGCGCTGGCTGGCCGGCAGCCTGCGCAAGAAGCAGAAACAGGAGGCGATGGCGGCCATCGCCAGCGGCGAAACGAGGCTGGCGGTGGGTACTCACGCGCTGTTCCAGGACGAGGTGGCCTTTGAGCGCCTGGGCCTGGTCATCGTCGATGAACAGCATCGCTTCGGCGTGGGCCAGCGGCTGGCGCTGAAAGAGAAGGGCGGCGAGCCGCATCAGCTGATGATGTCGGCGACGCCGATTCCGCGCACGCTGGCGATGAGCTTCTACGCCGACCTCGACGTGTCGGTGATAGACGAACTGCCGCCGGGGCGCACGCCCATCGTCACCAAGCTGATCAATAGCGCGCGCCGCGAGGAAATCATCGCCCACGTGGCCAAGACCTGCGCCGACGGGCAACAGGCCTATTGGGTGTGTCCGCTGATCGAAGAGTCGGAAACCCTGCAATTGCAGACCGCGGTGGACACCCACCAGCAACTGACCGCCGATCTGCCGCATTTGGGCGTGGGCCTGGTGCACGGCCGGATGAAGGCGGACGAAAAGGCGGCGGTGATGGCGGCCTTCGCCCGCAACGAGCTGCAAGTGCTGGTGGCCACCACGGTGATCGAGGTGGGCGTGGATGTGCCCAACGCCAGCCTGATGGTGATAGAGCACGCCGAGCGCATGGGCCTGGCCCAGCTGCACCAGCTGCGCGGCCGGGTGGGGCGCGGCAGCGCGCGTAGCGTCTGCGTGTTGATGTTTGACAATCCGCTATCCGACTTGGCCAAGGCGCGCTTGAAAGTGATTTACGAGAATGTTGATGGTTTCGAGATCGCGCGGCAGGATTTGCTGATTCGCGGCCCCGGCGAACTGCTGGGCGCGCGCCAGAGCGGCCTGCCCATGCTGCGCTTCGCCAATCTGGAGGAAGATCTGGAGTTGCTGGAGGCGGCGCGCGAGCTGGCGCCCTTGCTGCTGGAGCGCCACCCGCAGGCGGTGGATGCGCATTTGGACCGTTGGCTGGCGGGACGGGAGCAGTTTCTCAAGGCTTGAACGCTTCATGGAGAGGGCAAA
This sequence comes from Chromobacterium fluminis, assembly GCF_011602385.1. Lineage (NCBI taxonomy): Bacteria > Pseudomonadati > Pseudomonadota > Betaproteobacteria > Neisseriales > Chromobacteriaceae > Chromobacterium > Chromobacterium fluminis. The sequence continues at coordinate 102,586 of NZ_JAAOMA010000018.1, read as the reverse complement.
AAAAAGCGCCTCGGCTGGGGGGCTGAGGCGCAAAGGGATTGCTGCAAACAACAAAGGAGAAACCATGATGAAGCGAGCAAATATTAGCAATTTATAAAATATTGGCACAAGCAGTCCCGGCTTAAAGCTTGACCCAGGTCAATCGAAAACTTTTCGGGAGGAAATGCCAAAAGAAAAAGCCACCGTGATGCGGTGGCTTTGTTTTTTTCCGGCAGCCTTAAACAGAGGCTGAAAGACCGTGACCGGACTTGATTACAGCCAGAGCGAGGCCACGTAGTACAGCCCGCCCGCCAGCAACATCGACACCGGCAGCGTGAACAACCAGGCCAGCGCGATCGAGCGGATCGTGGACATCTGCAAGCCGGCCTTGTCCGCCACCATGGTGCCGGCCACGGCGCTGGACAGCACCTGGGTAGTGGACACCGGGAAGCCGAACTGGCTGGCGAGGCCGATGGAGATGGCGGCGGTCATTTGCGCGGATACGCCCTGAGCGTAAGTCATGTCCTTCTTGCCTATGCCTTCGCCCACGGTTTTCACCACGCGGCGCCAGCCGACCATGGTGCCGACGCCGAGGGACAGCGCCACGGCGACGATCACCCAGGTGGGAGCGTATTCGGTGGTGGTGGTCAGATCCTTGCGCAGGTTCTGCAGCATCTGCTTGTCGTCGGCGGACAGCTTGGGCAGCGCGGACGCTTTCTTGGCGGCGTCGTCCAGACACAGCAGTTCGGTGCGCACGTTCCAGCGCTGTTCGGAGCTCAGCGCATGGTAGTCGCCGCCGTCGCCCATGGTGCTCAGCAGGCGCTTGACGGTGTCGCTGGTTTCCAGCGGGTGGCATTCGTACTGGCTGGTGCCCTTGGACGGGACGATGATCTTGTTCAGCTCGATTTGATGACGCTCGTAGAACTTCTGCAAGTGAATGGCGGCGTCGCGGGTGCGGTCCAGCTGGTAAGGCGTGCTGTCCAGATCCAGAACGAACTTGGCCGGCACGATGCCGATCAGCACCAGCATGATCAGGCCCACGCCTTTCTGGCCGTCGTTGGAGCCGTGGGCGAAGCTGACGCCCATGGACGACACGATCAGCATGAAGCGGGTCCAGAACGGCGGATGTTTGCGGCCTTCCACCTGTTGGCGTTGGTAGGGGGTCTTGTGCACATTGCTGTGAGGCCGGTAGCGCCGCAGCAGGATGACAATCAGCGCGGCGAGCAGGGCGCCCACCACGGGCGAGGCCAGCAGAGAGGCGCCGACGTCGATGGCCTTGCTCCAGTTGATGCCGTGGGACAGCGAAGTACCGTGGATCAGACTGTTGGCCACGCCCACGCCCAGAATGGCGCCGATCAGCGTGTGGCTGCTGGAGGCGGGCAGACCGAAGTACCAAGTGCCCAGGTTCCAGGTGATGGCGGCGGTCAGCAGCGCGAACACCATGGCCATGCCGCGGGTGGTGTTGATCGAGATCAGCAGGTCCACAGGCAACAGGTGCACGATGGCGTAGGCGACAGCGAGGCCGCCGGTGATTACGCCGAGGAAGTTGAATATACCGGAGTAGAACACCGCGAGACGCGGTTTCATCGACTGGGTATAGATAACGGTAGCCACCGCGTTGGCAGTGTCATGGAAGCCGTTGATGAACTCAAAGGCGAGCACGAAGCCCAGGGAAAGCACCAGGGTGATGGCGACGTGGGTTTCAAGCCCGGAAAACAGGTCCAACATGGTGAAATGTGCACACAGTATCGTAAAGGCGGGATTGTTGTGTCCAAGGCCAATGCCGTCAAGTACTTATAAAAAAAAAATAAATGGTGTCGCATTTGCCGGCAAAGCGCGTGGAATCGCCTTGACAGACCGATCTGGGAGGCCGGCTGATTTAGGCGGTTTTTTGCCGCCGTCATGGCGGTTTACGTCCGAGCGAACGCCAAAAGCCGCCATGCCCGGAACGGTCATGACGGCGGTCTGCTAACCGAGGCGGAATCAGCCGAACTTGCCGGTGATGTAGTCTTCGGTGGCCTTCTTCTGCGGGGTGGTGAAGATGGAGTCGGTGTCGCCGAACTCGATCAACTCGCCCAGATACATATAGGCGGTGTAGTCCGACACCCGCGCCGCCTGCTGCATATTGTGGGTGACGATGGCGATGGTGTAGTCCTCTTTGAGCTCATGGATCAGCTCTTCGATGTGGGCGGTGGAAATCGGGTCCAGCGCCGAAGTGGGCTCGTCCAGCAGCAGCACTTCCGGCTTGGACGCCACCGCGCGCGCGATGCACAGCCGCTGCTGCTGGCCGCCGGACAGCGAGTTGCCGGACTGCTTGAGCTTGTCCTTGACCTCGTCCCACAGCGCGGCCTTGCGCAGCGCCCATTCCACCCGGTCCTCCATCTCGCCCTTGGACAGTTTTTCGTAGAGCTTCACGCCGAAGGTGATGTTGTCGTAGATGGACATCGGGAACGGGGTGGGCTTCTGGAACACCATGCCCACCTTGGCGCGCAGCAGGTTGACGTCCACGTCGCGGCCCAGGACGTTGTGGCCGTCCAGCAGGATGTCGCCCTCGGCACGCAGGCCGGGGTAGAGCTCGTACATGCGGTTGAAGGTGCGCAGCAGCGTGGACTTGCCGCAGCCGGACGGGCCGATGAAGGCGGTGACCTTGCGCGAGGCGATTTCCAGCTGGATGTTCTTCAGCGCGTGGAAATTACCGTAAAAGAAGTTCAGATTCTTGACCTGAAGCTTGGAGTGGATTTCAGCCATGGTCTGCAAGCCTTAATGCGATTGGTTTTTCTGGCTGCCCATCCAGCGGGCAACGATGTTCAGCGTCAGCACGCTGAAGGTGATCAAGAGGGAGCCGGCCCAGGCCAGTTTGTGCCAGTCTTCGTACGGGCTCATCGCGAACTGGAAGATCACGATGGGCAGGTTGGCCATCGGCTGGTTCATATTGCTGTTGAAGAACTGGTTGTTCAGCGCGGTGAACAGCAGCGGCGCGGTTTCGCCGGAAATGCGCGCCACCGCCAGCAGGATGCCGGTCAGCACGCCGGCCTTGGCCGAGCGCAGGGTGACGTGAAGCGTCACCTTCCACTGCGGCGCGCCCAGCGCCGACGCGGCTTCGCGCAGGCTGCCCGGCACCAGGCGCAGCATGTTCTCGGTGGTGCGCACCACCACCGGAATCACCAGGATGGCCAGCGCGAAGGAGCCGGCCCAGCCGGAGAAATGGCCGACCGACACCACGTAGACCTCGTAGATGAACAGGCCGATGACGATGGACGGCGCGGACAGCAGGATGTCGTTGATGAAGCGGGTGGCCGGCGCCAGCCAGCCGCGCTGGCCGAACTCGGCCAGGTAGATGCCGGCCAGGATGCCGATGGGCGTGCCGAACAAGGTGCCGAAGCCGGTCATCATCAGGCTGCCGTAAATGGCGTTGGCCAGGCCGCCGGTGCTGCCTGGCGGCGGGGTGCTGGACGTGAACACCTCCCAGTTGAGCCCGGACAGGCCATGCTGCAAGAGGGTGCTCAGAATCCAGAACAGCCAGAACAGACCGAAGGCCATGGTGAACATGGAGGCGCCCATATTGAAGCGGTTCACCAGCCGGCGGCGGCGATAGACGCTGCTGTCGGCTTTTGCGGCGATGGCGGACTGGGGCGGGCGCAGGGCGGAAGTCATAACGGTTTGGCTCATGCGGTTAGCGTCTCTCATGCTCAGGAAGGGCGGCCTTCCTGTTTCTTCAGGCGCAGCAACAGCAGTTTAGAACACGCCAGCACCACGAAGGTGATGAAGAACAGAATCAGGCCCAGTTGAATCAGGGAGGAGAGATACAGCTCGCCGTTGGCTTCGGCGAATTCATTGGCCAGCGAGGAGGCGATGGAGTTGCCCGGTTCGAACAGACCGGCGGCGAAGCGGGTGGAGTTGCCAATGACGAAGGTCACCGCCATGGTCTCGCCCAGCGCGCGGCCCAGGCCCAGCATGATGCCGCCGACCACGCCGGTCTTGGTGTAGGGCAGCACCACGTAGCGCACCACTTCCCAAGTAGTGGAGCCCAGGCCGTAGGCGGACTCCTTCAGCATCACCGGCACCACTTCGAACACATCTCGCATCACCGAGGCGATGAAGGGAATGATCATGATGGCCAGGATCAGGCCGGCGGTGAAAATGCCTATGCCCATCGGCGCGCCCTGGAACAAGGCGCCCAGCAGCGGGATGTTGCCCAGGGTATCGGTCAATAGCGGCTGCACGTGGTCGGCGAAGATCGGCGCGAACACGAACAGGCCCCACATGCCGTAGATGATGGACGGAATGCCGGCCAGCAGTTCCACCGCGATGCCCAGCGGCCGCTTCAGCCAGGTGGGACACAGCTCGGTCAGGAACAAGGCGATGCCGAAGCTGACCGGCACGCCGATCAGCAGGGCGATGAAAGAGGTGGCCAGGGTGCCGAAAATGGGCACCAGCGCGCCAAACTGCTCATTGACCGGGTCCCAGTCGCTGGTGACCAGAAACTTGAAGCCGAAGGCGTGAATGCTGGGCAGCGCGCCGATCAATAGCGAAATCAGGATGCCCACCAGCAAGGCCAGTACCAGAAAGGCGAAAAACCGGGTGACCCAGCGGAACAGATTGTCCAGCAGCAGCTGGGTTTTGATTTGCTGCGAGTGACTCAACTTTTGCATATGCATGCTCATTTATCAGACAAAAAGCCGGGGAAGCCTTCCCCGGCCTGCGTGCATTATATGCGGCTCAGTTCCACACCGATTTGCCGCCGTTGTCGGCAATCTGCTTCCAACTGGCGCGAATCACGCCCTTGATCGCGTCCGGCATCGGGATGTAGTCCAGATCCAGCGCGGTCTTGTCGCCGTGCTTGTAAGCCCAGTCGAAGAACTTCAACACCTCGCCGCCTTGCGCCGGCTTGTCCTGTTTCTTGTGCATCAGGATGAAGGTGGCGCCGGCGATAGGCCAGCTGTCCTTGCCCGGCTGGTTGGTCAGCAGCAGGTAGAAGCCCGGCGCTTTTTTCCAGTCGGCGTTGGCGGCGGCGGCCTTGAAGCTGGACTCGTCCGGCTTGACGAAGCTGCCTGCCTGGTTTTGCATCAGGCCAAAGGCCAGCTTGTTCTGTTTGGCGTAGGCGTATTCCACGTAGCCGATCGCGCCCTTGATGCGGGTCACGTAGTTGGCCACGCCCTCATTGCCCTTGCCGCCCACCGGGTTGCCTTTCCAGCTGACCGCGGTGTTGGAACCCACTTCCTTGGCCCAGTCCGGAGAGACCTTGGACAGGTAGTTGGTGAAGATGAAGGTGGTGCCGGAGCCGTCGGAGCGACGCACCACGGAGATGCGCAGGTCCGGCAGTTTGACGCCGGGGTTCAGTTTGGCGATGGCCGGGTCGTTCCACTTGGCGACTTTGCCCAAGTAGATGTCCGCCAGCAGCGGGCCGGTGAACTTCACCTGTCCCGGAGTGATGCCGGGCACGTTCAACACCGGCACCACGCCGCCGATCACGGTGGGAAATTGGGTCAGGCCGGATTTTTCCAGCTCTTCCGGCTTCAGCGGCATGTCGGACGCGCCGAAATCCACGGTCTTGGACTGGATTTGCTTGATGCCGCCGCCGGAGCCGATGGACTGGTAGTTCAGATTGTTGTTGGTGCCGGCTTTGTAGGCGGCGGCCCATTTGGCGTACAGCGGGTACGGGAAGGTGGCGCCCGCGCCGGTGATGTCGGCGGCCACGGCCGCGCCGGACAGGCAGACGGAACCGAGAACAAACGATGCGGCCAGACGAACAGACTGTTTCATGCCTACTCCTGAGAATGGATGAGGTGCGTGGTAATGGGCGCATGCTAAGACGGAAATTTTTCAGGAATATTACAAGTCGTGGAAACGGCTTCGTTTGCGGACAATCAATGTCAGCCGGATGTCGGTTTGAGCCAACAAGGCGGCTGCGGATATAATCGGCGGATATTCAAGAATCGCGGGAGGCGGACATGGCCGGCAAGCTGGTGATTGGCAACTGGAAGATGAATACCCGCGCCGATAGCGCGCAGACGCTGCTGCAGGCGCTGTTGGCGGATGAGACGAGCAACCGCGATTGGGTGGGCGTGGCCGCGCCGGCGGTCTACCTGGCCGGCCTGGCCGAGCGGCTGCGCGGCCAGCCGCTTCGTTTGTGCGCGCAGGACGTCAGCGCCTTCGATCAAGACGGCGCCTTCACCGGCGAAACCAGCGCCGCTATGCTGGCCGACATCGGCTGCGGCTACACTCTGGTGGGCCATTCAGAGCGCCGCCAGTATTTCGGCGAGAGCAACGCCGCTTTGTTGCGAAAGATGCGGAACGCCATCGCCGCCGGCCTGGTGCCGGTGCTGTGCGTGGGCGAAACGCTGGAAGAGCGGGAGGCCGGCCGTCAGCTGGAGGTGATTAGAGATCAGCTTGCGCTTCTGTCCGAGATAGACCATGGTGAATACGTTGTGGCTTATGAACCGGTCTGGGCGATCGGCACCGGCAAGGTGGCGACGCTGGCGCAAATCGCCGAAATCCACGGCGCGATCAAAAATTGGTGCTTGCAAAACGTCAAGGCCTCCGATAATATTCGCGTCCTCTACGGCGGCAGTGTCAAGGCAGAGAATGCCGAAGCGATTCTGGCGACTGAAAATGTCGACGGAGCCCTTGTTGGAGGGGCATCTCTGGACGCCGGTTCATTCAGGGCAATTTGCCAAGCCGCAGGAAAATTGATATAGTATGGAACTTATTAAGACGCTTATTTGGATCGTAAATCTCCTGTCTGCAGGGACTATTATCGTGCTGGTTTTGATGCAGCACGGCAAAGGCGCGGACATGGGGGCGGCTTTCGGCGGAGGCTCTTCCGGTAGCTTGTTCGGCGCGTCTGGTTCTGCGAATTTCTTGAGTAGAACAACCGCTGTTGCAGCGGCCGTGTTCTTCTCGACTTCCCTTGCTCTGGTTTTTCTGTCTGGGGGCGGAAAAAGCGATTTGGGCGTAATGGGGGCCAAGGTTGAACAGGTTGCACCGCAAATCCCGGCCGGTGTGCCTAGCGATAAAGCTTCGGGTACGGCATCGAAAATACCGGAGTAACAATTAAAGCTTGCTGTGCCGACATGGTGAAATTGGTAGACACGCTATCTTGAGGGGGTAGTGGCGAAAGCTGTGTGAGTTCGAGTCTCACTGTCGGCACCACCATTCAAAAACAGGCCACCGGGACTCCGGTGGCCTGTTTTATTTGGAGCCAAAAGGGGGGTAACCCCCTTTATTTCGTGGGGGTGTACGGGAAATGCTGCAAAATTACTTTCCCATTCTGCTGTTTGTCATGGTCGGACTGTTGGTCGGCGTAGGCCCTATTTTATTGGGCAAACTGCTGGCTCCCAATCGTCCCGATCCTGAGAAACTGTCTCCGTATGAGTGCGGCTTCGAGGCTTTCGAAGACGCTCGCATGAAGTTTGACGTCCGCTATTATCTGATAGCCATCCTCTTCATCCTGTTCGACCTTGAGGTCGCCTTCCTGCTGCCGTGGGCGGTGGTGTTGAAGGAGTTGGGGACCTATGGTCTGGGCGTCATGGTGGAGTTCCTGGGCGTGTTGACCCTGGGCTTCGTCTACATGTGGAAAAAAGGAGCTCTGGAATGGGAGTAGAAGGTATTCTGGAGAAGGGGTTTGTCACCACAACGGCTGACAAGCTCATCAATTACACCCGAACCGGTTCGCTGTGGCCGATGACCTTTGGTCTGGCCTGTTGCGCGGTGGAGATGATGCACGCCGGCGCGGCGCGTTACGACCTCGACCGTTTCGGCATCGTGTTCCGTCCCAGTCCGCGCCAGTCCGATCTGATGATCGTGGCCGGCACGCTGTGCAACAAGATGGCTCCGGCCTTGCGCAAGGTTTACGACCAGATGGCCGAACCGCGCTGGGTGATCTCGATGGGGTCCTGTGCCAACGGCGGCGGCTATTATCATTATTCCTATTCAGTCGTGCGAGGCTGCGACCGCATTGTGCCGGTCGACGTCTACGTGCCCGGCTGTCCGCCAACTGCAGAGGCCTTGCTGTACGGCATTATTCAGCTGCAGAACAAGATCAAACGCACCAACACCATCGCCCGCTAAGGTAGAAACTTATGGCCTCCAAGAAAATGGAAGCGTTAGGGTCGGCTGTGCAGCAGGCGCTGGGCGACAAGCTCGTGCAAAGCACGCTGGCTCTGGAAGAGCTGACCATTGTATGCAAGGCGGCGGATCTGATCGCCGTGGCGACAACGCTGCGCGATCACGCCGACCTGTCTTTTGAGCAATGCATCGATTTGTGCGGCGTGGACTACAGCGCCTACCGCGACGAGGTATGGGACGGTCCGCGCTTCGCCGTTGTCTACCATCTTCTGTCGATCAAGCACAATCAGCGCATCCGCCTGCGCGTGTTCGCCGAAGACGACGCCTTCCCGGTGGTCGCCTCGGTCGTCGGCGTCTGGAGCGGCGTCAACTGGTTCGAGCGCGAGGCGTTCGACCTGTTCGGCATCGTTTTCGACGGCCACCCGGACCTGCGCCGCATCCTGACCGACTACGGCTTCGTCGGCCATCCATTCCGCAAGGACTTCCCGCTGTCCGGTCACGTGGAAATGCGTTACGACCCGACACAACAGCGCGTGATCTATCAGCCGGTGACCATTGAGCCGCGCGAAATCACGCCGCGCATCATTCGCGAGGAGAACTACGGTGGCTGAAATCCGTAACTACACCCTCAACTTCGGCCCGCAACACCCGGCCGCTCACGGCGTGTTGCGTCTGGTGCTGGAGCTGGACGGCGAAGTGGTCCAGCGGGCGGACCCGCACATCGGCCTGCTGCATCGCGGCACCGAGAAGCTGGCCGAGAGCAAGACCTTCATTCAGTCGCTGCCTTACATGGATCGTCTCGACTACGTGTCCATGATGTGCAACGAGCACGCTTACTGCTTGTCCATCGAGAAGCTGCTGGGCATCGAAGTGCCTGAGCGCGCGCAATACATCCGCGTGATGTTCGCCGAGATCACCCGCCTGCTGAACCACTTGCTGTGGATTGGCGCGCACGGCCTCGACATCGGCGCGATGACCGTATTCCTGTACGCCTTCCGCGAACGCGAAGACCTGATGGATTGCTACGAAGCGGTGTCGGGCGCGCGTCTGCACGCGGCCTACTTCCGTCCCGGCGGCGTATATCGCGATCTGCCGGACAGCATGCCGCAGTACACCGTCTCCAAGATCAAGAACGCCCGCGAACTGGCCCGCCTGAACGAAGGCCGCCAGGGTTCGCTGCTGGACTTCATCGACGATTTCACCAAGCGTTTTCCGACCTATGTCGACGAATACGAAACCCTGCTGACCGACAACCGCATCTGGAAACAGCGCACCGTCGGCATCGGCGTGGTGTCGCCCGAGCGCGCGCTGAACCTGGGCCTGACCGGTCCGATGCTGCGCGGCTCCGGCATTGCCTGGGATTTGCGCAAGAAGCAGCCCTACGATGTGTATGCCAAGCTGGACTTCGATATTCCGGTGGGCGTCAACGGCGATTGCTACGACCGCTACCTGGTGCGCATCGAAGAGATGCGCCAGTCCAACCGCATCATCCGCCAGTGCGTGGAATGGCTGCGCAAGAATCCGGGCCCGGTGATCACCGACAACCATAAAGTGGCGCCGCCTTCGCGCGAAGGCATGAAGGCCAATATGGAAGACCTGATCCACCACTTCAAACTGTTTACCGAAGGCATGCACGTGCCGGAGGGCGAGGCCTATGTGGGCACCGAGCACCCGAAAGGCGAGTTCGGCGTCTATCTGGTGTCCGACGGCGCCAACAAGCCGTACCGCATGAAGATTCGCGCGCCCGGCTACGCCCACCTGGCGGCGCTGGACGAGATGGCCAAGGGCCATATGATCGCCGACGTGGTGGCCATCATCGGTACGCAGGATATCGTGTTTGGGGAGATTGACCGCTGATGCTGTCCGCTGAATCGCTAGCCAAAATCGATCGCGAAGTCGCCAAATATCCTGCCGACCAGAAACGGTCCGCGGTGATGGGCGCCTTGCGCATCGCGCTGACTGAACGTCGCGAAGCGGGCTCCGCTCCGGAGGAGCGTTGCCTGAATACCGAGGTGATCGAATTCGTCGCCAACTACCTGCAGATTCCGCCGGTAGCCGCGTACGAAGTCGCTACCTTCTACAATATGTACGACATGAAGCCGGTTGGGCAGTACAAGATCACGGTCTGCACCAACCTGCCCTGTGCCTTGTCTGGCGGCGTCAACGCTGCTGAGTACATCTCCAAAAAGTTGGGCATCGCCATCGGCGAGACCAGCGCGGACGGCAAGTACACCTTGCTGGAGGGGGAGTGCATGGGGGCCTGTGGCGACGCGCCGGTCTTGCTGGTCAACAACCACAAGATGTGCAGCTTCATGACGCCCGAAGCAATCGATAAGAAACTGGCGGAGCTGAAATAATGGCAATCTTCGTCAATGGCGTGATTTTCGATGGCGTCGACACTTCCGATCCCCATTGCTGGCAACTGAGCGCCTACGAGGCGCGCGGTGGCTACCAGGCGCTGCGCCGCATCCTGGACAGCAAGATGGCCCAGGAAGACGTGATCGCCGAAGTGAAGAACTCCGGCCTGCGCGGCCGCGGCGGCGCGGGTTTCCCCACCGGCCTGAAATGGAGCTTCATGCCGCGTTCGTTCCCGGGCGACAAATACGTCGTCTGCAATACCGACGAGGGCGAGCCGGGCACTTTCAAGGACCGCGACATCCTGCGCTTCAATCCGCATTCGCTGATTGAAGGCATGATCATCGCCGGTTACGCGATGGGCACCAAGGCCGGCTACAACTACATCCACGGTGAAATCTTCGCTGAATACGAGCGCTTCGAAGAAGCGCTGGATGAAGCGCGCAAGGCGGGTTTGCTGGGGCAGAATATTCTGGGCTCCGGTTTCAACTTCGACCTGTTCGCCCATCATGGCTACGGCGCCTACATCTGCGGCGAGGAAACCGCGTTGCTGGAATCGTTGGAAGGCAAGAAGGGCCAACCGCGCTTCAAGCCGCCGTTCCCGGCCAGCTTCGGCTTGTACGGCAAGCCGACCACCATTAACAACACCGAATCGTTCGCCTCGGTGCCCTTCATCATCCGCGACGGCGCGCAGCCGTTCCTGGAGAAGGGCAAGCCGAACAACGGCGGCACCAAATTGTTCTCGGTTTCCGGCCATGTGAATCGTCCGGGCAACTACGAGATCCCGCTGGGCACGCCGTTCTCCGAACTGCTGGAAATGGCCGGCGGCATGCGCGACGGCAAGAAGCTTAAAGCGGTGATCCCGGGCGGTTCGTCCGCGCCCATCTTGCCCGCCGACGTCATGATGCAATGCACGATGGACTACGACAGCATTGCCAAAGCCGGCTCGATGCTGGGTTCCGGCGCTGTCATCGTGATGAATGAAGAGGTGTGCATGATCAAGGCGCTGGAGCGTCTGGCCTACTTCTACCACGAAGAATCCTGCGGCCAGTGCACGCCGTGCCGAGAAGGCACCGGTTGGCTGTACCGCGTGATCCACCGCATCGCCAACGGTCAGGGCCGTCCGGGCGATCTGGAGCTTCTGGATTCCGTGGGCAATAACATGGCGGGCCGCACTATCTGTGCGCTGGCCGACGCCGCCGTGTTCCCGGTTCGCAGTTTCACCAAGCATTTCCGTCACGAGTTCGAGTACGCGATCGAACACGGAAAGACCTTGGTGGACCACAAATGGTGTTGAGCGATGCTTGAAATCGAAATCGACGGAAAAAAACTGACGGTCCCGCAAGGCAGCACCGTCATGGAAGCGGCCCACTCGGTGGGCACGTACATTCCGCACTTCTGCTACCACAAGAAGCTGTCCATCGCGGCCAACTGCCGCATGTGCCTGGTGGAAGTGGAAAAGGCGCCCAAGCCGCTGCCGGCTTGCGCTACCCCGGTGACCGACGGCATGAAGGTCCATACCCACTCCGACATGGCCAAGAAGGCTCAGGCCGGCGTGATGGAATTCCTGCTGATCAACCACCCGCTGGATTGCCCGATCTGCGACCAAGGCGGCGAATGCCAGCTGCAGGATCTGGCCGTGGGCTACGGCAACTCCTCCTCGCGCTACCAGGAAGAAAAGCGCGTGGTGGTGGGCAAGGACATGGGGCCGCTGGTCTCGGCGGAAGAAATGTCGCGTTGCATTCACTGCACACGCTGCGTGCGCTTTACCGAGGAAGTCGGCGGCTTCCAGGAAATCGGCATGGCCCATCGCGGCGAGTTTTCCGAGATTCTGCCCTTCCTCGGCAAGACCGTGGATTCGGAAATCTCCGGCAACGTCATTGATCTGTGCCCGGTGGGCGCGCTGACCTCCAAGCCATTCCGCTACAGCACCCGCGCTTGGGAGCTGTCGCGCCGCAAATCGGTCAGCCCGCACGACGGCCTGGGCTCCAACCTGATCGTTCAGGTCAAGAGCAATGAAGTGATGCGCGTGCTGCCGCTGGAAAACGAAGCCATCAACGAGTGCTGGATCGCCGACCGCGACCGCTTCTCCTACGAGGGCTTGAACTCGGCCGAGCGTCTGAAGCAGCCGATGATCAAGTTCGACGGCAAGTGGCACGAAACGGATTGGGAAACCGCGCTCAACTACGTGGTCAAGGGCCTGAACGGCGTGTCCGCCGATCACGGCAAGGACGCCATCGGTTTCCTGAGCAGCCCGCACTCCACCACTGAAGAATTGCATCTGGCGCAGAAGCTGGCGCGCGCCTTCGGCGTGGAAAGCATTGATTACCGCCTGCGCCGCAGCGACTTCGCTGCCGACGCGGCCAAACAGGGCGCGGAATGGCTGGGCTCCAGCATTTCCGATCTGGCCGCTGCCAAATCGGTGTTGGTGGTGGGCTCCACGCTGCGCAAGGAACAGCCGCTGCTGACCTCGCGTCTGCGCTCCGCGGCCAAGAAAGGCAGCGAGCTTAACATTATCCACGTCGCCGACGACGACCTGCTGATCAAGATCAACGCCAAGCTGATCGTGTCGCCGCTGGCGCTGGTCAACGGCTTCGCCCAGGTGCTGAAGGCCGTGGCGGAGATCAAGGGCGGCGAAACCGCCATTGATCTGTCCTCGGTGGAAGTCTCCGCCGAGGCGCGCCGCATCGCCGAAAGCCTGAGCGGCGCGGAAACCGCCGCCGTGGCGCTGGGCAATGTGGCTCAGCATCATCCGGCGTTCAGCCAACTGCTGTCCGTGGCGCAGGAGATTGCGCGCCTGAGCGGCGCCAGCTTCGGCGTGCTGTCCGAGGCCGCCAACAGCGTGGGCGCGGAACTGGTGGGCGCGCTGCCGCAAGGCGCGGGCGCCAACGCCGCCGCGATGATCGCGCAGCCGAAGAAGGCTTACGTGCTGCTGAACACCGAAGTCGAGTTCGACAGCTACAACCCGCAGGCCGCCGTCGCCGCGATGAAGCAGGCCTCCACCGTGATCGCGTTGACCGCGTTCAAGGGCCAGGGCTTGCTGGATTACGCCGATGTGCTGCTGCCGATCGCGCCGTTCTCCGAAACCGCTGGCTCCTTCGTCAATATGGAAGGCAAGCTGCAGCCGTTCAACGGCGTGGTGCGTCCGCTGGGCGAAGCCCGCCCGGCCTGGAAAGTGCTGCGCGTACTGGGCAATATGCTGAATCTGCCCGGCTTCGACTTCAACAGCGCCGAGGAAGTGCGCGCCGAGCTGCTGGCCAAGGGCGACATCGCCGCGCGTCTGAACAACGCGCTGAGCCAGCTGAACGTCGCGGCCGCCGCGGCCGCCGGTCTGAGCCGCATCGGCGAAGTGCCGTTGTATCAGGCCGACGCGGTCTGCCGTCGCGCCGAGTCGCTGCAACAGACCCGCGACGCGGCGGAGCCGGTGGCTTCCGCCCACAGCGGCCTGCTGCAGAAGCTGGGCATCGCCGTCGACAGCACCGCATTGCTGAGCCAGGGTTCCGGCCAGGCGCGCGTGCGCATCGTCGCCGACGACAGCCTGCCGCAGGATACGGTCCGCATCGCCACCGCTCACGCGGCCACGCTGGCGCTGGGCGGCATGTTCGACGCTATCGAGATCACCCAGGGGTAAAGCATGGAGTTCTTGCAAGGTATTCTTGGCACTGACGCGGGGCTCGTGGTTTGGACCCTGTTGAAGATCATCGCCATCGTATTGCCGATGCTGCTGTGCGTCGCCTACCTGACCTATGCCGAGCGCAAGGTCATCGGCTTCATGCAGATCCGCATCGGCCCCAACCGGGTAGGCCCGCTGGGCCTGCTGCAGCCGATCGCCGACGCGGTCAAGCTGCTGATGAAGGAAATCATCCTGCCCACCAACTCCAGCAAGGGCCTGTTCTTGCTGGCGCCGGTGCTGTCCATCGCTCCGGCGCTGGCGGCCTGGGCGGTGATTCCGTTCACCGACAAGCTGGTGCTGGCCAACGTCAACGCCTCGCTGCTCTACATCCTGGCGCTGACCTCGATGGGCGTGTACGGCGTGATCATCGCCGGCTGGGCGGGCAACTCCAAGTACTCCTTCCTCGGCGCCATGCGTTCCGCCGCCCAGATCGTGTCCTACGAACTGGCGATGGGCTTCGCGCTGATCGGCGTGCTGATGGTGTCCAGCAGCCTGAACCTGGTGGAGATCGTCCAGCAGCAAGGGCAGGGCATGGCCGGCGGTTCCGTGTTGTCGTGGAACTGGCTGCCGCTGTTCCCGCTGTTCGTGGTCTACCTGATTTCCGGCGTGGCCGAAACCAACCGCGCGCCGTTCGACGTGGCAGAGGGCGAATCCGAGATCGTGGCTGGTTTCCACGTGGAGTACTCGGGCATGGCCTTCGCCATCTTCTTCCTGGCCGAATACGCCAACATGATCCTGGTCGCCGCGCTGACCGCGCTGCTGTTCCTAGGCGGCTGGCTGTCGCCGTTCCCGGCGTCCTGGGGCATTCTGGGCGCGGGCGGTTTCTTCTGGCTGGCGCTTAAAGTGGCCATGGTGCTGTTCTGCTTCCTGTGGTTCCGCGCCACCTTCCCGCGTTATCGCTATGACCAGATCATGCGTCTGGGCTGGAAGGTGTTCATCCCGGTGACCCTGGTGTGGATCCTGGTGGTGGGCGTCTGGATGATGACCCCGCTGTCCTTGTGGCACTGAGACGGGGATAGGTGAAAAGATGAATTCGATCCGAAACTTTTTCAAGACCTTCCTGCTGGTGGAGCTGGTCAAGGGCCTGATGGTCACTGGCCGCTATTTCTTCGCCCGCAAGATCACGGTTCAGTTCCCCGAAGAGAAGACGCCGATTTCGCCGCGCTTCCGCGGCCTGCACGCTCAGCGCCGCTACGCCAACGGCGAAGAGCGCTGCATCGCCTGCAAACTGTGCGAGGCGGTGTGCCCGGCGATGGCGATCAGCATCGAGTCCGAACAGCGCGACGACGGCACCCGCCGCACCTCGCGCTACGACATTGATCTGACCAAGTGCATCTTCTGCGGCTTCTGCGAGGAAGCCTGTCCGGTGGACGCCATCGTGGAAACCCACATCTTCGAATACCACGGCGAAAAACGTGGCGATCTGTACTACACCAAGCCGATGCTGCTGGCGATCGGCGACAAGTACGAAGCCGAGATCGCCGCCAGCAAGGCGGCCGATGCCAAGTATCGCTAAGGGGGGGTCATGAACTTCACAATGTTTGTCTTCTATGTTCTGTCCGCCATCCTGGTGTTCGCGGGCATCCGCGTGGTGACGGCCAAGAACCCGATTCACGCCGCTCTGTTCCTGGTGCTGGCCTTCTTCAACAGCGCCGGTCTCTGGCTGCTGATGGAGGCCGAGTTCCTGGCCATCACCCTGGTGGTGGTGTATGTGGGCGCGGTGATGGTGCTGTTCCTGTTTGTGGTGATGATGCTGGACATCAACATCGAGAAACTGCGCGAGGGTTTCTGGAAGAATCTTCCAGTCGCCGCCGCCGTCGGCATCATCATGGTGTTTGAAATGGCGATGATTCTGGCCAGCCCCAGCGCCAGGCTTGACGCCTACCAGGCCGCCGCGCCGCTGGCAGCCGACTTCAGCAACGTCAAAGTGCTGGGTCGCCAGCTGTACACCACGTATCTGCTGCCCTTCGAAGTGGCGGCGGTGGTGCTGCTGCTGGCCATGGTGGCCGCCATCGGCCTGACCATGCGCAGCCGCAAGGACACCAAGGCGATCGATCCGGCCCTGCAGGTCAAGGTCAAACGCAAGGACCGCGTGCGACTGGTGAAAATGCAGGCTGAACAGCCTGCTGAAGAATCCACGGTGGAGGAGGCCTCCGAGGCCGAATCCGGTAAGCAACAGGCCTGACGGCCAATCAACATAAGGGAGGAAATGTGCTGACACTGACTCACTTCCTGGTGCTGGCCGCAATCCTGTTTGCCATCGGCGTGCTAGGCGTTTTCCTGAACCGGAAAAATCTGATCGTGCTGCTGATGGCCATCGAGCTGATGCTGCTCGCGGTGAACTTCAATTTCATCGCGTTCTCGCATTACCTGTCGGATACGGCAGGCCAGATCTTCGTATTCTTCATCCTGACGGTGGCTGCGGCCGAAGCCGCGATCGGTCTCGCCATTCTGGTGGTGCTGTTCCGCAATCTGCGCACCATCAACGTTGAAGACTTGGGCAGCCTCAAAGGCTAAGGCAAACCGGAACCTACACAAAGCACACAAGCATGGATATGAAGAGCTTATACCTGCTGATTGCACTCGCCCCGTTGGCGGGTTCCATCATTGCAGGCCTATTTGGATGGGCCATCGGCCGACGCGCTTCGCACGTCGTGACGATAGCCGGCGTGGCGTTGTCCGCCGCGCTGTCGCTCAAGGTGCTTCACGCCTTCCTGACCGGGCAGGCTGAAGTGTTCAACGGTCCGGTTTACACCTGGCTGACGGTGGGAGGCTACGAGTTCTCGGTGGGCTTCCTGGTGGACTCGCTGACCGCGATGATGCTGGTGGTGGTCACCTGCGTGTCGCTGATGGTGCACATTTACACCATCGGCTACATGCAGGAAGATCCGGGCTATCAGCGTTTCTTCAGCTATATCTCGCTGTTTACCTTCTCGATGCTGATGCTGGTGATGAGCAACAACTTCATCCAGCTGTTCTTCGGTTGGGAAGCGGTGGGCTTGGTGTCCTACCTGCTGATCGGCTTCTGGTTCAAGCGTCCGACCGCGATCTACGCCAACCTGAAAGCCTTTCTGGTCAACCGCGTCGGCGACTTCGGCTTTTTGCTGGGCATCGGCCTGGTGCTGGCCTACTTCGGCGGTTCGCTGAACTACAGCGATGTGTTCGCCGCCGCTCCGGCGCTGGCTAACAAGACCATCAGCCTGATTCCGGGCACAGAATGGTCGCTGCTGAGCGTGACCTGCATCCTGCTGTTCATCGGCGCGATGGGCAAATCGGCGCAGTTCCCGCTGCACGTCTGGCTGCCGGACTCGATGGAAGGTCCGACCCCGATTTCGGCGCTGATCCACGCGGCCACGATGGTGACCGCCGGCATCTTCATGGTGTCGCGCATGAGCCCGCTGTTTGAACTGTCCGACACCGCGTTGAACGTGATCATGGTCGCCGGTTCCATCACCGCGCTGTTCATGGGTTTCCTCGGCATCGTCCAGAACGACATCAAGCGCGTGGTGGCTTACTCCACGCTGTCGCAACTGGGTTACATGACCGTGGCGCTGGGCGCCTCGGCTTACTCGGTGGCGATGTTCCATGTGATGACCCACGCCTTCTTCAAGGCGCTGCTGTTCCTGGCGGCGGGCTCGGTGATCATCGGCATGCACCATGATCAGGACATGCGCAATATGGGCGGCCTGCGCAAGTACATGCCCATCACCTGGCTGACTTCGCTCTTGGGGTCGCTGGCCTTGATCGGCACGCCGTTCTTCTCCGGCTTCTACTCCAAGGACTCCATCATCGAGGCGGTGCACGCGTCCAATCTGTCCGCGTCCGGTTTCGCCTACTTCGCGGTGATCGCCGGCGTGTTCGTGACCGCTTTCTACTCCTTCCGCATGTATTTCCTGGTCTTCCACGGCAAGGAGCGCTGGATGCAGAACCATGGTTCGCATCACGAGCACCACGGCGACAGCGATGAGGAAGAAGTGTCCCACGACCATCATCACGGCCTGGGTCCGAACGACAAGCCGCACGAGTCCCCGTGGGTGGTGACTCTGCCGCTGGTGCTGCTGGCGATTCCATCTGTGCTGGTGGGTTACTTCGCGATCGAGCCGCTGCTGTACGGCGACTTCTTCAAGGGCGTGATCACCGTCAACCACGAACTGCATCCGGCGATGGAAGAGATCGCTCGCGAGTTCCACGGCGCCGCCGCCATGGGCGTGCATTCGCTGAGCACGCTGCCGTTCTGGCTGGCGCTGGCCGGCGTGGCCACCGCCTGGTTCTTCTACATGAAGGCGCCGCAGATTCCGGCCGCCATCAAGCAGAAGTTCAGCCTGGTGAACAAGGTCCTGGAAAACAAGTACTACCTGGACGAGATCTATTTCGCCGTGTTCGCCAAGGGCTCTCGCGCTCTGGGCACCTTCTTCTGGAAGGTGGGCGACATGTTGCTGATCGATGGTCTGTTAGTGAACGGCACCGCCAAGCTGGTGGCGACGTTCTCCGGCTTCATCCGCCGCGCGCAAACCGGCTTCATCTACAGCTACGCCACCGCGATGATTATCGGGGTGCTGGCGCTGATGACGATGTGGTTCTGGCCGCTGATCTGGCGTTGAGCCCGGACTCCGGGATTGGAATAACAACTTGGGTTTGACTATGTTCACAAATCTATTGACTCTGGTGATCTGGGCCCCGATAGCGGCCGGGTTGCTGGTGCTGGCAACCGGGGGCGATCAGCGGGCCACGCTGGCGCGCTGGCTGGCCGCGGCGGGAGCCCTGGCGGGCTTCCTGCTGTCGCTGCCGCTGTTCACTGAATTCAACAATCTCAGCGGCGGCATGCAGTTCGTCGAGATGAAGCCGTGGATTGAGTCCCTCGGCATCAACTACCACCTGGGCGTGGACGGCATCTCGATGCTGTTCATCGTGCTCAACAGCTTCACCACCTTGCTGGTGGTGGTGGCCGGCTGGCAGGTGATCCAGAAGCGCGTGTCGCAGTACATGGCCGCCTTCCTGATCATGTCCGGTCTGATCAACGGCGCTTTCGCCGCGCTGGACGCCATCTTGTTCTATGTCTTCTTCGAAGGCATGCTGATTCCGATGTATCTGATCATCGGCGTTTGGGGCGGCCCGCGTCGCGTGTACGCGTCGATCAAGTTCTTCCTTTACACCCTGCTGGGCTCGCTGCTGATGCTGGTGGCCTTGATCTACCTGTACTTCCAGGCTGGCAAGTCCTTCGACATTCAGGCTTTCCACGATATCGCCAAGATCCCGCTGACGGTGCAGATCCTGCTGTTCGTCGCCTTCTTCCTGTCCTTCGCGGTGAAGGTGCCGATGTGGCCGGTGCACACCTGGCTGCCGGACGCCCACGTGGAAGCGCCGACCGGCGGCTCCATGGTGCTGGCCGCGATCACGCTGAAGATCGGCGCCTACGGCTTCCTGCGGTTCGTGCTGCCCATCCTGCCCGACGCCGCGCGCGAGCTGTCCGGCGTGATGGTGGCGCTGTCGCTGGTGGCGGTGGTCTACATCGGCCTGGTGGCGCTGGTGCAGTCCGACATGAAGAAGCTGGTGGCGTATTCCTCCATCTCGCACATGGGTTTCGTCACCCTGGGTCTGTTTCTGTTCACCGGTTCCGAACTGAATCAGTGGGCGGTTGAAGGCGCGCTGGTGCAGATGGTGTCCCACGGCTTCGTATCCGCCGCGATGTTCTTCTGCATCGGCGTGATGTACGACCGCGTGCACAGCCGCAACATCGCCGATTACGGCGGCGTGGCCAACAAGATGCCGATTTTCGCCGCCTTCATGATGTTGTTCGCGATGGCCAACTCCGGCCTGCCGGCCACTTCCGGCTTCGTCGGTGAGTTCATGGTGATCATGGGCGCGGTGCAGGTGAACTTCTGGTACGCGGCGCTGGCCGCCACCACGCTGATCTTCGGCGCGGCCTATACCTTGTGGATGTACAAGCGCGTGATCTTCGGCGATGTGGGCAACAGCCATGTGGCCGAGCTGTCCGACGTCAACAAGCGCGAGTTCCTGGTACTGGCCATCCTGGCCATCGCGGTGCTGGGCATGGGCCTGTACCCGCAAGCCTTTGTCGAGAAAATGCACCTGTCGGTCAATGACCTGATTCTGCATGTCTCGCAGAGCAAGCTGTAAGCGCGGAAGGAATGGAAACAATGAATTGGGCTGATCTCAACCTGATACCCGCGATTCCCGAGATGTTCCTCGCCGGCGCGATCCTGTTCGTGCTGATGGCGGACCTGTTCGTTTCGGACGAAAAGCGCGGCATCACCCTGGGCCTGACCCTGCTGACCCTGTTGGGCGCGGCGGTGGCGCAGGTGATGACTTTCACCTCGCAGCCGGTAGTGACCTTCTCCGGCATGTTCGTCGCGGACCCGATGGGCGGCGTGGTCAAGCTGGCCATGTACGCGGTCACCGCCATCGTGCTGATCTACAGCCGGCAGTACACCGCTGATCGTCAGTTGTTCAAGGGCGAGTATTTCTCGCTGGCGCTGTTTGCCTTGCTGGGCATGAACCTGATGGTGTCGGCTTCGCACTTCCTGACCCTGTACATGGGCCTGGAACTGCTGTCGCTGGCGCTGTACTCGCTGATCGCCCTGCAGCGCGACTCCGTGCAGGCCACCGAAGCGGCGATGAAGTACTTCGTGCTGGGCGCGCTGGCCTCCGGCCTGCTGCTCTACGGCATTTCCATGATTTACGGCGCCACTGGTTCGCTGGAACTGGCGACGGTCGCCAAATCCATCGCCGCGCATAAGGCTAACGACGTGCTGTTGGTCTTCGGCCTGGTGTTCATCGTGGCCGGCCTGTCCTTCAAGCTGGGCGCGGTGCCGTTCCACATGTGGGTGCCGGACGTTTACCACGGCGCGCCGACTTCGGTGACGCTGATGGTGGGCGCGGCCCCCAAGCTGGCCGCCTTCGTCTTCACGCTGCGCATCCTGGCCCAGGGCCTGGACGCGTTGGTGGCGGACTGGCAACTGATGCTGGTGATCGTGTCCGCTCTCTCCATGGCGATCGGCAACATCACCGCCATCGTGCAGACCAACATCAAACGGATGCTGGCTTACTCGACGATCTCGCACATGGGCTTCCTGCTCTTGGGCGTGCTGGCGGGCACCAAGGTGGGCTACTCGGCCGCGCTGTTCTACGCGCTGAGCTATGTGCTGATGTCTCTGGTCAGCTTCGGCATGTTGCTGGCGCTGTCTCGCGCCGGTTTCGAGTGCGAGAAGGTTGACGATTTGAAGGGCCTGAACAGCCGCAACAGCTGGTATGCGCTGCTGATGCTGCTGACCATGTTCTCCATGGCCGGCATTCCGCCGCTGGTAGGCTTCTACGCCAAGTTCGCGGTGATCAAGGCCATCGTGGATATCGGCATGATCAAGCTGGCCATCTTCGCGGTGCTGATGTCGGTGATCGGGGCGTTCTACTACCTGCGCGTGGTGAAGACCATGTACTTCGACGACGCCGAAGACCGCAGCGATATCGTGGTACGCGGCGATATGAAGCTGGTGCTGTCGCTGAACGCGCTGGCCTTGCTCTTCATCGGCCTGCTGCCGGAACGCGCGCTGGAGTTGTGCCTGCAAGTCGTGCGTCAATCGCTCACCGTGATTTAAGGCCGCCATATCATGCAATCCAGCGTCATCGCTTTGCTGATCATCGCCCTGGCGGCGGCCAATCTGCCGTTCTTGACCCAGAAAGTGGGCGGGGTGTGGAAGGTGGCCAACAAGCATTTTGGCTGGCGCTTTCTGGAACTGATGGCGCTGTATCTGCTGGTGGGCGGGTTCGCCTACCTGCTGGAAAGCCGGTTGATGCCGGTGCAGCCGCAAAACTGGCAGTTCTATGTGACGACCTTGTCGTTATTCCTTGTCTTCGCGTTTCCGGGTTACGTCTATTGCTACTTCTGGCGACGACGCGCTTAGCCGCGGGTAGGGATGAGCGGTACCGGCGCGGATGGGGGAAACCCCGTCCGCGCTGTTTTTTTTGAGGAGCAGGGGCGGTGTGTGCCAGAGCGCGCAATGAGGGGAGGAAGAGAATGTTGAAAGTGATCGCTCAGGACTTCATCCAGCCGGACCGCGTGGCGGAGGTGATGCCGCTGTATCGCGAATTGGTGGAGAAGACGCGGCAAGAGCCGGACTGCATCCGCTATGAGTTGTTCATCGATCAGAAAGACCCAGGCCATTTCGTCTTCATCGAAACCTGGCCGGACCGGGCGGCCTTGGACCGGCATTGCCGCACCGAGCATTTCCAGAGGCTGGTGCCGCAGATCGACAGCCGGCAGCGGCAGGCGGGCACCTTCTTGCTGATGGATGCGTTCGTGGACGCCTGAGCGAGAAGGGCGCCGCGCAGCGGCGCCCTTTGAACCGGCTCTTGGAGGGGGGAAGCTTAGTAGAAGCGCGCCTCGCCTTGCGGCCGGCTCTTGAAGCGCTTGTGTAGCCAGAAGTACTGGTCCGGGATTTCGCGGACGCGTTGTTCCAGGAAGGCGTTCATGCGCCGGGTGTCGGCTTCGACATCCTCGCTGGGGTAGTTGTCCCAAGGAGGGTAGAACTCCAGCTCAAAGCGGTTGCCCACGCGGCGGGCGATGGCCGGAACGACTTTGGCGCGCGCCAGCTTGCTGATGCGGGACAGGCCGGTGATGGTGGCGGCCTTGACGCCGAAGAAGTCGACGAAGACCGAGTCGCGCACGCCGAAGTCTTGATCAGGCAAGTAGAGGAAGGGCGCGTGGTCCTTGCGCATTGCCTTGATGATGGGGCGCAGGCCTTCCTGACGAGACACGATGTAGGCGTTGTCGTAGCGCTGGCGGCCTTGATAGATCTGGCGGTCCAGCGCTTCGTTCTTCTGATGGGAATAGACGCTGACCAAGGGGATGTGCTGGTTTAGCGAATACACGCACATTTCGAAACCGATGAAGTGCGGGTAGAACAGAATCACGTCTTCGCCGCGTTCGCGCAGTTCGGTGACGTAGTGCAGGTTCTTGATCTCGACCAGCTTGTCGATGCGCGCGGCCGAACTCCACCAGACCACGCCGTACTCCAGCACCATGCGTATCATGTGCTGGAAATTGCGGCGGATCAGCCGGCGGCGTTCCGCCACCGGCATCTCGGGAAAGCACAGGCGCAGATTGATCATGCCGACGCGGCGGCGGCCGTGGGCCAGACAGTAGGCGATATTGCCCAGGCCGCGGGCCAGCAGGCCGATCGCCCACATCGGCAGCAGGCGAATCAACCAAAGCAGGGCAAAAGCGAATTTCATAGGTTTCCTTGCTGGGACACTCGAAAACCTCGCTGCGTTGGCGAGGGGTTTCCGAGCGTTCCTGTTATTGCGCGTCCGGCCGGCTGACGCCGGGCGGACATTTATAGCGGTTATAGCTCCACAGGTATTGGCTGGGGAAGCGGCGGATCAGCGCTTCCACCTGGGCGTTGAGCTGAGCGGCATCTTGCTCCTTATCACCGCTGAACGCTTGCGCCGGCGGCTCGATGTGGACGCGGAAGCCCTGGCCGCCAGGGAGGCGCTCGCCGACGAAGAACAAGGTCTCCACGCCGCTGATCTGCGCCAGTCGCGGCACCAGCGTCATGGTGTAGGCCGGGCGTTCGAAGAACGGCGCCCACACGCCCTCGCCGTTGCCGGGCACCTGGTCCGGCAGGATGATGGTGGCTTCGCCGGATTTCAGCGCCTTCATCAGCACGCGCACGCCGGCGCCGGTGGCCGGCGCGGTCTTGCCCTTGCCGCGAGCGCGGCCGGCCTGCATCACCGGTTCCAGCCAGGCCATCTTGGGCGGGCGGTACATCGCGGTCAGCGGAAACGGCAACCGCGAGCTGATGTAGCGGCCTGCGATGTCGTAGCTGCCCAGGTGCGGGGTGACGAAGACAATGCCGTGGCCCTTGGCCAGCGCCGCCTCGACGTGCTCCCAGCCGGCGCACGACTTGACCATGGCGGCGATGTCGTCCGGCTCGCGGCACCAGGCAATGGCCAGTTCCAGCGCGCCCTTGCCGGTTTCCGCGGCGCTTTGTTTGACTAAACGCGGTAAAAGCTGATAATTTCCACAGATTTTACTAGAACTTAGGTTCTCCCGGAGCCGTGCTCTATAGCGGGGGGACGCATGATAAGTCAGTCGTCCAAGAACGGCACCTAGGCCTTGTAGCCAGGATAAAGGCAGGTGCGCCAGGAAAGACAGCAATAAATGGACTAGCTTAGACATATGAAGCTCAGTCTTGGTCTTAAAGCGACCTATTTTATCATCACAAGGTTTTGCATTTTTCGGGAACGAATAATAAATGAGCGAATATCTGTTTACATCTGAGTCGGTGTCGGAAGGGCACCCGGACAAAGTCGCCGATCAGATCTCCGACGCCATCCTCGACGCCATTTTGCGCGAGGACAAGCACGCGCGCGTCGCCGCCGAGACCCTGGTGAACACTGGCCTGGTCGTGTTGGCCGGCGAAATCACCACCAGCGCCAATATCGATTACATCAAGATCGCCCGCGAGACCATCAAGCGCATCGGTTACGACGATTCCGCGCTGGGCTTTGATTTCCGCGGCTGCGCGGTGATGGCTTGCTACGACAAGCAGTCGCAGGACATCGCCCAAGGCGTCAACGAAGGCGAAGGCCTGGATCTGAACCAGGGCGCCGGCGACCAGGGCCTGATGTTCGGCTACGCCTGCGATGAAACCCCGACGCTGATGCCGTTCCCGATCTACTATGCGCACCGCTTGGTGCAGCGTCAGGCCGAGTTGCGCAAGGACGGCCGCCTGCCGTGGCTGCGTCCGGACGCCAAGAGCCAGATCACTTGCGTATACGACGGCGCCACCGGCCTGCCCAAGCGCATCGACACCGTGGTGCTGTCCACCCAGCACACCCCGGAAATCGATCACAAGACGCTGACCGAGGCGGTGATCGAGGACATCATCAAGCCGGTGCTGCCGCC
The DNA here is from genome assembly GCF_011602385.1 of Chromobacterium fluminis. Lineage (NCBI taxonomy): Bacteria > Pseudomonadati > Pseudomonadota > Betaproteobacteria > Neisseriales > Chromobacteriaceae > Chromobacterium > Chromobacterium fluminis. The sequence goes on along the minus strand of NZ_JAAOMA010000018.1, from coordinate 77,588 downwards.
GGAGATGATTACGCCGGAAACCAAATTCCTGATCAACCCGACCGGCCGTTTTGTGATTGGCGGCCCGATGGGCGATTGCGGCCTGACCGGCCGCAAGATCATCGTCGACACCTACGGCGGCGCGGCGCCGCACGGCGGCGGCGCTTTCTCCGGCAAGGATCCGTCCAAAGTGGACCGCTCCGCCGCCTACGCCGGCCGCTACGTAGCGAAGAACATCGTCGCCGCCGGCCTGGCGCGCCAGTGCCAGATCCAGGTTTCCTACGCCATCGGCGTGGCCGAGCCGACCTCCATCGCGGTGGACACTTTCGGCACCAACTCGATTCCGAACGAGAAGATCGTCGAACTGGTGAAAAAGCATTTCGACTTGCGCCCCAAAGGCATTATCCAGATGCTGGACCTGCTGCGTCCGATTTACAGCAAGACCGCCGCTTACGGCCACTTTGGCCGCGAAGAGCCGGAATTCAGCTGGGAGCGCACCGACAAGGTGGAGGCGCTGCGCGCCGACGCCGGTCTGTAAACCGCGCTCGGCTTCGCGCCAAGAAACGCCTGTCCACGGACAGGCGTTTTTTTGTGTCTTGCTTAGAGGGCCGCGCTCAGGCGACAGGCGTTCTTGCCGCCGGCCTTGACCGCGTACAAGGCGCGGTCCGCGGCCTGGTACAGCGTGGCTGGGCTGTCGGCGTGCAGGGGGAAGGCGGCCAGTCCGCAGGAGAAGGTGGCGCAGAAACTGTCGTCGCCGGCGCCGTGCGGCAGTCGCTGGAAGGCGGCGCGCCAGGTTTCGGCGCGGCGCAGGGCCTGCTCGCCGTCGGCGCCGGGCATCAGCACCAGGAACTCCTCCCCGCCCAGGCGGCAGAGGATGTCGCCGCCGCGGCCGTCTTCGGCCAGCAGCGCGGACAGGCGGCGCAAGACCTCGTCGCCGAAGTAATGACCGAAGCTGTCGTTGATGCGCTTGAAATCGTCCAGATCGATCAGCGCGATGCTGAGCGGCGCGCCCTCGCTTCGCGCGCGGCTCAGTTCGCGGGCGAAGGTGTCGTCCAGATAGCGGCGGTTGTATAAACCGGTCAGCGGGTCGCGCAAGGCCTGTTCGCGCAGCGCCGCCTGCAGCGCTTCGATTTCGGCGATGCGCAAGGCCAGGGTCTGATTGGCGCCGCGCAGCGCCTCCTCGGCCCGGCGCCGCTCGGTGATGTCGCGGGCCACCAGCATGCGGCTGGAGTGAGGCTGAGGCTGCTGAGCGATCGGATACACGCGCAGGTCCAGAATGCGCGCGCCGTCTTGCAAGGATAGCTCCAGTGATGGTTCTCGGCCGCTCAGGATCTGTTCCCGCGGCCAGTCCGCCGGCAAGGCCTGCCCCAGCAGCAAGCGGCCCGGCCGGCCCAGCAGCCGGGCGGCGGCCGGGTTGAGGTCCAGGATGCGGAACTTGTCGTCTATCACCAGTACCCCGTCTCCCATGGCCTCGAAGGAACGCGCGCGCGCCACCGGCACCAGGTAGAGCAGACGCAGGTAGAGCAGGTCCAGCGCGAACACCAGGCCGGTGACGGTGAAGGCGAGGGGCGTAGGGTCCAGGCCCTGCAAGGGCATGGCGCCGCTCAGGTAGAGAATGTTGCCCAGCCAGGGCGCGCAGGCGCTGGCCATCAGCACGATGGACTGGCCGCGGAAGTGGGCCGGGTAGTAATGCAGAGCGCGGATCAGCATCAGCGAGCCGATCAGCATCATCAGGTAGGAATAGCCGGCGACGCCGATCCAGAACGCCGGGCCGTGCCCGTAGATCAGCAGATTGTAGCCGGAGGGGCTGGGCCGGTAGCCGGTCCACACCAGATGGTGGCTTTCGTTGCTGAGCGCCAGCAGCAGGCAGAGCAAGGGCAGGGCGAACAGCGCCGCCAGCCAGCGCCGGCTCAGCTGGATGCGGTTGTAGTCCAGCGCCAGCAGCAGGAAGAGCACCGGGGTGCTCAGCGTGCCGAGGTATTCCAGCTTGGACCAGGCGATCTTCGCGGACAGGCTGGCGGCGGACAGCTCGCACATGGCGCCGGCGGCCCAGAACGCCACCGAACTCATCAGCAGCGCCAGCCAGCGCACCCCGGGAAACTGGCGGCGATACCAGGCGATGGCGGCGATGGCGGTGGAAATCAGCGCGGCGATCCCGGACAGGGCGGCCAGCGGGGTGAAGTCGAAAGTCATGGGGCGAGGATGAATCGGCAAGCGGCTAGTGTATCTTCTTGGCATGCAGACTCCTACCTTTTCCGAGCGGCATAGGTATAATCGAAACGTCGCCGTCCGCGTGTCCACGCCGCCGGCGGCCGGTCGGCCCGAGGGGCGCTGCGAGGATGATCCATCCCCAGGCTCGGGCCGCTCCCGTTTCAACGGCGCTCACCTGATCAAAACCGTGCCGGGCACGGGAGCGGGTGAGCCGCATCCTGGCCGGCTGCGTGAACTAAGGAATGCTCGCGATGGCTGATTTCACCGATTTTCATGTTGCCGATATCAATCTGTCCGCCTGGGGCCGCAAGGAACTGGCGATTGCCGAAACAGAAATGCCCGGCCTGATGGCCTTGCGCGACGAGCACCGGCACAGCCAGCCGCTGCGCGGCGCGCGCATCGCCGGCAGTCTGCACATGACGATCCAGACCGGGGTCTTGATCGAGACCCTGGTGGCGCTGGGCGCGGAAGTGCGCTGGGCGTCTTGCAATATCTTCTCCACTCAAGACCACGCCGCCGCCGCCATCGCCGCGGCCGGCATCCCGGTGTTCGCTTTCAAGGGCGAGAGCCTGGACGAGTACTGGGAGTTCAGCCACAAAATCTTCGAATGGCCGGAGCATGAGCCCGCCAATATGATTTTGGACGACGGCGGCGATGCCACCTTGCTGCTGATGTTGGGCAGCAAGGCGGAAACCGATCGCGGCGTGATCAGTCATCCGTCCAACGAGGAAGAGACCGCGTTGTTCGCCGCCATCGCACGCTATCTGCAGAAAGACCCGCAGTGGTACTCCAAGCGGCTCAAGCACATCAAGGGCGTGACCGAGGAAACCACCACCGGCGTGCACCGCCTGTACCAGCTGGAGAAGGAAGGCCGCTTGCCGTTTCCTGCCTTCAACGTCAATGATTCGGTAACCAAGTCCAAGTTCGACAACCTCTACGGCTGCCGCGAATCGCTGGTGGACGGCATCAAGCGGGCCACCGACGTGATGGTGGCCGGCAAGGTGGCGGTGGTGCTGGGCTACGGCGACGTGGGCAAGGGCTGCGCGCAGAGCTTGCGCGGCCTGGGCGCCACGGTGTGGGTGACCGAGGTGGACCCGATCTGCGCATTGCAGGCGGCGATGGAAGGCTATCGCGTGGTGCGCATGGACGAGGTGGCCGACCAGGCCGACATCTTCGTCACCGCCACCGGCAATGTCGGCGTGATCACCCACGAACATATGAAGAAGATGCGCAACAACGCCATCGTCTGCAATATCGGCCATTTCGACAGCGAGATCGAAGTCGCCAGCCTGCGCCAGTACCAGTGGGACAATATCAAGCCGCAGGTGGACCACATCATTTTCCCTGACGGCAAGCGAGTGATCCTGTTGGCCGAGGGCCGGCTGGTCAACCTGGGTTGCGCCACCGGCCACCCCAGCTTCGTGATGTCCAACTCCTTCACCAACCAGGTGCTGGCTCAGGTGGAAATCTTCGCCAACGGCCAGCAATACGGCAAACAGGTGTATGTGTTGCCCAAGCATCTGGACGAGAAGGTGGCGCGCTTGCACTTGGGCCGCATCGGCGCCCGGTTGACCGAGCTGTCCGACGAGCAGGCCGCCTACATCAGCGTGCCCAAGCAAGGCCCTTATAAGCCGGATCACTATCGTTATTGATTTTTATAACGATAGAAAAACGGACAGGGCTATTAGAATGGTGCTGTCCGTTTTTTCTTGTCCGCCGCCGCGGACCGCGGTCATCCTATATAAAAACAAAGGAGTCTCCCGCAGGGAGATACAGAGAGATCATGACAGCACAGAGCCGAACCTTCAGTTTCGAATTCTTTCCGCCCAAGACCCCGGAAGGCATTGCCAAGCTGCGCACCACGCGCCAGCAATTGGCCCAATTCAAGCCGCAGTTTTTCTCAGTCACCTTCGGCGCCGGCGGCACCACCCGCGACGGCACGCTGGCGACAGTGCTGGAAATCCGCAGTGAAGGCCACGCCGCCGCGCCGCACCTGTCCTGCATTGGTTCCACCCGCGAGAATATCGGCGCCATTCTCAACGAATACCGCAACAACGGCATCCGCCACATCGTCGCCTTGCGCGGCGACATCCCGTCCGGCATGGTGGCGGCCGGAGAGTTTCGTTACGCCAACGAGCTGGTGGAGTTCATCCGCGCCGAGCACGGCGATCATTTCCACATCGAAGTGGCCGCCTATCCGGAATTCCATCCGCAGGCGCGTTCGGCCGAGGACGACCTCAACAACTTTGTGCGCAAGGTCCATGCCGGCGCCAACTCGGCGATGACCCAGTATTTCTTCAATGCCGACGCCTATTTCCGCTTCGTCGACGAAGTTCAGGGCCGGGGCGTGAATATTCCCATCGTTCCGGGCATCATGCCGATCTCCAACTTTGGGCAACTGTGTCGTTTTTCCGACATGTGTGGCGCGGAAGTGCCGCGCTGGCTGCGCCAGCGCATGCAAGCCTATTACGACGACAGCGCGTCCATCCGCGCGCTGGGCCTGGACGTGGTGACCGAGTTGTGCGACCGCCTGCTGCAGCACGGCGCGCCGGGTCTGCACTTCTACACGCTGAATCAGGCCGGGCTGGTGTCCACCATCTGGCAGCGATTGGGCTTGTGAGTCTGGACGCTTTCTCATGCAAAACGGCCCGGTATACCGGGCCGTTTTGTTTCGAATCCGCATGCGGTGCAAGGCCGCCCCGCCTTAAAGACCACGCAACTGGCCGAGCGGCAGTGAAGTCGTCCGCTTGATCTCCTTGAGCACGAAGCTGGACTTCACATCGGCGACGCCGGGGTGTTGCAACAGCTCGTCCATCACGAAGCGCGAAAAGTGCTCCATGTCCTCGAAATACACTTGCAGCAGATAGTCCATCTCGCCGGTCATCGCAAAGCAGTTGATGACCTCCTGCCAGCTTTGCACCGCCTCGATAAAGCTTTGCAAATGCGCGTTGCCGCGTTTTTCCAGCGTAACCCGCACCCAGGCTTGCAGACCCAAGCCGATGCGGGCGGGGTCCAGCAGCGCCACGTACTGGCGAATCACGCCGGATTCCTCCAGCTGTTTCAGGCGACGCAGGCAAGGGGATGGAGACAGGGCCACCCGTTCTGCTAATTCCACATTGGTTAAGCGGCCGTCATGCTGCAGTTCGGCCAGAATACGCAAGTCTGTCTTATCTAATGTAAGACTTGGCATGTTTTCTCCTAAAAGAGGCAAAATATTAGTGTTTTATACTTAGTTATTAATGGTTTCTTGGTATTTAGCAAGAAAATTGCCCCGTAGTTTCCATAGAATAAAAAGCCTAAAAACGCATTCTACACACGGCGCTAAAAAAGCACCGGGGTTTGTCGAGCGAATAAGACGGCGGAGATAAGATTCACATTTTGAGGAGAAGCTTGCCGCGCGTCACGGCAAGCCAAATCAGCGCGCGGCAAGCGCCTTTCTCCTCATTCAGTCTTTTCCCTCCCGACTTTTCCACGCGAAACCAAATGCGTTGCGCAGGGCTTTTTACAACATGTCATGACAAGACTATCACAAGACATGTCATCAAAAGCTACTGTTATTTGTTTATAAACAAGCTTGTTGCGCGGAATGCAAGATCAAGTCGCCGGTTCAGAGCGGCGTCATGCTCCGCTCGCCGCCAACCGGCCGCACACTCATCTACAACAGGAGAAACAGATGAAAATGGAAACCATGCTGCAGAACCCTCTAGCTACCGACGGTTTTGAATTTGTCGAATACACCTCTCCCACAGCGGAAGGCCTCGCCAAGCTGAAGGCCCTGTTCCTGTCCTTGGGCTTCAGCGAAGTGGCGCGCCACCGCAGCAAGAACGTCAGCCTTTTCCGTCAGGGCGATATCAATTTCATCTTGAACGGCGAATCGTCGCAGCCGGCCAACGCTTTTGGCCATGAACACGGTCCGTCGGCTTGTGCGATGGCGTGGCGTGTCAAGGACGCGGCCAAGGCCTATGAATACGCGCTGGCCCACGGCGCCAAAAAGTACGAGCGCCCAATCGGCTTCATGGAGTTGAATATTCCTGCCGTGGAGGGGATTGGCGGCTCGGCGCTGTATTTCGTCGACCGCTACGGCCCGGATCACAGCATCTACGACGTGGATTTCGTGCCGCTGGAGGGCGTGGATCAGCATCCGGAAGGCGTGGGCCTGTATGAGATCGATCACCTGACCCACAACGTGTTTCGCGGCAATATGGTCAAGTGGGCGGGCTTCTACACCGATATCGCCAACTTCCGCGAAATCCGCTACTTCGATATCGAGGGCAAGCTCACCGGCCTGGTGTCCCAGGCGATGACCAGCCCCTGCGGAAAAATCCGCATCCCGATCAACGAGTCTTCCGACGACAAGAGCCAGATCGAGGAATTCCTGCGCGAATACCACGGCGAAGGCATCCAGCACATCGCGTTGACCACTCGCGACATTTACAAGACCGTGGAAACGCTGAAAGCCGCCGGCACTCGTTTCCTCGATACTCCCGACACCTATTATGAAAAAGTGGACGAGCGCGTGCCGGGGCACGGCGAGGATCTGGCGCGTCTGCACAAGAACCACATCCTGGTGGACGGCGCGCCGGTGGACGGCGCCGGCATCCTGCTGCAGATCTTCACCGAGACCGTGATCGGCCCGATCTTCTTCGAGATCATCCAGCGCAAGGGCAACGAGGGCTTTGGCGAGGGCAACTTCCGCGCCCTGTTCGAGTCGATCGAAGAGGACCAGATCCGCCGCGGCGTCATCTAAAGCCCGCAGTTCATCGATGCCATCCCGCCGCCCAGGCGGCGGGATTGAAGGACACACCATGCGTAAATGGATTCAGTACCCCCACCGCGAAGGCACCGTCTCGCGCCAGGCGCACGCCGACTTTCCGGACACGGCCATCTATGAGCGGGAAGTGGGCCGCAGCGGTTTTTTCGGCCCCGCCACTCATCTGCATCACAAGCACCCGCCCACCGGCTGGAGCGCCTGGGAAGGCCCGCTGCGCCCGCGCGCCTTTGACCTGAACGAACTGCCCAAGAACGTCGCCGCGCCCTGGGCCGCGCCGCTGGTGTTGCACAATGCGCAGTGCAAGCTGCGCATCTGGAGCGTGGATCAGGCGATGACCCAGCTGTTCCGCAACGGCGACGGCGACGACATGTTGTTCATCCACGCCGGCAGCGGCGAGCTGTTCTGCGATTACGGCCATTTGAGCTATCGCGACGGCGACTACATCCTGATGCCGCGTTCCACCAGTTGGCGCATCGAACCGGCCGCGCCCACCACCATGTTGCTGATCGAGGCCAGCAACGGCGCCTACCAATTGCCGGACAAAGGCCTGGTGGGCCCGCACGCCATTTTCGACGAGGCGATGCTGGACGTGCCGGCGATCGACGACGCCTTCCGCGCCCAGCAGACCGAGGACGAGTGGCAAGTGGTGATCAAGCGCCGCGGCGCGCTGTCCACCGTGACCTATCCGTTCAACCCGCTGGACGCGGTAGGCTGGCACGGCAACCATTCCGTCGCTCGCATCAACTGGCGCGATATCCGGCCGCTGATGAGCCATCGCTACCATTTGCCGCCGTCTGCGCACACCACTTTCGTCGCCGACGGCTTCGTGATCTGCACCTTTGTGCCGCGGCCGATCGAATCCGATCCCGGCGCTTTGAAGGTTCCGTTCTATCACAACAACGACGATTACGACGAAGTGATCTTCTATCACGCCGGCGATTTCTTCAGCCGCGACAACATCAAGCCGGGCATGCTGACTTTCCATCCGGCCGGCTTCACCCACGGGCCGCATCCCAAGGCCTTCGCCAAGGCGATGACGGACCCCAAGACCTTCACCGACGAAGTGGCGGTGATGATAGACACGCGCGACGCCTTGGAGCAGGGGCCGCAGATGCCGGAGGTGGAGTGGACCCAGTATGTGGACAGCTGGAAACCCAAGCCCTGATTGTTTGAGTTCATTTCTACTGCGCAGGCTGATCTCGAAACTGTGATGCTCGCGGTACCATTTGTACCGCTGCGCTTCTCGTTTCGACCTCAGCCCGCTCGCGACGAAATGCTCCTCAAACGAAGCTTTCATGTCATACCCGTATCACTGGAATTTCAGCTGCCCAGCTGCAGAAAGAATAGAAGATGAAACTCGCCACATATCAGAATCAAACCCGCGACGGTCAGCTGTTGGTCGTCAGCCGCGACCTGTCCCGCGCGGTGGCGGTGCCGCAGATCGCCGCCAGCCTGCAACAGGCGCTGGACGGCTGGGACGCGCTGGCGCCGCGTTTGCAGGAGGTTTACGCCGCGCTTAACGAAGGCGAGGTGCCGGGCGCTTTCCCGTTTGAGCCGCAGCGTTGTCACAGCCCGCTGCCGCGCGCCTATCAATGGGCGGACGGCAGCGCTTATCTGAACCATGTCGAGCTGGTGCGCAAGGCGCGCGGCGCCGAGGTGCCGGCCAGCTTCTACCACGATCCGCTGATGTACCAGGGCGGCTCCGACGCCTTCCTGCCGCCGCTGGCGCCCATCCCGCTGCGCGACGAAGCCTGGGGGCTGGACTTCGAGGGCGAGGTGGCGGTGATCACCGGCGACGTGCCGCTGGGCGCGGACGCCGACGCCTGCGCGGGCCAGATCCGCCTGCTGATGCTGGTCAACGATGTCAGCCTGCGCAATCTGATCCCGAATGAGCTGGCCAAGGGCTTCGGCTTCTTCCAGAGCAAGCCGGCCACCGCCTTCGCGCCGGTGGCGGTGACCCCGGACGAGCTGGGCGCGGCCTGGCGCGACGGCAAGGCGCATTTGCCGCTGCTGGTGGAATACAACGGCGCGCCTTACGGCCATCCCAATGCCGGCGTGGAGATGCAGTTCAGCTTCCCGCAATTGGTGGCTCACGTGGCCAAGACCCGCGAACTGGCGGCCGGCTCCATCATCGGTTCCGGCACCGTGTCCAATCACGACCGCAGCGTAGGCTCCTGCTGTCTGGCGGAACAGCGGATGATAGAAACCATAGAGAGCGGCGCGCCGACGACTCCGTTCATGAAAGTGGGCGACCGTGTTCGCATCGAGATGAAGGACGCCGCCGGTGCCAGCGTCTTCGGCGCTATTGAACAGATTGTGGTGAAGCATGACTGAGCGCGTGCTGTACGGTTATTTCCGCTCCAGCGCCGCCTACCGGGTGCGCATCGCGTTGAATCTCAAGGGGCTGGATTACCGTTATCAAGCGGTCAATCTGCTTAAGGACGAGCAGCGCAGCCCCGAGTATCTGGCGATCAACCCGCAGGGCTTGGTGCCGTTGCTGGACGACGGCGGAGTCAAGATCGCGCAGTCCCTGGCCATCTGCGAATACCTGGACGAAGCTTATCCGGATACGCCGCGGCTGCTGCCGGCCGGCGCGGCGGCGAGGGCGCGGGTGCGCGCGTTGGCGCTGGCCATCGCCGCCGACATCCACCCATTGCAAAACGTCCGGGTTGGCAAGTATCTGCAGACCGAGTACGGCAAGGACGAGGAAGGCAAGGCGGAATGGATACGGCACTGGATTCAGACCGGCTTCGACGCACTGGAGCCGTTGCTGGCCGCAACGCCTGGCCGCTACGCGGCGGGCGAGCAGCCGACGCTGGCCGATGTTTGCCTGTTGCCGCAGGTATTCAGCGCCCGGCGTTTTGGCTTGGATCTGGCGGCTTATCCAAACATCGTTCGCATAGCCGACGCACTGGAGCGGTTGTCGGCTTTCGCCGACGCGCATCCATCCCGTCAGCCGGACGCGATCTAAGTCTTTGATCCGGCGGGCAGGTCTTCTCGGAGGACCGGCCCGTCTGTTTTTCCTGTCTGACGACAGCTCGTTTTTTTGCAATTATTCCTTGACGCGAATAGCGTCCTCTGATTAAATGCGTGGCTCTGACGGCGCGACAGCGCAGCAGTGATGGCCAGTTAGCTCAGTTGGTAGAGCAGCGGATTGAAAATCCGCGTGTCCGTGGTTCGATTCCGCGACTGGCCACCATCACCGCCTTAGCTTCAGCACCCGTCGGCCAGTTAGCTCAGTTGGTAGAGCAGCGGATTGAAAATCCGCGTGTCCGTGGTTCGATTCCGCGACTGGCCACCAGATATCTGAAAAGCCGAACTCATCGAGTTCGGCTTTTTGCATTGTGGCGCCGGACGCCTGTCCTGTCACCGGTTTTGGGGGGCGTGCCATAATGAGGCCATGAAACCGCTGCCGCCTCTTTATACCCTGATCGCTTTTGAAGCTGTGGCCCGGCTCTCCAGTTTTACCCAGGCCGCCGGTGAACTGAATCTGTCGCAAGGCGCGGTCAGCCGTCAGCTGCAGTTACTGGAAGACTATCTGGGGTGCAAGTTGCTGCAGCGGGGCACCCGCAAGGTGGAGTTGACTCCGGCCGGCGAACAATACCTGAGCGAAGTCCGCTCCGCTCTGGAGCAATTGGCCGGCGCCACGGCCAGTTTGACGCATTGGCAGCAAGACAAGCAGGTGACGGTGGCCTGTTCCACCGCGCTCGCCTCCTTGTGGCTCATGCCCAATCTCTCCGCCTTCCGCCAAACTCAGCCCGACCTCTCAATCCGCATTCTGGCCAACGATAATATTCAAGAGCTGCAGGCATTCGAATTCGACCTCGGCGTTTACTATTTCCGTCAGCCTCCCAAGGACGCCGATGCGGTGGCCTTGTTCGATGAGCACATGTACGCGGTTTGCAGCCCAGGCTACTTGCCGGCCGGTCCGGCCCAGCCCGCGGCTTTGTTGGACGAGACGCTGATCACCATGGATGGCGGTCAGCGCGACTGGTTCAACTGGCCGCAGTGGTTTGCCGCCCAAAACATTGCCTGGAGGCCGGCCGCCAGACAATTGAGCGTGACCAACCACCATTTGGCAGTGCAGGCGGCGCTGGCCGGGCAGGGGGTGGCGCTGGCCTGGGGGCATCTGATCGACAGCTATCTGGCCAGCGGAGCGCTGGTGATGGCGTCGGACGCCAAGGTGACGATGAGCGGCGCTTTTTACTTGTTGCTGCCGGAACGGAGGCGACCCAAGCAGGCCACCAGATTGTTCGCGGATTGGCTGGCCTCGCTGGCGGTGATGCGGCGGTGACATCGGATGATGGCCTCACGCCTGCAAGATGGCGATCACACGGCTTGATTGATGATCTGAAAACATAAATCTATCTAAAACTATCGTTTGTCCCGGCTTGGGCTTATCGCCGACACTGGTTTGGCCTGGGTAATAGCTCGGGCTTGCCTGCAAGCCGCGCCGGCATCAGAACCGCCGCCCCAGGGGCGACAGCGGCGGCAGGCTCCATCAAGGAGACAATCTATGCATAGCCATCATCGCATCAGGCCCCTGGTGTTCTGGCCCACTTTTCTACTATTGTTGGTGGCGCTGCTGCTCAGTTATCTCGACTTGTCCGCTTTTCTCAGTCTGGCCGGCGCCGCCAACAAATGGATACTCGGCCACTTTTCCTGGTTGTTCAGCCTGGCCAGTTTCAGCCTGCTGCTGACTTGCGTCTGGGTCTATTGCTCGCCGATAGGCAAGCTGCGCATCGGCGGCGCGGATGCCAGACCGTTGTTGGGCCGCAAGCGCTGGTTCGCGGTGACCTTGATGACCACCATGGCGGTTGGGGTGCTGTTCTGGACCACGGCCGAGCCGATTTACCATCTGTACTATCCGCCGGCGGCCTATCATTTGAGCGCTGGCAGCCCTGACGCCGCCAGCTTCGCCATGTCGGCCATGTTTCTACACTGGACTTTCACGCCTTATGCCATTTACACCGTGCCGGCGCTGTTGTTCGGTCTGGTGTTTTACAACCTCAAGTTGCCGTTCTCGGTGGGCAGCATGCTGCAGCCCTTGTTGGGGCGCTGGGTGGGCGGTTGTCGTGGACAATTGATCGATGCGCTGGCGCTGTACGCTCTGGTGGCCGGCATGGCTTCCAGCCTGGGCACCGGCGCGCTGGCGCTGGTGGGCGGCATCAACCAGTATCTGCCACTGCCGGCCAGTCCGTTCAGCATCGGTCTGGTGATCGCCGCCATCGTGGTGACTTTTGTCTGTTCGGCGCTCAGTGGCTTGCAACGCGGGCTGACCTGGTTGTCCAGCATCAACACTTGGATATTGCTGGGGCTGGCCGGCTTTTTGCTGCTCTTTGGGCCAACCACGTTCATCCTGGCGTTTGGTCTGGAATCGTTTGGCAACTATCTGAACCAGTTCTTCCGTCTGAGCCTGTCCACCGGCGCGGCCAGCCAGGATGGCTGGGCGGGTTCCTGGACCATCTTCTACTGGGCGGTCTGGTTTGCCTGGGCGCCGATCAGCGCCATGTTTCTGGGCAAGATCTCCCGCGGCTACACCGTGCGCGAGGTGATTGTGATGAATTTGCTGCTGCCGGCCGGTTTTACCGCGCTGTGGATCATGATTTTCAGCGGCACGGCCCTCTCCATTGATCTGGGCCAGGCCGGTCTGCTCAAAGGCGTGCTGGAGAGTCAAGGCGTGGAGAATGTGCTGTACACCATCATCCGTCAGTTGCCCCTGAGCGGGGTGATGGTGGCCATGGTGGTGTTCATCGCCTTCCTCAACTATGTGACTGCGGCGGACAGCAATACCGATGCCATCAGCAATCTGTGCACCGCCGGCTTTTCCGCGGACAGCGCGGAAAAAGCCGGCATGGGCATGAAAGTGGTGTGGGGCGTGGTGATTGGCGTGGTGTCCTGGGTGATGACCAGCTACGCCGGCGGCGTCGATGGGGTCAAAATGATGTCCAACCTGGGCGGCCTGCCAGCCTTGCTCATCATCATGGGCTGCATGCTGTCGCTGATCGTTCTGGTCCGTTCCGGCAAGCTGGAAACCCCGCCTGTTGCCGCCGCGGCCGCTGCCGCCAAGGAGAATCAATAATGAAAACCGTTACTCAGCTGCCGCAGGCCATTCGCGTAGTGGAGCACTTCACTATCACGCTGGCCGACGGCTGTGAATTGGCGGCGAGGATGTGGCTGCCGCGGGATGCCGAAACCAGGCCGGTTCCGGCGATTCTGGAATATCTGCCTTATCGCAAGCGCGACGGCACCGCGGTGCGCGACCAACTGACTCACCCGTATTTCGCCGGCCACGGCTATGCCTGTCTCCGGGTGGACATGAGGGGCTGCGGTGAATCCGATGGCGACTTCGTCGATGAATACTTGCAACAGGAACAAGAGGATGCGCTGGAGGTGATTGCCTGGATCGCCGCGCAGCCGTGGTGTAGCGGCAAGGTGGGCATGATGGGCATTTCCTGGGGCGGCTTTAACAGTTTGCAAGTGGCGTCCCGTCAGCCGGAAGCGTTGAAGGCCATCATCACCTTGTGCTCCACCGACCATCGTTACGCTGATGACATCCACTATAAGGGCGGCGCGCTATTGCTGGAAAACCTGGGCTGGGCCGGCACCATGCTCAGCTATTGCGCCGCCGCGCCCGATCCGCTGCTGGTGGGCGAGGCCTGGCGTGAGCGCTGGTTGCAGCGGCTGGAGCGGATGCCCTTGTTGCTCAAGACCTGGCTGAGCCACCAGACCGACGATGACTATTGGCGGCATGGCTCCATCTGTACCGATTACAGCGCCATCAAGGCCGCGGTTTACGCGGTGGGCGGTTGGGGCGATGCCTATCACAACGCCATTGGCCGGATGATGCAGCAACTGAGCTGCCCTAAAAAAGCGTTGATCGGTCCCTGGGCTCATAAGTACCCGCACTTTGCGGTGCCGGACCCGGCGATCGGTTTTTTGCAAGAAGCGCTGCGGTGGTGGGATTACTGGTTGAAGGATATCGATACCGGCATCATGGCCGAAGCCCCGGTCACACTGTATCTGCAAGAGGCGGTGCCGCCGCAGGCCAGCTATGCCAAGCGTCCTGGCGTCTGGCTGCGCGACCCGGCCTGGTCCAGCCCGCATGTCGAGCGGCGGCAGTGGGGGGTGAGCACCGCGGGCGAGCTGCGGCCGGGCGTTTCCGGAACGGGCGAGGTCAGCATCCGCTCGCCGCTGAGCACGGGCGCCGCCTGCGGCGAATACTGCGTGATCTGGCTGGGCCCGGAGTTTCCGCTGGATCAGCGCCGGGACGACGCCGGCTCGCTGGTGTTCGACAGCCAGGTGTTGGAGCGGGAGCTGCCGCTGTTAGGCGCGCCGACGCTGCGGCTGAGGCTGAAGTGCGATAGCCCCAGCGGTCAACTGGCGGTTCGGCTCAACGATGTGGCGCCGGATGGCGCGGTCACCCGCATCAGTTACGGGGTGCTGAACCTGGCGCTGCGCGATGGTTATGAACAGCTTCAGGCGGTAAGGCCGGGCGAGTGGATGGAGGTTCGGTTGCAACTGGACGATTGCGGCTACCGTCTGCCGGCGGGTCATCGGCTGCGGCTGAGCGTGTCCAGCGCTTACTTCCCGCTGATCTGGCCGGCGGCCGATCATGCCCGGCTGACGCTGGACCTGGCCAGCGCCACGCTCAGCCTGCCGGTGCATGATCTGAGCACCGTGGTGGCACAGCCCTTTGCCGAGCCGGAAGCCGCGCCGCCGCTGGCCCTGAGTTATTTGCGCTCTCCCGCCAGCAGCCGCGAAATCATTGAGGATGCGATGAGCAGCGAGGTGCGCACCGTGATTCGCGACGATTTCGGCCACTATCGTTTTGACGACCACGGTTTGGAGGTGGCGCAAAGCTGCGAGGAAATTTACCGTATCCGGCCTGATCAGCCTTTGTCGGCCAGCGGCGTGGTGAAGTGGAGTTATAGTGCCGGCCGCGGCGATTGGCGGGTCAGGGTGGAGAGCGAGTTGGCGCTGACAGCGGATGCCGGCCATTTCCACATCCTGGCGCGGCAAAGCGCCTGGGAGGGAGAGCAACTGCTGCTGCAGCGGGAATGGGACGAATATGTGCCGCGCCGCGCCCAATAGGGTAGGGCTCCCCAAGGAGGGGCGTCATGATGTGGTATGACTGGATAGGGCTGATCGGGGTATTTTTCTATCTATTGGCTTATAGCCTGTTGCAATGGAGGCTGGTAGATTTTAGCGATTACAGCTATAGCGGTTTCAATCTGATTGGCGCGGTGTTGCTGCTGATATCGTTGTGTTATGCCTTCAATTTGGCTTCATTGCTGGCGCAAGTGTTGTGGATAGTCATCAGCTTGGTGGGCATGCGTAAAACCCGCAAGGAGCGATTACTGGCCTTGCCGGGAAGGGAGGGGGTGTAGGCGGAGTGGGTGGCGATGAGATTGGCATTGAGCCCATGGTGACTGGCCGCCAGGATGGTTGAACAGCCGAACTCCTTGAGTTCGGCTTTTTGCATGGGGGAGGTACTTGCAAGTTAATATACAATTAAATATAATATATATTGTTATGTTAAGGAGGTGGACATGAGTCAGCATTACCCCGATTTGACCGCGGAACTGGGCGCGGAACTGAGCAAGCTGCGCAAGGAAATTCCGGAAACCATGAAAGGCTTCGGCCAGATGAGCCGCGCCGCTCACGCGGACGGTGCTCTGTCGAACAAGACCAAGGAGCTGATCGCGCTGGCCATAGGCATCGCCAACCGTTGTCAGGGCTGCCTGGCTTTCCACGCCAAGGCGCTGGTGGAACTGGGTTGCAGCCGCGCCGAATTCATGGAGATGCTGCAGGTGGCCGTCTATATGGGCGGCGGCCCGTCCTTGATGACGGCGGCGGAGGCGCTGCAGGCCTATGAGCAGTTTGGCGGCGAGGCCGCGCCCAACTGATACCAGTTCGGAGCAGAAAGCGTCCGCTCGCATTGATGGGCAGCATCGCCGGGCGGGCGTATAATGTGCGCTTCTGTTGTCGCGGGAGTTTGATGGTGTATCACTTCATCGCATCCGATCTGGATGGCACCTTGCTGGACCCCAATCACGCGGTGGACGACTTCACCGCCAGCACCTTGCAAGCTTTGCAGGCTCGAGGCGTGCGATTCGCCATCGCCACCGGCCGCCATTATCTGGACGTGCAGGGCATTCGTCAGGCGCTGGGCATCCGCGCCCACCTGATTACTTCCAACGGCGCGCGGGTGCATGATCCCGACGACAAGCTGGTGCATCGCCAGGATATCGATCCCGCCTTGGTACGCAGGCTGGCGCAAGCGGAATTCGCCGCCGGCACCGTGCTGAACTTTTATCTGGACGACGCTTGGCTGATTGATCAGCCTTGCCAGTATCTGCTCAACTTCCACGCCGATTCCGGCTTGCGTTATCAACTGGCGGATCTGGCCGGACACAGCGGCGCGGGCGTCGGCAAAGTGCTCTACATCGGAGAGCACGCGCATTTGCTGGAGGTGGAGCGCAAGCTGCACCAAGCCTTTGGCGACGAGCTGTATATTACTTTCTCGGCTGACGACTGCCTGGAAGTGATGGCGCCCGGCGTATCCAAAGGCCATGCGCTGGAGCTGGTGCTGGCGGATCTGGGCCTGGACAAGGCGCATTGCCTGGCTTTCGGCGACGGTCAGAACGATATCGAACTGCTGCGCACCGCCGGCCATCCGCGAATGATGGGCAACGCCCAGGCTCGTCTGGCAGAGCAACTGCCGGATGTGCCGCGCATAGGCAGCAACCGCGAAGCCGGCGTGGCGCGCCATCTGCGCGACTTGTTCGCCTTGTAGTCGGGAACGGAGTTCCAATAAAAAAACGCCAGCGCTTGCGCTGGCGTTTTGCATGTCGGGGCGGGACGGTTCAGTCTTGCAGCGCCTGGGCCAGGCCGGCGGCCCGGTCGCCGACGATCAAATGCCAGACGCCGGGGGCGACTTCCAGCATCGCCGCCACGCCGGCCGCGCGGGCGGCGTCTTGATTGAACTGAGACCCCTGTTTCAGCTCCACGCGCAAACGGGTATGGGCGATGGCTTCCACCTTGGCCAGGTTGGCCGCGCCGCCCAGCGCCTGGCGCAGCGCCGCGGCTTGGTTCTGATCGGCGGCGGGCGTCGGCGTTGCGGCATGAACCACTGGAGCCGGCGCCTTGGCGGGAGCGTCTAGTTCGGCGTCCGCGCCGGCGCCGCGCAGATAGATTTCCATATCGGTTTTCAGGTTTTCCGACTGCGGGCCGAAGATGGCCTGAATGCCGGTGCCCACCACCACCACGCCGGACGCGCCCATGCTCTTGAGCCTGGCCTGATTCACCTTGGCCGGCTCGCGCACCGCGATGCGCAGCCGGGTGATGCAGGCGTCCAGGCTGCTGATGTTGGAACGGCCGCCAAAGGCCAGCACCAGTTCGCGCGCGCGCGCGTCTTCGCTCAGCTCCACGCCGGCTTCGGCGCTCTCATCCTCGCGGCCCGGGGTTTTCAGGTTGAACTTGGCGATGACGAAGCGGAACACGCTGTAGTAGATGACGGCGTAGATTGGGCCGAGGATGAACACGTACCAGGCGTGCTTGGCCTTGTCGCCGATCAGGTTGAACATCAGGAAATCGATGCCGCCCTGGGAGAAGGTGAAGCCCATATGCATGTCCAGGGTGTTGGCGATGAATTGCGCCGACGCCGCCAGGCAAGCGTGGAGGAAATACAGCACCGGCGCCACGAACAGGAAGGAGAATTCGATGGGTTCGGTGATGCCGGTCAAAAAGGACGTCAGCGCGGCGGAAATCATGATGCCGCCCACCTTGACGCGGTTCTCCGGCTTGGCCGAATGCCAGATGGCGATGGCCGCCGCCGGCAGACCGAACATCTTGAACAGGAAGGCCCCGGACAGGATGCCTGCGGTGGGATCGCCGGCGAAGAAGCGGTTGATGTCGCCGTGTATCATCTTGCCGCTCACCGCGTCGGGGAAGGCGCCGATTTCAAAGAAGAAGGGCACGTTCCAGATATGGTGCAGGCCGAAGGGCAGCAGCAGGCGTTCGACAAAGCCGTAGACGGTGGCGGCGGTGCGCGGATCGCTGACCGCGGCCCACTGCGAGAAGCTCTTGATGGCGTTGCCTATCGGCGGCCAGATGAAGGACAGGGCCACGCCCAGCGCGATGGCGCTGATGGCGGTGACGATGGGCACAAAGCGCTTGCCGGCGAAGAAGCCTAGATATTCGGGCAGCTTGATCCGGTAATAGCGGTTGAACATATACGCCGCCAGGCCGCCGGCGAGAATGCCGCCGAACACCCCGGTCTGTATCGACGGCAGACCCATGATGGTGTCGGGTTTGACGCCCATCAGGCCGGCCATCACCCCTAGGGTGACGGTGGTGACCAGATGGCCGATCACCGCGGCGATCGCGGCCACGCCGTCGTTCTCGGTAAAGCCCAGTGCCACGCCGACGGCGAAGATCAGCGGCAGATTGCCGAAGATCACGTCGCCGGCGTTTTTCATCAGCGACAGGATGGCCAGCGCCACAGTGCTCTGGGTGTGGAAATCGGTGGCGCCTATGCCCAGCAGCAGGCCGGCCACCGGCAGCACGGCCACCGGCAGCATCAGCGCTTTGCCGATCTTTTGCAGAAATGCGAATGATTGACTAAACATGGTGGTTCATTCCTTGCTCAACAGCGTAGGAAATAGCGGGCGGCGTTCGCCGCCCCACATCGCTCCGGATGGCCGGAGCGCTTTGTTTATCGGGCTTGCGAGTTCAGATGCTTGCGGACTTCGCTCGCCGTGGACAGGGCCAGCGCCTGCTGCGCCAGGGTCAAGCACTCCGCCGCGCTCCAGCGCGACAGCGTGGCTTTGACCGCGGCCAGCGCCGGGGTGCTGACCGACAGCTCGGTGACGCCCATGCCCACCAGCAGCGGCGCGGCGCGTTCGTCGGAGGCCAGGCCGCCGCAGATGCCCACCCATTTGCCGTGGGCGCGGGCGCCGTCGCAAGTCATCGCGATCATCGCCAGCACCGCCGGGTGCAGCGCGTCGGCTTGCTTGGCCAACTGCGGGTGGCCGCGGTCCATCGCCAGCACGTACTGAGTCAGGTCGTTGGTGCCTATGGAGAAGAAGTCCACTTCCGGCGCGAAGCGCGCGGCCATGACGGCGGCGGACGGCACTTCCACCATGATGCCCACCTTGACGTCTTGCCTGCCGCTTGCGGCCTGTTCTTCGGCCAGCATGGCCTTGGCGGCGCGCAGCTCGTCCAGCGAGGCCACCATGGGGAACATGATGTGCAAGCGGGTCAGCGGCGCGGCCTGCAAGATGGCGCGCAACTGGGTGCGCAACAGGTCCGGGCGTTCCAGGCTGACGCGAATGCCGCGCAAGCCCAGGAAGGGGTTGTCCTCCTTGGGCAGGGGCAGGTAAGACAAGGGTTTGTCGCCGCCCACGTCCAGGGTGCGCACCACCAGCGGACGCTCCGTGCCCAGCGCGCGGGCCACCGCGCAGTATTCATCCGCCTGTTCCTGCTCGCTGGGCGGGGTGTCGCGGTTGTCGAACAGGAACTCCGAACGCAGCAGACCCACGCCCTCGGCGCCCTTGGCCACCGCTTCGCGCGCGTCGGCGGCGTTGCGGATATTGGCCACCACTTCGATGCGGACGCCGTCGCTGGTGCGGGCCTCCCGCTGCGACATCGCCGCCTCGGCCGCGCGGCGTTCCGCGATCTGCGCGATCTCCGCCTCGGCAGTGGCCAACTGCTCGGCGTTCGGCGCGATGCGCAGCGTGCCGCGGCCGCCGTCGATGATGACCTGTTCGCTGTCGGGCAGGGCCAGCGCGGCTTGGGAGATGCCGCAGATCGCCGGGATGCCCAGCGAACGGGCCAGGATGGCCACGTGGCTGGTGGCGCCGCCGGTGCGGGTACAGAAGCCCAGCACTTTTTTGGGGTCCAGCGCGGCGGTGTCGGACGGAGTCAGGTCTTCCGCGATCAGAATGGAGCCGGCAGGCACATCCAGGCTGGCCTGTTTGACGCCGGCCAGCAGGGCCAGCACGCGGCGGCCCACGTCGCGGATGTCGTTGGCGCGTTCGCGCAGCAGCGCGTTGTCTTGCGCTTCCAGGCGCGCGGAGTAGGAACTGAAAGCGGCGCGCCAGGACCAGGCGGCGGATTTGCCGTCCGCCAGGCCGGCGTAGGTTTGCGCCAGCAGGTCCGGGTCTTGCAACAGTTCCTGGTGCATGGACAGGATGGCCTGTTTGGCTTTGTCGGTCAGTTGGCTCTTGACCGCGTCGATCTGCTGGGCGGCTTCTTCAGTGGCGCGGGCGAAGTGTTGCTGCTCCAGGCTGGCGCCCTGGCCGAATTCCGGCACGTCGAATTCCTGCAGCCGGTGATGGTAGACGCGGCCGATGGCCAGGCCGGGCGAGGCGCCGACGCCGACCAGCAGCTCCGCGCTTTCCTGTTGTTGGGCTACGGCGGCGATGGGCGCGGGTGCTGCCGGCGCTTCGTCTTCGGCCTCGCCGCAGCGGTCCAGCAGTAGTTGGGTCAGTTCTGCCAGCGCCTGTTCAGCGTCCGCGCCGGCCGCTTCGATGCGTACCTTGTCGCCGTTGCGGGTGGACAGGCCCATTACGCCGACCACGGACTTGGCGTTGGCGGACTGCTCGTCCAACAGCAAGTGAATGTCGGACTGGAAGCTTTTCGCCTTGCTGGCGAACACGGCGGCCGGGCGAGCGTGCAGGCCGGCGGGATTGGTGATTTCGATTTCCGGCGACAGCAGTTTGGCGCCGCCGACCGCCGGCGCCGCGGCAGCGGCCGCGCCGGCCAGTTCCAACTCCAGCACCGCGGTCTTGCCGGCCTCGACCAAGCCGCTGGCGCGATGCATGGCGCTGACGGTTTCGTCCCCGTTGGTAATGATGATCTGGGTCAGCAGGCTTTGCGCGTTGCGCGCCACCAAATCCAGATTGAAGTCGATCAGCGCCTGACCGGCGCTGACGCGCTGCCCTTGCTCCACCAGCGGCTGGAAGCCCTGGCCTTTGAGCATGACGGTGTCGATGCCGATGTGCACCATGACTTCGACGCCTTCGGGCGAAGTGATGGTGAGCGCGTGATGCGCGGAATGGAGGTTGCTGACGACGCCGGAGACCGGCGCGAGCAGACTGCAGGAGGTGGGGTCCAGCGAGATGCCGTCTCCCACCATCTTGCCGGCGAACACCGGATCCGGGACGGTGTCCAGGGCGACCAGCCACCCGGAGAGGGGGGCGAGGATCTTCAGTCTTGGCAAGGTTGTGCTCATATGTAACTCCTCAGATCGGGAATTTATCAGTTGTTTTATTACGAGCGTCGGCCTGCTTCTTCATGAGCGGTTCCGCATTGGCGTGCCGGATAGGGTACACCGTAGGGAAAGGCCTGTCTTGATTCGATGGAGCTGTGACATTCATGGCGCGGCAACAGTACAGACGCTTACTGTCCAACTGGCGATATGATGCCAATATTGTAGTTTAACTACATCGAAATAACGGTGCAGCTTGATGGCAATCAAGAAATTGCGCAAGTAGGAATTCACGTATTTGCACTAGTTCGCGCGGAGACGATGGCGGAGGGACGAGGCTGGCTGCGACGGGGATTGATTTTGCGTGGAAATGCGAGTGTCTTGGCGGCGGGGCCCGAGGTCGGACGGCTGTTGCATTTTTGTTATGCGCGAAATGAAAAACGGCGGCCTTTTGGAGGGCCGCCGTCTTGGACACGCGTCAGGCGCCGTCGTTTCAGGCCTGGCGCTTGTTGTCGCCTAGAAAGAACAGGGCCAGCGAGCCGGCGATCAGGAAAGCCGGGTATTCCCAGCCGCCGCCTTCGTTGGCGAACATCCAGCCGTGGGCGCCGTGCACCAGCACGATGGTGCCGAGTAACAGCGGGGTCAGCGCCAGGGCCACCCAGCGGGCGAAGAAGCCGGACAGCAGCAGCAGGCCGCCGCCGACTTCGGCCAGGATGGCCAGGTAGCCGACGAAGCCGGGCAGGCCCAGGCTGGCGAAGTAGCCGGCGGTGCCGGCCGGGGTGAACACCAACAGTTTGAGCAGACCGTGGGACAGATACATCAGACCCAGCGACAGGCGCAGGATCAGGGTGCCGAGGGCGGGGTTTTGGAAGCGGTTCATGGTGGGTTCCAATCAAGTTTGCGATGGAGTGCATTTGACCATGTAGAGAAAACTCAATAAATCCGCTATTAATAAAAATATTGTTTACCAATAGGAAATGATCATGGACCGCTTTTCGGAAATCCGCGCCTTCGTTTGCGTGGCGGAGTTGGGCAGTTTCGTCGCCGCCGCCGAGCGGCTGGAGCTGTCGCGGGCGATGGTGACCAAGCTGGTGTCCAGTCTGGAAGGGCGTTTGGGCGTGCGGCTCATGCATCGCACCACGCGACGTTTGTCGCTGACCGAGGCGGGAGAGACCTATCTGGGGCAAGCCGGCGGCCTGTTGGCCGAGCTTGACGATCTGGACGCCCGTTTATCGCAGGGCGCCAGCAGTCCGGTGGGGCGCTTGCGGGTGTCGGCGCCGGTTTCCTTCGGCATGCGTTACCTAGGGCGCGCGGTGGCCGGTTTTCACCAGCAGTATCCACAGATCGAAGTGGAGCTCAACTTGAACGACAGACGGGTGGACTTGGTGGAAGAAGGCTTCGACCTGGGTCTGAGGGTGTCGAATCTGTCGGACTCCTCCTTGGTGGCGCGCCGGCTGGCGCGGATAAAAGATCTGGTCGTCGCCGCGCCCAGCTATCTGCAACGCTGCGGCACGCCGGCTACGCCGGCGGATCTGACCGGGCATCAGTGTCTGTTGTACGCGCTGACCGCGCAGCCCAATCTATGGGACTTCACCGCGCCGGACGGCAGCAGCGGCCGGGTCAAGGTCAAGGGCATGCTGCGAGCCAACAACGGCGACATCCTGACGGACGCCGCCGTCCACGGCATGGGGGTGATCCTGCAGCCGCGCTTTCTGGTGGAGCAGGGCCTGGCGGACGGCACGCTGGTCCCGTTGCTCAGCGATTACGACTGGCACTGCCTGGATTTGTCGGCGGTGTACCCGGCGCGGCGGCATGTGCCGGGCAAGGTCCGGGCTTTCGTCGATTACCTACAGCAGTTTTTCCAGTAGCGGCGGCTTGTCGCTGATTGGGCGTGGGCTCAAAGCTGACTCATGTCGACCGCGTAAATTTCGGCGTCCTGTGAATGAACGCCGCAGTTGTGATTGATCCGCATGCTGTCGCCCAGAAACTCGATGCTCAGACGGTCTCCCGTTTTCTTGAGCAGCGCCAGCGCGTTGCCGACGCTGGCCAGCTCCTGCGGCGAGGTTTTGCTGTAGTCAAAATGGCCAAGGCGGCTATGTTTGCCTAGGTCCAGGTTTTCGCCTTTGCCGCTGTACACCATCATCGCGTGCTCGAAATGTTCGTGAAGAAAGGCGGCCAGTTCGCGGTTATTGCCGACCGGATGGTCTGGCGGAGCTTGGTCGCCGCATAGCCGTCTATGGGCGTCGACAATGGAGCGTGCCCCATCGGTTGCCGTCTCCCATTGATCGTCGCCGTTTTTCACGGTTCCGGCGTGGTAGGCGTAGAGCATTCCCTCCTTCAGCGCGTAGACCATGGTGCAGCCGGAGAGCGCGCCGGCGCTGAACAAGCAGCAATCGCCGTCCTGCATCTTGCCGGTGTCGAACTTCATGCCCACCGTGCCCTGTAGGCCGTTGCCGATTTCAATCAGCCGCAGCGCGTCGCCAAACTGGAATTTATTGTAATGGTTGCCGATTGGGGTGCCGGGGATCAGTTCCTCCGCCTTGGTCTGGCCGCCGTGGTAGAACTTGATGAAGTCGGCGGAGATGGCGTCCTTGCCTTTTCGCTCTCCATCGCTGTCGTAGCGGATGCAGTCGACGACGCCGGCTGGGGCGGCTGTCTGGGAGCCTCCTTCGACGGAAAGCACTCCCTTGCCGATCAGTGGAGCCGCGCTGCCGGACAGCACTTGCGATTTATCCCGCTCGAACAAGAGCTTTTCTTGCGGCGAGGAGGTGGTGACGATTTTGTTCTGCCTGGCGTCCTGCCTGAAGTTCGCCGTGGGATCGCCGTATTTGGCGTGGTCGTGCACCACGCGGCTTTGGCTGATCAAGGCCTTTTTGGCGTGGTAAAGATTGGCTTGCGCGTTTGGGTCCTGGCAGAGCTGCCGGACGAAGGCCTTGGCGCGTTTGGTCTGGTCCGGGTGGAGCAGGCTGTGCAGCCGGCTGTTGTACACCACCAGGGCGCCGCTTTTGCTCAGGCCGAATCTCAGGTCTTGGGCTTTGCCCTGCTTGGCCGCCGGCTGTTGAAGCAATTGTTCGTAGATTGTTTTGATGGATATCGGGCTCGATATTTTCATCTGCTGTTCCAGGCGGAATAGGGGGTGGAGAGGGGCTTTCCCTCGCTGTGGCGCTGGGCCGGTGCGCGGGCGCTGCTTTGGTTTCGGGCCAGGGGGTCTGGCCGCGCCGACCATTGCAGCGAAAAAGGCGGGGCCTGTCTTTCAAAAAACGACGATGGGGAGGGGGCGGAGAGGAGGAAGGCGGCTGCTTAGAACCTGTTTACGATCCGCTACGCGTCGGCGATACGGCGTTGAAAGCGGCATTCAAAATGCTCATGTACCGTGTGTACACTCCGCTTTTTCAGCCGTTTTCGCCTTGTCTCGCCCTTGCTCGCGAGATCGTAAACAGGTTCTTAGGCCGCCGGCGGGAAAGCGCGCGCCGGGCGCGCGCTTTTTACTCGTGCATCGCCAGGAAGCCCTTGAGACGGCTTTCGATGATGCGCGGGTTTTCGCCGTTGGCGATGGAGACCAGGCCTTCCACCACCAGCTCTTTCAAGGCGACTTCCGAGGCGATCAGGTGCTTGAGCTTGTTGGCGATGGGCAGGAACAGCAAGTTGGCGGAGCCGACGCCGTAGACGGTGGCGACGAAGGCAACGGCGATGCCTGCGCCCAGTTTGGACGGGTCGGACAGGTTTTCCATCACGTGGATCAGGCCCAGCACCGCGCCCAGAATGCCCATGGTCGGCGCGTAGCCGCCGGCGGATTCCCAGATGCGCGCCGCTTGTTTGCGCGCGTGTTCGAACATGGAGATCTCCACGTCCATCACCGAGCGCAAGGTGTCAGGCTCCGCGCCGTCCACCAGCATTTGCAGCGCTTTCTTGATGAAGGGGTCTTTTTGCAGATTGATGTAGCCTTCCAGCGCCAGCAGGCCGCCCTTGCGCGCGGTCTGGCTCCAGTTAATGACTTCGCGGATCATCTTGTCGTGATCCAGCACCGGCGGCTGGAAAATCCATTTGAGCATGCGCACGCCGGCGGCGAATTGCTTGGGCGTGCTTTGCAGCATCACCGCGCTGACGGTGCCGCCAATGACGATCATGAAGGCGGTCAGCTGCATCAGGGAGCCGATGTTGCCGCCCTCCAGCGCCTGCCCCGCGATAATGGCGGTCAGGCCCATCAGAATGGCTACAATGCTTATCTTATCCACGCGAAGTTCCGGTTTTTAATGTTATGCCGCGTCAGGGCGCGGAGGGTCAGAGCCAGTCCTTGATGCGCGCGCGCAGCCGGGCGATGGCCTGGCTGTGCAGTTGGCTGACTCGCGATTCGGAGACGCCGAGCACCGCGCCGATTTCCTTCAAGTTCAATTCCTGCTCGTAATACAGGGACATCACCAACTGGTCGCGCTCCGGCAGCAGCTTGATGCCGTCTATCAGCGCCTGGCGGAAGCCGCCGTCGGCCAGCGCGGCGAACGGGTCCGGCGAGTCGTCGTCGGCGACATTGGCCACCGCGTCGGGCAGCGCGTCGCCGTCGTCGTTGGAAAAGTCTTCGAAATGCAGCAAGGTCATGCCGCGGCAATCGCCCAGCATGTCCTGGTACTGTTCCAGCTCCAGTCCCATTTGCGCGGCGATTTCCGATTCCAGCGGCGAGCGGCCCAGTTGGTGTTCCAGCTGGCGGACGGCATCCTCGATCTGGCGCGAGTGGCGGCGCGCCTGGCGCGGCATCCAGTCTTCGCGGCGCAGTTCGTCCAGCATGGCGCCGCGCACCCGCTGGCTGGCGAAGGTTTCGAACATCACGCCCTGGGCCGGGTCGAATTGGCGCGCGGCTTCGATCAGGCCGATGACGCCGACCTGGATCAGGTCGTCGATGTCGACCGAGGCCGGCAGGCGGGCGATCATCATGCCGGCCAGCTTCTTGACCAGCGGCGCGTAGGCCTCCACGTCGATCTCGGCGGGAGGCGAGGCGGCGGCGTAGCCGGTTCGGCGTAAGGACGGCAAGCTCATAGCGGTTTGACTCCATCCGCCTCGGCCCAGTCGCGCGAGGCGGCAATCAACAAATCCATGAATCCGGTGCCGCTGCGCGGCGTTTCCTGGGTGTCCCACTGCGGCAGCACCGCGGCCAGCTGAGAGAAGGCCATCGCGGCCTCGCTGTCCGGAAACGCCTCCATCAGCGGCCGGCGCAGCGTCTGGCTGCGGCGCACCGCGTTGTCCATCGGCACGAAGCCCACCCAGCGCAGCGACACCGACAAGAATTCGCCGGTGGCGGCGGATAGCC
The DNA here is from genome assembly GCF_011602385.1 of Chromobacterium fluminis. NCBI lineage: Bacteria > Pseudomonadati > Pseudomonadota > Betaproteobacteria > Neisseriales > Chromobacteriaceae > Chromobacterium > Chromobacterium fluminis. The sequence goes on along the minus strand of NZ_JAAOMA010000018.1, from coordinate 51,113 downwards.
GGGTGAATAGTTCGCGTGCTTCCTCCAGATGGCGCGCGCGGTTGATCAGCACATTGAAGCGCTGGCGGCCGTAGCTGCCGGACAACCTCTTGATATTAGCGTAGGCCGTTGTCAGCGACTCCGCCGCCGGCGTGAGCACTAATACCAAATTGTCGGCCACGCTGGCCGGCACAGGATCGTGAGCGGGGCTGGGGGCGTCAACCAATAACACCGAGGCGTCGCGCTCCAGCGCGGCGAACTCGCTGCCCAAGCGCAGCCACAATTGGGCGGAGAACAGCGCGCGCTCTTCCGGGCGGGCGTAGAGATTGATCAACTGAATGCCTTGGCGCGAGCCCACCATCATCTCATCCAGCCCGCCCAGGGTCAGCACCTGGCTTTCCAGGGTGGCGGTGGTGGGCACGCCGAGCCGGCGCGCCTGCACCTGACCCAGCGTACAGTCCACCAGCAGCGGCCGCTGGCCGGCGTAGGCCAGACCCAGCGCCAGTTCAGTGGCCACAGTGCTGGCGCCGGCGCTGGCGGAACCGATGAAGGCGAAGCTGGGGGCGCGCGCGGATCGGGCGCTGAGCAGGCGGAGGCTGGCGGCTTGATCCTGCATCGCGCTTACAGCCATCCGGCTTGGGCCGCGTTCATGATGGGCAGTTCGTCGGCCTGAAGGGTGAAGGGGGAGTGCTGCTGCAGCGAACGCATCGCGCGGTCCACCAGGAAGCCGGCGTGGGCGGCGTGCAGGTCTTCCGGCACGCGCTGTCCGTTGGTGATGTAGAACAGACGCAGCCGGTTGCGGATGATCACGTCCAGGCTGGGGCCCATCGCCACGGATTCGTCAATTTTGGACAAGACGCAGCCGGTGAGGCCGTCGCCGCGATAGCGGCGCACCACGTCTTCCAGCGTCTGGCCGTCGGCGTTGGAGGCCAGCAGCAGCAGGCGTTCTATCGGCCGGCCGGCGGTGCGGAACATTTCAATCTGCGCCAGCACGCGGGCGTCGCGCTGGCCCATGCCCACAGTATCGATGAAGACGATGTGGCGGTTGGAAAGATCGGCCAAGGTCAGTTGCAGATCGCCTTCGTTCTGGATGGAAAACACCGGGATGCCGAGAATCTTGCCGTAGATGCGCAATTGATCCTGAGCGCCGATCCGGTAGCTGTCGGTGGTGATCAAGGCCACATGCTGGGCGCCGAAGCGCATGGTGGCGCGGGCCGCCAGCTTGGCCACGGTGGTGGTCTTGCCGACGCCGGTGGGGCCGACCAGCGCGAAGATGCCGCCGCGGTCCATGATTTCCTTGTCGGAGTCCGCGCACTTCAGGTTGTGCATCAGCGCCGAGCGCGCCCACTTGACCGCGACCTCGGCTTCGTACTGGGCCGGCATCTTTTCGATCAGCTGGCGGATCAGGTGGGCGGAAAAACCCATGGCCAGCAGGTGTTTGAACAACTCGAGGCGATTGGGCGCTTTGCCTTCCATATCGGACCAGGCGAAGCTGGCCAGCTGGCTTTGCAGCAGGCTGCGCAGCAGCTTGATCTCGTCGCCGATCTGCTTGAGTTCCTGAGCCATCACCTCCGGCTCCTCGCCGTTGTTCGCGACGGGAGGCGCGGCGGGGCGCGGCGGCGGGGCGCTTGGAGCCGGCGCTTGCGCGCGCGGCGCGGCGGCGGCTTGCGGCGAGGCTTGCGCGTACTGCGGCGGCGGATAGGACGGCCGGGGCGCGGCCTGGGGTTCCGGCGCGAAGGCCGGTTCGATGCGTTGGCGCGGTTGCTGCGCCTCGATGCGCGGCGGCGGCGGGCTGTCCAGCGGCTCCACCGGCATCGCGTAAGTGCGGGCGATGGCGCGGTTGACCGCCGCTCCTCCCGGGGTGGGCAGCGGCGAGGGCGCGCGGTTGACCACCGGCGGCGCGTTGCGCGGCGGGTGCTTGCTGGAGGAGGTGGCCAGGTTGGTGGCGAGGTTGGCGACGTCGGCGTCCGCCACCGCCATGATTTCCACCCCTCCGCCCATGGTGGGGCGGTTGGACAAAATCAGGGCGTCCGCGCCCAGTTCTTCTCGAACTTGTCTGAGCGCGTCACGCGTGGTTTTGCCGAAAAACTTTTTCACCACCATGTTCGATTAGCCCTTGCTTCCCCCAATTACAGCAATTATACGAATTGATTTATTGTCCGGTATCTCATTATGAGAAATAACACGCAGCTGCGGCAGCGCGCGGCGCAGGAAGCGCGCCAGCAAGGGCCGCAGCCCCGGCGCGGTCAAGAGTACCGGATTGTACCCTTGAATTTCCACTTGTTCGGTTTCCTGGGCGGCGCTGGCCAGCAGATTTTCCGCCAGGCCGGGTTCCAGGCCTCCTCCGGTCTTGGATTGCACCGCCTGCATCAGCACATTTTCCAATGTCGGCTCCAGGGTCATCAAGGGTAATTCTTGCTCGCCGGGGAATAATTGCTGAACGATGACGCGGGACAAGGCGGTGCGAACGATATTGGTCAGCTCGTCGATGTCCTGAGTGGTGGCCACGTGATCGGCCAGTGTTTCCAGTATGGTGCGGAAATCGCGGATATGGATGCCTTCGGTCAGCAGCTGTTGCAGCACTTTCTGCAGCGTGCCTACCGGCACCACCTTGGGCACCAAGTCTTCGATCAGCTTGGGCGACTCCTTGGCCTGGTGATCGATCAAGGCCTGCACTTCCTCGCGCCCCAGCAATTCCGCCGCGTGGGTCTGCAGCAAGTTGGAGATATGGGTGGCCACCACGGTGCTGGCGTCCACCACGGTGTAGCCCAAGCTCTGCGCCTCTTCGCGCTTGCCGGCGTCTATCCAGATCGCGGGCAGGCCGAAGGCCGGATCGGTGGTGGGGGTGCCGGCCAGTTCGCCGTTGACCCGGCCCGGATTGATGGCCAGATATTGGCCGATGAAGGCTTCGCCTATGCCCAGTTCCACGCCCTTAAGCAGGATGCGGTAGGCGTTGGGCTTGATTTCCAGGTTGTCGCGGATATGGACGGGCGGCACCAGGAAGCCCAGCTCCTGAGCGATCTTCTTGCGGATGCCGCGGATGCGGCGCAGCAGTTCCCCGTCTTGGCTGCGGTCCACCAGCGGAATCAGTCGATAGCCCACTTCCATGCCCAGTTGGTCCACATGCTGCACATCGTTCCAGCTGACTTCCGTCGTGGTGTGTTCCGGCGGCGGCGCGGCCTGTTGTTGCTGCTCGGCCTGCAGCGCCTCGGCTTTCTGGCGCTTCTCCATCACTCGGCCCAGCAGGCCCAGGCTGCCGGCGATCAGCAGGAAGGAGAAGTGCGGCATATTGGGAATCAGGCCGACCATGCCTATCACCGCGGCGGTGATGTACAGCACTTGCGGCTTGGTGAACATCTGGCCGAGGAATTGCTCGGACATGTCCTTGTCGGTGCCCACGCGAGACACCACGATGCCGGCGGCGGTGGAGATGATCAGAGCGGGGATTTGCGCCACCAGACCGTCGCCGATGGTCAGCAGAGTGTAGGTCTTGGCGGCGACGCCGGCGTCCAGATCATGCTGGACCATGCCGACGATCAGGCCGCCTACGATATTGATGACGATGATCAGGATGCCGGCCATGGCGTCGCCGCGCACGAATTTGGAGGCACCGTCCATCGCGCCGAAGAAGTTGGCTTCCTCCGCGATGGTGGAGCGACGCGTGCGCGCCTCGTCCTCGCCGATCAAGCCGGCGTTGAGGTCGGCGTCGATGGCCATCTGTTTGCCGGGCATCGCGTCCAGCGTGAAGCGGGCGCTCACTTCGGCGATGCGACCGGCGCCCTTGGTGATCACCACGAAGTTGATGATGGTGATGATGACGAACACCACGATGCCGATGGCGACGTTGTCGCCGATCAGGAAGTGGGCGAAGGACTCGATCACCTTGCCGGCGGCGTCCGGCCCGGAGTGCCCCTCTAGCAGGATCACCCGGCTGGAGGCTACGTTCAGCGACAGCCTCAGCAGGGTGGTGACCAACAGCACGGTGGGGAAGGCGGAAAAGTCCAGCGGTTTGCGCACGTTGATCCCCACCAACAACACGATCACCGAGACGGCGATGTTGAAAGTGAAGAAAATGTCCAGCAGCACCGGCGGCAGCGGCAGCACCATCATCGCCAGAATCAGGATGATGAGTACGGGGCCGGCCAACTGGGTGACTTTGAAGCGCTTCAGTATGTCTAGTATGGAGTCCATGCTGGATTTATGGCTCAAGCCGGTCGAATCGGTTCGTCGACCTTATCATTATGGTGGCGTCGCATCTTGCTGGCGTTTGCTTTGCGGGTCAAGTTCGGCGGGCACGTCCAACTGGTCCGGGAACACCGGGGCCAGGCCGCCGTTGTCCTGGTAGCTCTTGAGCTGGAACACATAGGCTAGCACTTGGGCGGCGGCGGCGTAGAGCTTGGCGGGGATGTCGTCGCCCAGCTCTGCGTGGAAGTACAGCGCGCGGGCGAAGCTGGGTGAGCGCATGACAATGACGTGGTGCTCTTTGCCGGTGTCTATGATTTTTTCCGCTAGCTTGAGCGAGCCCTTGGCCACCACTTGCGGCGCGCGCATGCCGTCGTCGTACTTGATCGCCACCGCGTAGTGGGTAGGGTTGGTGACGATGACGTTGGCGCTGGGGATCTCCTGCATCATGCGTTTGCGGGCGGCTTCGCGCTGCATCTGGCGGATGCGGCCTTTGACCTCGGGCGAGCCTTCGGCTTCCTTGTATTCCTGCTTGATCTCTTCCTTGGTCATGCGCAGTTTCTTGTGATAGCTCCACAACTGAAACGGCACGTCGATGGCCACCAGCAGAATCATCGCCGAAGTCACCACGAAGAAGGTGGTGATGATCATATCGGTCATCTTGGCGATGCCGGTGGGCAGGGGCATGGAAATCAGGCCGATGATCTCGGCGCGCTCGCGCCAGATGAACCAGGTGGCGATGCCGCCGATCAGCACGCTCTTGAGAATGGCCTTGAGCGCCTCGGTGGCGGCGTTGACGGAGAACATGCGCTTGATGCCGGGCAGCGGGTTGAGTTTGCTGAATTTGGGTTCGATCGCTTTGAAGGTGAGGTTCCAGCCGCCTACCAGCATGGGCACGAACAGTGCCACCAGCGCCAGGCCGGTCAGCAACGGAGCCAGGCTCCACAGCGCGCTGAAAATGGTTTCCTTGAAGCGAGTCAGCGCCGGCTCCACATTGTGCACCGTGGTCTGGTCGAAGGTGAGCAGGGCGCGCATGGTCTGCGCCAGATTGGCGGCGATATGGCCGCCCTGAGCCATCAGCAGCGCCACGCCGGCCATGGTGATGGCGAAGGTGGTCAGTTCGCGGGAGCGGGGGATATTGCCGTCTTCGCGGGCGAGGCCCAGCCGTTTCGCGGTGGCGGGTTCGGTGCGTTCGAGGTCGGAATCTTCAGCCATGTCCGGTGTTTCATGCTTCTGTCTTGATTTTAAAGAGAATGGTAGCCGAAGCGGCGAGGCCGGGCCAGCTTTTCCGAGGCGGCTTCAAGTCGGGTACAATGGCCGGCATCAAAGATGGAATGAACACAATGCGACAGTATCTCGACCTGATGCGCCATGTGCTGGAACATGGCCACGACAAGTCCGACCGCACCGGCACCGGCACCCGTTCGGTATTCGGCCACCAGATGCGCTTCGATCTGCAACAGGGCTTTCCGCTGATCACCACCAAGAAATGCCATCTGCGTTCCATCATCCACGAACTGCTGTGGTTCCTGTCCGGCGACACGAATATCCGCTATCTGAAGGAAAACGGCGTATCGATCTGGGATGAGTGGGCCGACGAAAACGGCGACCTGGGGCCGGTCTACGGCTACCAGTGGCGCAGCTGGCCGGCGCCGGACGGCCGCCACATCGACCAGATCGCCAATGTGGTGGCGATGATCAAGAGCAATCCGGATTCGCGCCGCTTGATCGTGTCGGCCTGGAACCCGGCGCTGGTGGATGAGATGGCGCTGCCGCCCTGCCACAGCCTGTTTCAGTTCTACGTGGCCGACGGCAAGCTGTCCTGCCAGCTCTATCAGCGCTCCGCCGACATCTTTCTGGGCGTGCCCTTCAATATCGCCAGTTACGCCTTGCTGACCATGATGATGGCGCAAGTGTGCGGGCTGAAGGCGGGCGATTTCGTCCACACGCTGGGCGACGCGCATCTGTACAGCAACCATCTGGAGCAGGCCGCGCTGCAGCTGTCGCGCGAGCCGCGCGCCTTGCCGACGCTGAAACTCAATCCGCAGGTCAAGGACATCTTCGGCTTCCAGTTCGAGGATTTCGAACTGGAAGGCTATGACCCGCACCCGCACATCAAAGCGACGGTGGCGGTATGACGGCGGCGGGGAAGCCGCGCTTGACCCTGGTGGCGGCGATGGCGGCCAAGCGGGTGATAGGCATAGACAACCGCTTGCCTTGGCATCTGCCGGAGGATCTCAAGCACTTCAAGGCGGTGACGCTGGGCAAGCCGGTGATCATGGGCCGCAAGACCTGGGATTCGATCGGCCGGCCCTTACCGGGCCGCCGCAACATCGTGGTGACGCGCCAAGCGGACTGGCGCGCCGACGGCGCGGAAGCCGCGCATTCGTTGGAGCAGGCGCTGGCTCTGGCCGGCGAGGTGGAGGAAGTGTGTTTGATCGGCGGCGCCGAGTTGTACCGCCAGGCGATCGCCAGCGCGGACTGCCTGCGGCTGACCGAGATCGCCGGAGAGTATTCGGGCGACGCCCATTTCCCCGAGGTGTCCGCCGAACTCTGGCGCGAGGACAGCCGCGAGGCGCACGTCAGCGCCGACGGCCTGGCTTACGCCTTCGTCGATTACCTGCGGCGTTGAGGCCGGGTCCCCAAATCAAAAAGCCCGCGGTGACGCGGGCTTTCTCATGGCCGTGGCCGATGGCTACATGCGCGCGATCATCGCGTCGCCAAAGGCGGAGCAGCTGACTTCTACGGCGCCGTCCATCAGGCGGGCGAAGTCATAGGTCACCTGCTTGTCGGCGATGGCGGCTTCCATCGCCTTGATCACCAGATCGGCGGCCTCCTTCCAGCCTAGGTGACGCAACATCATCTCCGCGGACAGGATCAGCGAGCCGGGATTGACTTTGTCCTGGCCCGCGTATTTGGGCGCTGTGCCGTGGGTGGCTTCAAACACCGCGTATTGATCCGAGATGTTGGCGCCGGGCGCAATGCCGATGCCGCCCACCTGCGCGGCCAGGGCGTCGGAGATGTAGTCGCCGTTCAGGTTCAGCGTGGCGACCACGTCGTATTCGGCCGGACGCAGCAGGATTTGCTGCAAGAAGGCGTCGGCGATGGTGTCCTTGATCACGATGTCGCGGCCGGTCTTCGGGTTTTTGAACGCGCACCACGGGCCGCCGTCGATCGGCGTCGCGCCGAACTCGTCCTTGGCCAGGGCATAGGCCCAGTCGCGGAAGCCGCCCTCGGTGTGCTTCATGATGTTGCCCTTGTGCACGATGGTCACGCTCTTGCGGTCGTTGTCTATCGCGTAGCGGATGGCGGCGCGCACCAGGCGCTCGGTGCCGTCCTTGGACACCGGCTTGATGCCGATGCCGGAGGATTCTGGAAAGCGGATCTTTTTCACGCCCATTTCATCCTGCAGGAAGGCGATCACCTTCTTGGCGGCGTCGCTGCCCGCTTGCCACTCTATGCCGGCGTAGATGTCTTCGGTGTTCTCTCGGAAGATCACCATATCGGTCAGCTCCGGCTGTTTCAGCGGCGAGGGCACGCCCTTGAAGTAACGCACCGGCCGCACGCACTGGTACAGGTCCAGCTCCTGGCGCAGCGCCACGTTCAGCGAACGGATGCCGCCGCCCACCGGGGTGGTCATCGGGCCTTTGATGGACACCGAATACGTTTTCAACGCGTCGAAGGTTTCTTTTGGCAGCCATTCATCCGGGCCGTAGAGCCGGGTAGATTTTTCGCCGGCGTACACTTCCATCCAATGAATCTTCTTCCGGCCGCCATAGGCTTTGGCCACCGCGGCGTCTATCACCTTGATCATCACTGGGGTGATGTCCACGCCTATGCCGTCGCCTTCGATGAAAGGAATGATCGGATGATCGGGCGCCGGCCGGCCGGGGGTAATCTTCTCGCCGTCTGCCGGAACCTTGATATGGGTGACGCTCATGCTTTTTCTCCTGAGGGTGGTGTGCGCGACGGCACGCCGCTGGGCAAGCCCGTATTTTGATTATCCATGAAAAAATCGTGAAAAGCTTGCCGCCGGCGCCGCTGGCACGGCGCAAAAAAAACGCCAAGACATCTGTCTTGGCGCTTTGTCGGGCGGGAAGTTCCCGCCGGGACAGGGAGGGACTTAGCCGAGCACGGCGGCCAGCGCGGCGTTGAAGCTGGCGCTCGGGCGCATCACCGCGCCGCACTTGGCCGCGTCGGGATGGTAGTAGCCGCCGATGTCGGCCGCTTTGCCTTGCACTGCCTTCAGCTCGTCCAGAATCTTCTGCTCCTTGTCGGCCAGATTCTGGGCGAGCGGGGCGAAGCGGGCCTGCAGCTCTTTGTCGTCGGACTGTTCAGCCAGCGCCTGGGCCCAGTACAGGGTCAGATAGAACTGGCTGCCGCGGTTGTCCAGCTCGCCGGTGCGGCGCGACGGGGACTTGTTCTCGTCCAGCAGCTTGCCGGTGGCGAGGTCCAGCGTTTTGGCCAAGACCTTGGCCTTGCCGTTGCCGGTCTTGATGCCCAGCTCTTCCAAGGACACCGCCAGCGCCAGGAACTCGCCCAGGCTGTCCCAACGCAGATGGTTTTCTTCCAGCAATTGCTGCACGTGCTTGGGCGCGGAGCCGCCCGCGCCAGTCTCGTACATGCCGCCGCCGGCCATCAGCGGCACGATGGACAGCATCTTGGCCGAGGTGCCCAGTTCCATGATGGGGAACAGGTCGGTCAGGTAGTCACGCAGAATGTTGCCGGTCACCGAGATGGTGTCCAAGCCGCGCGCCACGCGCTCCAGGGTGTAACGCATCGCGCGCACCTGGGACATGATGTGGATTTCCAGGCCGCTGGTGTCGTAATCCTTCAGGTAGGCGTGCACCTTCTTGATCAGCTCGTTTTCGTGCGGGCGGTACGGGTCCAGCCAGAACACCGCCGGCATGCCGGAGTTGCGGGCGCGGGTGACGGCCAGCTTGACCCAGTCGCGGATAGGCGCGTCCTTCACCTGGCACATGCGCCAGATATCGCCTTGCTCGACGTTCTGCGACAGCAGCACTTCGCCGGTGGCGAGGTCGACGATGTTGGCGACGCCGGCTTCCTGGATTTCGAAAGTCTTGTCGTGGGAGCCGTACTCCTCGGCCTTCTGCGCCATCAGGCCGACGTTGGGCACGGTGCCCATGGTCTTGGGATCAAAATTGCCGTGCCATTTGCAGAAGTTGATCATCTCCTGGTAAATGCGGGCGAAGGTGGATTCCGGCATCACAGCCTTGGCGTCGTAAGGTTTGCCGTCGGCGCCCCACATCTTGCCGCCGGTGCGGATCATCGCCGGCATCGAGGCGTCCACGATCACGTCGTTGGGCGAGTGGAAGTTGGTGATGCCCTTGGCCGAATCCACCATGGCCAGGCGCGGACGGTGCTCCTGGCAGGCGTGCAGATCGCGGATGATTTCTTCGCGCTTGGAAGCCGGCAGGGTTTCGATCTTCTCGTACAGGGTGGCCATGCCGTTGTTGACGTTGACGCCCAGCTCCTCGAACAGCTTGCCGTGCTTTTCGAAGGCTTCCTTGTAGTAGATCTTGACGCAGTGGCCGAACACGATGGGGTGGGACACCTTCATCATGGTGGCTTTGACGTGCAGGGAGAACAGGATGCCGGATTCGCGGCAGTCTTCCATTTCACGCTCGTAGAAGTCGCACAGCGCCTTCTTGCTCATGAACATGGAATCGATGATCTCGCCGGCCTGCAGCGCGACTTTGGGTTTGAGCACGATGGTCTGGCCGTTCTTGGTGGTCAGTTCCATCTTCACGTCGCGCGCCTTGTCCAGCGTCATCGACTTTTCGCCGTGGTAGAAGTCGCCGTGGTGCATGTGGGAGACGTGAGTCTGCGACCATTGCTTCCATTCGCCCATTGAGTGCGGATGCTTCTTGGCGTAGTTCTTCACCGCCAGCGGCGCGCGGCGGTCGGAGTTGCCTTCGCGCAGCACCGGGTTCACCGCGGAACCCAGGCATTTGGCGTAGCGGTCCTTGATCGCTTTGTCGGCGTCGGAGGCCGGGTTTTCCGGATAGTCCGGCAGCGGGTAGCCCTTGGCCTGCAGTTCTTTGACGCAGGCGATCAATTGGGCCACGGAGGCGCTGATATTGGGCAGCTTGATGATGTTGGTGTCGGGGTGCTGGGTCAGCTTGCCCAGTTCGGCCAGCGTGTTCGGCACTTTCTGTTCGTCGGCCAGATAGTCGGGGAATTCGGCCAGGACGCGCGCGGCCAGCGAAATGTCCGCGGTGGCGATTTCAATGCCGGCGGAGCCGGCGAAGGCTTGCACGACCGGCAGAAAGGCGCTGGTTGCCAGCGCCGGCGCTTCGTCGGTCAGTGTGTAGATGATTTTGGGCTGTTCCGAAGGCATTACTCTATCTCCTTTTATCTTGTGACGACAGAACGATTGCGCAGGGCGCTGCCGGCGCATGGAAAGACCTTGGAAAGGCGGATGGCGGCCCAGACGACGCGGCCTGAACACGATCCGGAGACTCTCTGGCAATTTTCAAAAGCGAATTATACCTCTCCGCGCGCGCTTGGCTCGCTGCGCATTTGAACTTTTATGCTTGATAACTGCGCGGCGGCGGTTCGAATGCGAATTATAGGCCGCGCGCGGAGCGCCTTCGCCGGCAAACTTGCGGCGCGCGGCGGCCGGCTCTTGTATCATTCGCCTCATTCTTTTCTCGCCGTTCTTCATGCCATGTCCCGACTCATTCTGCTCAATAAGCCCTACGGCGTCATCTGCCAGTTTTCCGAGCATCCCAAGCATCCGACGCTCAAGTCCTGCGTGCCCTTGCCTGACGTGTATCCGGCGGGCAGGCTGGACACCGACAGCGAAGGCTTGCTGCTCTTGACCGGCGACGGCGAATTGCAACACCGCATCGCCAATCCGCGCTGGAAGCTGCCCAAGACCTATTGGGTGCAGGTGGAGGGGCTGATCCGCGAGGAACAGCTGGAGCAATTGCGCCGCGGCGTCGACCTGGGCGATTTCACTACCCAGCCGGCGCAGGCGCGGCGCATGGACGCGCCCGCGCTATGGGAGCGCACGCCGCCGGTGCGTTTTCGCAAAACGGTGCCGGACGGCTGGCTGGAGATCGTTATCAGCGAGGGCAAGAACCGCCAGGTGCGGCGCATGACCGCCAAAGTGGGGTTGCCGACGCTGCGCCTGGTGCGGGCGGCGATAGGGCCGTGGACGCTGGACGGCCTGCTGCCGGGGGAGATGCGCGAGCTGGAGGTGGATCTTGCGGATTTGCCGCGGGTGTCGCATGCTCAGCGCATCGTCAAGCCCGGCGCGCAGCCGCGCGGCGCCGGCGGTTTCCGGCGCGGAGGCCCGCGCAAGCCCTGAGCGAGGGCGCGGCCGTTGGCGACCCAGAGGGCGAGCGCATGCAGATTCCCGAGTACTACAACCCGGTGGCGCGCGATATCGCGCAGGCGCTGGTGGACGGCTTCGACAAGCATTATCGCCTGTTCCGCGAGTGCAATCGCGGCGCCAAGGATTTGTTCGAGTCCGGGGACTGGCAAGGGGTGCAAAAGGCGGTGCGCGACCGCATCCAGTTCTACGACGAACGGGTGGCGGAAACGGTGGCGCGGCTGCATGGCGAGTTCCACGCCGATCTGCTGGACGACGAGATCTGGCAGCAGGCCAAGCTTTACTTCATCGGCCTGTTGGCCAATCACAAACAGCCGGAGTGCGCGGAAACCTTCTTCAACTCCGTGTTCACCCGCATCTTGCACCGCGATTACTTCAACAACGACTTCATCTTCATCCGCCCGGCGATCTCCACCGAGTACATCGAATCCGATCCGCCGTCCTACCGTAGTTACTACCCGGCGCGCGACGGCCTGCGGCAGGCCTTGAGGCGCATCGTCGAGGACTTTGGCTGGCGGCGGCCGTTCACCCGGCTGCGCCGGGACGTCGCGCTGCTGTTGCGGCAGGCGGAGTCCTTTCTGGAGGGGCGCTGGCCGCAGCCGGAGGCCAATTGTCAGATCCAGGTGTTGTCGTCGCCGTTCTACCGCAACAAGACCGCTTATGTGTTCGGCAAGGTGATCAACGGCGGCGCGCACTATCCGTTCGCCGTCCCGGTGTTGCACGATGAGCTGGGCGGGCTGTACCTGGACACTATGCTGTTGGAACCCTGGCGCATCGGCATACTGTTCTCCTTCAGCCGTGCTTACTTCCTGGTGGATATGGAGGTGCCGTCCGCTTATGTGCAGTTCCTGCGAGGCATGCTGCCGGGCAAGACCAAGGCCGAGCTCTACACCATGCTGGGGCTGCAGAAACAGGGCAAGAACACCTTCTACCGCGACTTCATCCAGCATTTGAAACATTCCAACGACAGCTTCGTTATCGCGCCCGGCATCCGCGGCTTGGTGATGCTGGTGTTCACGCTGCCGTCCTATCCCTATGTGTTCAAGCTGATCAAGGACGTGTTCGGCGGACCCAAGGAGGCGGACCGGGCCACGGTGAAGGCCAAGTATCAGTTGGTGAAGCGCCATGACCGAGTGGGGCGGCTGGCGGATACGCTGGAGTTTTCGAATGTGGCGTTTCCCAAGGCGCGCTTCACCGAAGAATTACTACGGGAGCTGCGTGAGCAGGCGCCGTCGATGATGGAGGAAGGCGCGGAGCAAGTGGTGATCAAGCATCTGTACATTGAGCGGCGGCTGAAGCCGTTGAATCTTTACCTGATGAGCTGCGAACCGGCGGAGAAGGCCCGGGCGGTGCGCGATTACGGCTTGGCGATCAAGGAGCTGGCGGCGGCCAATATTTTCCCAGGCGACATGCTGTTCAAGAACTTTGGCGTGACGCGTTACGGGCGGGTGATTTTCTACGATTACGACGAGATCGAATACTTGAGCGACTGCCATTTCCGGCGAATTCCAGAGGCGCCTAACCCGGAAATGGAGATGTCCGGCGAGGTCTGGTACCCGGTGGCGCGCAACGATGTGTTTCCCGAGGAGTTCGGCGTTTTTCTGTTGGGCGACGCCGAGGTCAGGCAGGTCTTTTTGCGCCATCACCGGGATTTGCTGAGTCCCGAGTTTTGGCAGCTGCGCCAGCGCCGCGTCCGCGCCGGCCACATCGAGGATTTTTACCCCTATCCGGAGGAGATGCGTTTCATCAACACTTATCCGCGTTTTTACCGGCGGGAGCGGGCGGTCTTGCCGCGGGAAGATTAAAGCAAGAAAAACGGGGAAGCTTTCGCTTCCCCGTCTTGGGTGTTGAACGCGGGCGACATGGCCGTGCCAGCGTTTAAGCGCGGTGGCTGTCCTCGAAGTAGGCGATAGGCCCGGCGCTGGTTAAGCCGATGTGGAAGGTTGAGCTTTCCGGGAAGGTTTCGCCTATGCTTTCCGCGGCGCGCACGATCTCGTACAGCACTTCCACTTCCTTGAATTTTCGGGTGATGTTGTCATTGCCCTGCAACCAGACCCGAATTTCCTCGGCATGCGGGTGGTTGTTTTCCAAGTCCAACTGGCAGGCCGGCGTGCTGATCAAGCTGATCGCAGGCGGCATGCTGATGTCCAGTTGTTGCAATTGTTGGCTCGCCAGTTCGGCGAAGCTGGACAATTCGAGGTTGGCCCGCTCGCGGATGGAGGAAAGGGCAATGCTTCCATCGTCCGTGACCTGACTGAACAGTGTGACCAGGCCCGGGGCGGTGGCAGTGTTTTCAAGCGACATTGTTGTTGCTCCTGTCTCGGATGTTACCTTCTAGTAATATAGGAAACGTCCCCGGGTCTGGCCTGGTCATTTGGCCAGTTTCTTTAATTCGTAGAGCAGAGCCTGGGCTTCCCGTGGCGAGAGATCGTCTAGATCGACCTCCAGAAGGCGTTCGACTGCCGGATTCGGTTCGGGTTCCACAGTTGCCGCCGCGGGTAAACTGATAAATAGGTCTGGCTGCACGCGGCTGGCGGAGTGGTTCTCCAATTCAGTCAGATAACGGCGCGCCTCGCGGATCACTTTGCCGGGCACGCCGGCCAACTGGGCCACTGCCAGGCCGTAGCTCTGGCTGGCCGGGCCTTCCTCCACATGGTGCAGGAACACGATGCGGTCCTTGTGCTCCACGGCGGACAGATGAACGTTGGCGACGCTAGGGTACTCGCTTTCCAGGCTGGTCAGCTCAAAATAATGGGTGGCGAACAACGTATAGGCGCGGCTCTTCTCTATCAGCGCCTTGGCGATGGCCCAGGCCAGCGCCAGGCCGTCGAAAGTGGAGGTGCCGCGGCCCACCTCATCCATCAGCACCAGCGAGTGTTCGGAGGCGTTGTTGAGGATGTTGGCGGTTTCGGTCATTTCCACCATGAAGGTGGAGCGGCCGCCGGCTAGGTCGTCGGAGGCGCCGATGCGGGTGAAGATGCGGTCTATCGGCCCGATCACCGCGCGTTGGGCCGGCACGAAGCTGCCGACGTGCGCCATCAGCGTGATCAGCGCGTTCTGGCGCATATAGGTGGATTTACCGCCCATGTTCGGGCCGGTAATCAGCAGCAGCTTGCGGGTATCGGACAGCCGGGTGTCGTTGGCGATGAAGCGCTCCACCTCCGCCTCCACCACCGGGTGGCGGCCTTCTATGATTTCCAGCCGTGGTTCGGCGACGAATTCCGGCTCCACGTAGTTGTTGACGCTGGCGCGCTCGGCGAAGGCGGACAGCACGTCCAGTCCCGCCACCGCCTGGGCGATCAGCTTCAGGTCCGGGATGTGAGGCGCCAGCTGGTCCAGCAGGTCTTCGTACAACTGCTTTTCCAGCGCCAGCGCGCGGTCCTGCGCCGACAAGGCCTTGTCTTCGAATTCCTTCAGTTCCGGCGTGATGTAGCGCTCGGCGTTCTTCAGCGTCTGGCGGCGGCGGTAGTCGTCCGGCACCTTGTCGCCCTGGGCCTTGGTGACTTCGATGTAGAAGCCGTGCACGCGGTTGAATTCGACTTTCAGCGTGGGAATGCCGGTGCGTTCTTTTTCGCGGGCTTCCAGCGCCAGCAGGAAGGCGCCGCAGTCGGTCTGGATCGCGCGCAACTCGTCCAGCGTGGCGTTGAGGCCGTGATTGATCACGCCGCCGTCGCGCAGGAAGGTGGAGGGTTCGGGCAGGATGGCCTGGCTGAGCATGGTTTCCACTGGGGAATCGTCGGGCAGCAGGCGCGCCAGTTCGCCCAGCAGTTCTGCGTCCAGATCGGCGGCCAGCCGTTTGACGCCGGTCAACGCCTTCAGCGAATCGCGCAGCGCGGCCAGGTCGCGCGGACGGGCGCTGCGCAGCGCGATGCGGGCGGTAATGCGTTCGATGTCCGCCACTTCGCGCAACTGGGCGTGGGCGTCGTCGTAGGCCGGCAGCAGGGCGCGCACTGCTTCCAGCCGGCGCGCCAGCTTGCCGTGGCTGCGAATGGGGTGATGCAGCCAATGGCGCAGCAGACGGCTGCCCATGCTGGTGGCGCAACCGTCCAGCAATGAGGCCAGCGTCGGAGACGGTTCGCCGCGTATGGTTTCGGTCAGCTCCAGATTGCGGCGGGTGGCGCCGTCCATGCGGATCAGCTCGCCGGCGTCTTCCACCGCCAGGTTGGCGATGTGGGCAGGGTTCACGCTCTGGGTGGTCTTGACGTATTCCAGCAGCGCGCCGGCGGCGCCCACCGCCACCGGCAGGGTGTCGGCGCCGAAGCCGGCGAGGTCGCGGGTGCCGAAGTGCCGGGTCAGCGTCATCTGCGCCGACTCGATGTCGAACTGCCACGGCGGCAGCTTTTTCTTGGGCGTGGCCACGGTTTCGAACACATTGAGGCCGGTGTCGTCCGGGATCACCAGTTCGGCGGGCTTTAAGCGCTCCAGCTCGCTGTGCAGGTCGTCCACCCGGGTCTGCAATACCTTGAACTCGCCGCTGGCGAGCGATAGCCAGGCCAGGCCCAGCACGCCCTTGACCATGTTCACCGCCATCACCAGGTTGTCGCGTTTGTCGTCCAGCAGCGCGGCGTCGGTCAGGGTGCCGGGGGTGACGATGCGAACCACCTTGCGTTCCACCGGGCCCTTGGACAAGGCCGGGTCGCCGATCTGCTCGGCGATGGCGACGGATTCGCCCATCTTGACCAGGCGCGCCAGATAACCTTCGGCGGCGTGATAGGGCACGCCGGCCATCTTGATCGGGTTGCCGCCGCTGGCGCCGCGGGTGGTCAGGGTGATGTCGAGCAAGCGCGCCGCCTTCTCCGCGTCCTCATAGAACAGTTCGTAGAAGTCCCCCATGCGGTAGAACACCAGCTTGTCGGTGTGTTCGCGTTTGATGGCTAGGTATTGCTGCATCATCGGGGTGTGCTGTGGCGTGCTCATCGGCTATGGGCTCTTATGTTTTCAATGGACAACAGGATGCCGTGGCCGTTGCCCGCGAATCAAGGCCGCGCGGGCGCCAGGGCATCCCTGATTAATGTTCCGACCCCGCGCGAGGCGGGGCTTTTGGAGAGTCGGCGCTATTTTAGCGCAGCCCGCCAGCGGCGTCAGCCGCACCGGCTCAGACTGTAAAGATGCGATGTGCATGGATTTGGTTTCTGTCAAGCGGGCGGCTCAACGATGGTTGTGATTGACTTGGTTTCGTTGCGAATTTATGATTTATATCAAAGTTTCAGAAATTCCTGAAAATTGAGAACGTCATGAATTTATCGCCACTCGTCCAGTCTTTCGTGCTGCATTTTGGTGAAATGGGCAGCCGCTGGGGCATCAATCGCACCGTCGGGCAGATCTACGCGCTGCTCTATGTATCGGAGAAGCCGCTGAACGCGGATGAAATCGCAGAGAGCCTGAGCTTTTCGCGCTCCAACGTCAGCATGGGACTGAAGGAGCTGGAGTCCTGGCGCCTGGTCCGGCTGCAGCACTTTCCCGGCGACCGCCGCGAATATTTCTCCACGCCCGACGATGTCTGGGCCATTTTCAAAACCCTGGCCGAGGAGCGCAAAAAGCGCGAGGTGGAGCCTACGCTGACCATGTTGCGCGGCGCCATCATGGAGACGCCGGCCAGCGACGCTGAACGCCACGCCCAAGCGCGGATGAAGGAGATGCACCAGTTGATCGAACTGGTGACAACCTGGTTCTCCGACATCCAGCACATGGACGTGGAGACCTTGCAGCGCTTGATGAAATTGGGTTCGCAGGTGCAGAAGATCCTGCAGTTCACCCACTCGCTTTCGAAACTGACCAGTCGCGACGGCGACAGGGAGTAGCTATGGACTTTGACCCGCTGGTATTGGCGCGCATTCAGTTTGGCGCCAATATTTCCTTTCACATCTTGTTTCCCACCATCAATATCGCGATGGGCTGGGTGCTGCTGTTCTTCAAGCTGCGTTACCTGAAAACCAGTCAGCAAGGCTGGATGGACGCCTATGGCTTCTGGGTGAAGATATTCGCCCTGTCCTTCGCGTTGGGCGTGGTCAGCGGCGTGACCATGAGCTTCCAGTTCGGCACCAACTGGCCGGGCTATATGCAGACGGTGGGCAATATCGCCGGCCCGCTGCTGGCGTACGAGATCCTGACCGCCTTCTTCCTGGAGGCCACCTTCCTGGGCGTGATGCTGTTCGGCCGCTCGCGGGTGTCGGAGCGAGTGCATACCTGGGCCACTTTCCTGGTCGCCTTCGGCAATACGGTATCGGCGTTCTGGATTCTGGCCTTGAATTCCTGGATGCAGACTCCGACCGGCTTCAAGATGGTGGACGGCAAGGCGGTGGTGACCAGTTGGCTGGAGGTGATCTTTAATCCCTCCTTGCCCTATCGTTTGACTCATATGCTGATTGCTTCCGGCCTGACCACTGCTTTCCTGGTGGCCGGCTTGTCGGCCTACCGCCGCTTGAAGGGCGATGGCAGCGACGGCGCGAAAATGGCGCTGAAAACCGGCGTGGTGACCGCTGCCTTGCTGATTCCGCTGCAGATCTTCGTGGGCGATATGCACGGTCTCAACACCTTTAAGCATCAACCGGCCAAGTTGGCGGCGATCGAGGGCATCTGGCACACAGAGAAGGGCGCACCGCTGTTGCTGTTCGCGCTGCCCAACGCGGAAACCCGCCAGAACGATATGGCGGTGGGTATTCCCAAGCTGGCCAGTTTGATCATTACCCATGATCTCAACGGCGAGATCCGCGGCCTCAACGAGTTTGCTCAGCATGCGCCGGTGGGCAAGGTGTTCTGGAGCTTCCGCGTGATGGCCGGCGTGGGCGCGCTGATGCTGCTGGTGTCCTGGCTGGCCTGTTGGCAACTGCGTCGCCGCGGCCAGTTGGCGCCGTTGATGCTGCGGGCGCTGGTGGGCATGACTTTCGCCGGCTGGGTAGCGACCCTGGCCGGCTGGTACGTGACCGAGATCGGCCGTCAACCGTGGCTGGTGGAGGGCGTGCTGACCACCGCGCAGGCGGCGGGGTCGGCGACCGGCGGTATGGTGGCGTCGACGCTGGCGATGTATCTGGGCCTGTACCTAGTGTTGCTGACCGCCTATGTGTCGGTCTTGTTCTATATGGCGGGCAAGGCGGCCGGCCAGTCCGGCGGCGAGGCCGCGCATCTTGAGGAGAAACTGGCATGAGTGGCGCTGTGTACTGGTTGCCGGTGGTGTTCGCCGGCCTGATGGCCCTGGCCATGCTGATTTACGTGGTGCTGGACGGTTACGATCTGGGCGTGGGCTTGTTGCTGCCCTTCGCCGAGGACGACGAGAAGGACATGATGATCGCGTCGATCGGCCCGTTCTGGGACGCCAACGAAACCTGGCTGGTGCTGGGCGTGGGCCTGTTGCTGGTGGGCTTCCCGCTGGCGCACGGCATCATTCTGGGCGAACTCTATCTGCCGGTGGCGCTGATGCTGGCCGGCCTGATCGTGCGCGGCGTGGCCTTCGACTTCCGCGTCAAGGCGCGCGAGCCGCATAAGCCGTGGTGGAACGTCGCTTTCGCCTGTGGCTCGCTGTTGGCGGCGCTGACCCAGGGCGTGATGCTGGGCCGCTATCTGACTGGCTTCGCCGAAGGCTGGCTGGCCTGGGGCTTCGCCTTGCTGGCCGGTATCGGTCTGGCCGCGGCCTACACCTTGTTGGGCGCCGGCTGGCTGATCATGAAGACCAGCGGGGCTTTGCAAGCCAAGGCGGTGGCCTGGGCGCGGCGCAGTCTGGCAGGCGCGGGTTTGTCGGTGCTGCTGGTGTCGGCGGCCACGCCGCTGGCCAGCAGCCATATCGCGGCCAAGTGGTTCGCCTTGCCGGAGTTTTTGTTGCTGCTGCCGCTGCCCTTGGGTTGCATCGTGCTGTTCGCCACCTTGTGGGTGATCCTGCCGAGGCTGGCGGTGCGCCAGGCCGCCGGCAACGATAATTGGTGCTGGGCGCCGTTCGCCTGCACCGTCGGCGTCGTGCTGCTGTCGTTCTGGGGCCTGACCTATAGCGTGTTCCCCGAGGTGGTGATTGGCCGGCTGAACATCTGGCAGGCGGCCAGCGACACCGCGGCCTTGTGGGTGATCTTCTGGGGCGCGGCGGTGGTGCTGCCGGTGATTCTGGTGTATACCGCCTTTGTCTATCGGGTGTTCCATGGCAAGGCCAATGCGCTGACTTACCAATAAGCCGGTATTTGGCGCCGCCTTGACCAAGCCGTCTTTGCTCTGCAAAGGCGGCTTTTGCCATACTGGGAGGGCGTCATCTGTCTGCAATCCGCGTCGGCGAGAATGACGCCTTTTGTCCGAGGTT
This sequence comes from Chromobacterium fluminis, assembly GCF_011602385.1. NCBI lineage: Bacteria > Pseudomonadati > Pseudomonadota > Betaproteobacteria > Neisseriales > Chromobacteriaceae > Chromobacterium > Chromobacterium fluminis. Next base: position 31,314 of record NZ_JAAOMA010000018.1, on the reverse strand, counting down.
TGCAAGGAAGCGCCCATGTCTCATTCCACATCCGGCCGGCAATGGCCTTATCCCCGCTTCATCGCCCATCGCGGCGGCGGCGCGTTGGCTCCGGAAAATACCCTGGCCGGTTTTCGCGAAGGCCTGCGCTACGGCTACCGCGGCGCCGAATGCGATGTGAAGCTGTCGGCCGACAATGTCTGCTTTTTGCTGCACGACGACACGGTGGAGCGCACCAGCAACGGCCGCGGCGCGGCGGCGGCGCTGAGCATGGCGCAATTGGCGCGCCTGGACGCCGGCGGCTGGAAGGGCGCGGCTTTTGCCGGCGAGCCCATGCCGACGCTGGAGACGGTCGCCGCCTGCTGCCTAGCGCACGGCATCGCCTTGAACATCGAGATCAAACCCTGCCCGGGACGGGAGGCGGAGACCGGCGCGACGGTGGCGGCGGAAGCCGCTCGGCTGTGGTCCGGAGCCGCGTTTCCGCCCTTGCTGTCGTCTTTTTCCGCCGAGGCGCTGAGCGCAGCGCGGGAAGCCGCGCCGAATCTGCCCCGAGCCTGGCTAGTTGAGCAGGTGCCGGCGGACTGGCAGGCGCGTTTGCGCGATCTGGACTGTGTTGCGTTGCACTGTGATTATCAGAGCTTGAGCGCTGAGCTGGCCGCCGCGATCAAACAGGCCGGCTTTCAATTGCTCTGCTACACGGTGAACCAGCCGGCCGACGCTGAACGTTTGCTGGCCTGGGGCGTGGATAGCGTCTGCACCGACCGTTTGGATTTGCTGCGGCTTATTTCAGATTGAAGGCTTTGAAGCTGCCGTCCGCCTTCATCGCCAGGATGGCGTGGTTCAGCCGCTGTATGGCGTCGTCGCTCAACTGCGGATGGCAGGCGAAATAGATGTCCGTTTCATTCACCACCAGGGCGACGCGCGGCGTCGCCATTTTCATTTTGTCGGCCAGGCCTTGTATGCCCACGTCCAGCGTGGCCAGCAAGTCGATGCGGCCCAATTGCAGCTTGCGCAGATTGGTTTCCGCGTCCGCGCTCTCGTCCAGCGTCCAGCCCTGCTGCTTTAGCCGGCTGGCCACGGCGGTGCCGCGTACGGCGCCGATGTGGAAGTGCCGGGCCTGTTCCACGCCGCCGAAGTCGCGGGTTTCGTCATTGCGCGCCAGCAGCACCAGCCGCAGGCGGATGACCGGCTCGCTCCAGCGGAACAGCATTTCGCGTTCCGGAAAGCGGGCGGCGGTCAAGCAGGTGTCCGGGGTCTGCTGGACCAACAGCACCGCGCGGGCGGTGGGGTAGGGCGTAAACTTGAACGGCAGGCCGGCGCGCAGGGACAGCGCGCGCATCAGGTCGATGGCGGTGCCGGAGACGTGCTGCTGATCGGCTGAGACTTCGATGATGGGAGGCTGCGGGCTGACCAATATGGTCAGTCCGGCCGCGGCGGCGGGGGCCGAAGCCAGCGCCGCGATCAGCTGTCTCAGCAGGCGCGGCATGAGGGCCTAGACGCTGAAGCGGCCGGCAAGCTGGCCCAGCCGCTGTGATACCGATTGCAGTTCGCCGGCGGTCTGCGCGCTGGCTTCGACGGCGCTGGCGTTGGTTTCCGACATCCGCGCCACGCTCTCCACGTTTTGCGCCAGCGACTGGCTGGCGCTGCTCTGTTCCTTCAGTCCCTGAGTGATTTGATGGATGCTGTCCAGCACCTGGTCCACGCATTGGCGGATGGAGGCGATGCTGGCGCCGGCGTTGCGGGTGTTTTCCTGGCCTTGCATGATGGCGCTCATGCCGGTTTGCATATTGGCGATGGCCTGCTGCGAGGTGCGCTGGATGTCGGAGACGATGGTGCTGATCTCGGTGGTGGATTGCGCGGTGCGTTCCGCCAGTTTGCGCACCTCGTCGGCCACCACGGCGAAGCCGCGGCCTTGTTCGCCGGCGCGCGCGGCTTCAATGGCGGCGTTCAGCGCCAGCAGATTGGTTTGGTCTGCGACATCGCGGATCACATCGACAATGCTGGCGATGGACTCCGATTGCTGGCCCAGAGCGCCTATGGTTTCCGAGGCAGAGGACACGTCGCGCACGATGCTGTCCATGCTGGCGCTGGCGTCGTGGATGATGGCGTTGCCCTCGCTGGATTGGCTGACTGCGGCGCGCGAGAGTTGATTGGCTTGTTCCGATTGCTCGGCGCTGACCATCAGGCTGGTGCTCAGTTGCTCGATCGCCGCCGCCATGCTGGCCGCCGCCTGAGTTTGCTTGGTGCTGCTGTGGGAGACGTTCTGGGCGCTTTGCGCCATCTGGTCCGCGGCCGAATTGACTTCGTGCGAGGTGTCCAGCAGCTGGGTCACGGTGTCGCGCAATTGATCGCGCATCTGGCCGATGGAGGCGAGTAAGCTGCTACGGTCCTGTTCGCGCAACTGGATGCGGGTGCCCAGCTGGCCGGCGGCCAATTGCTCGACCACGCTTTGCACGTAGAAAGGCTCACCGCCCAGTTGCAAGGTGATGGACAGGTAGAGCTGGTGGAACAGGAAGCTGGCCAGCAGCATCGCGGCCAGGCCAATGCCGATGTAAAGATTGCGCTGAGCCTGCATGCGGTCGATGCGGGCTTGCAGCAGGGCTTCCAGGTTTTTCAGCGTCACATCGCTGAAGCGGGAGCCTATCTCTGCGTTTTTCGCCGCCATCCCGCTTAGGGCCAAGGCTGCGCCGGTCTGTCCTGTGATGGCTTTGTCAATGGCGGCGGCCTGGCCTTGATGGAAGGCCGCCAGTGCCTGGGACTCTGCGTTCAGCGCGTTTTTCAGCGCCGGATTGTAGGCCAGCGCCTTGGCCAGGTCGCTGTTCAATCCGTCCAGCGTGCCATTGATCAGCGGGCGCAACTCCACCAAGCGGTCGCGCTCGGCTGGCGTCAGCGCTTGACCGGCCTCCGATTTGGCGGCCCAGGCCAGCGCTTCGCCGACGTAGTTGCTGAGCGCGGGCAGCTTGGCGGTGGCGGCGTCCATCAGATAGTAGCTGTCGATGTCCGGGTCCAGCGTCAGATTGGAGTTGTCGCTGGCGGCGCCGAGCAAGGCGTTGAGTTTGTCCGCCGTACTGTCGAAGCTGGAGATCACTTGGGGCGGCGGGGCCGCGCCGATCCGCGACAGCGTGCCTCGCGCGGCGCCGGCGGCTTTCCAGGCGTCGTCGGTTTGCAAGATGGCGCCGTATTGTTCCTGAGCGCTTTGCAGTTGGTTCCAGCCTTGTTCCAGTTGCGCCTGCGCCGCCGGCAACGCGGCTTTGGCGGCGGCCTCGCCCTGCGCCGCGCGCACGGCCAGGTCCTGCGCCTGCTCCAGCGCGCCCAGCAAATGCTGTAGCGGCTGGATATAGGACACCCCGACTCTTTCCTTTTGCGAAAAGTCGATATTGTCCTGATTGGTTCGATACAGACCGTACACCATATAGAGTAAGGCGACGGCAAAGACCGTGCCGATCAGCGCAAAGCGGCTGGGGTAGCTCAAGCGCTGCATCAGCCTTACCACGGGTGTTGTCATGATTTCGCTCCTGACTGTGGCGGCGACGTCCGCAATGTGGACGTCTGCTTCGCCAGTTCCAGAATAGGCAATTTTCACGGGCTGCGATTGCCGCATGAAATGCGATGGCGTGTCGGATGGTCCGCGCATCAGTTCGTCTCGGGAAAGCGCGTGAGCTTTGTCTTGTCAGGATAGGGTGGATAAGCGGCAATAATGCCTGAGTCATCAAAAATGACTTTGGATTGTTTGGACATTGGGTAAATGTTCGGCTATCCGGAATAGTTAAATGACAAAGGCGTGCTTCGAGGCGGGGGAATGGACGTTTGCGCGGCTTTGGCCGAGATCGCCCGGCATTGCCAGCAATCACTCTATTTTGTTAAATTCGCCGGGTTTTGCATTGAAACAGTCTGACGAAGCCGTGTCCTGAACCCGGCGACCCGACGGTCGCGGGGAACGGTTTCGTCAAGGCCGCAATCTTCAAGCCCGGCGACAAGACCGCGGCGAGGACAACCTTCCAGTCTGCAATCCTTCCGGCGCGCGTCGCCTATTTTCCAGATTGCCACGCTCAGAGCTTTAAGAGGATCCATGGACTTGCTTCATTCGTTTATCAATGCCGCCAATGATGTGATTTGGGGCAAAATGCTGATTGGCCTGTTATTGGCCGTCGGCTTGTATTTCTCGCTGCGCTCCGGTCTGCTGCAGCTGCGGCTTTTTGCGCGCGGCTGGCGCGAGATGATGGGCGGCCGCGGCGGCCACCGCAGCAAGGACGACATCTCGCCGTTCCAGGCCTTCGCCACCGGCCTGGCTAGCCGGGTGGGCACCGGCAACATCGCCGGCGTGGCCATCGCCATCGCTGCCGGCGGACCCGGCGCGGTGTTCTGGATGTGGCTGACCGCCATGCTGGGCATGGCCAGCGCTTTCGCCGAATCAACCTTGGCGCAGCTGTTCAAGACCAATCACCATGACGCCACCTTCCGCGGCGGTCCGGCTTATTACATCCAGAAAGGCCTGGGGCAACGCTGGCTGGGCGTGATCTTCGCCTTATGCCTGATTCTGGCTTTCGGCCTGGTGTTCAACGCGGTGCAGGCCAACTCCATCGTGGCGGCCACCGAGGGCGCCTGGGGCTGGAACCGCTATATGGTGGGCATCGCCCTGGTAGTGATGAGCGCGCCCATCATCTTTGGCGGCGTGCGCTCGGTGGCGCGTGTGGCTGAATGGCTGGTGCCGGTGATGGCGGCCATCTATTTGCTGATGACCTTCTATGTGCTGGCGGTGCATGCCGCCGAGCTGCCCGGTCTGATTGTGTTGATCGTCAAGAGCGCTTTCGGCCTGGAGCAGGCGGCGGGCGGTTTCGCAGGCTACGCCGTGAGTCAGGCGATGATGCTGGGCATCAAGCGCGGTCTGTTTTCCAATGAGGCGGGCATGGGTTCCGCTCCCAACGCGGCCGCGACGGCGACCTCGCGCCATCCGGCAAGCCAGGGCGCGATTCAGATGTTCGGCGTCTTCATCGACACCATGGTGATCTGTACCGCCACGGCTGCCATCATTCTGCTGTCCGGGGTGCATGATCAGGGTTTGAGCGGGGTGGCGCTGACGCAGAAGGCCATCGAGGCCCAGTTTGGTCCGATCGGGGCGTCCTTCCTGGCGGTGGCGATGTTCTTGTTCGCCTTTTCCACCATCATCGGCAATTACGCTTACGCCGAGGGCAATGTCGAATTCATTCGCAGCAATAAGTGGATTTTGTTGGTGTTCCGGCTGATCGTGCTGGCGATGGTAATGTTCGGCGCTGTGGCCAGCTTGCCGCTGGTGTGGGACATGGCCGACTTCGCCATGGGTTTGATGGCCTTGATCAACCTGGTGGCCATTGTATTGTTGTCGCGTTACTTCTTCATCGTGTTGAAGGACTACGAGCGTCAGTTGAAGCAAGGCGAGTCCACTCCTGTGTTCAAGGTGGCGGATTACCCGGAACTGGCGGCCAAGGTGGAAAAAGACATCTGGTAAGCCTATGCCAGGCCCCAACGATAAACAGCCCGCGTCCAGACGCGGGCTGTTTTGTCATGGGGCTGGCTCAAATGGTTTTGGAGTAGCGAGCTTGAGTACGGCGCTCCCGCAGGTGCCGGTCGAAGATCATCGCGATATTGCGGATCAGGAAGCGGCCCTTGGGTTCCACCATGATGAAGTCGCCGTCGAAGGACAGCAGGCCCAGTTGCTGGTATTCGCGGATCTGCGGCAGCTCTTCGGCGAAGTACTCGGCGAAGTTGATGCCGTGAATTTCTTCCAGCGCTTCCACCGACAGCGAGAAACGGCACATCAGGCCCTGGATGATGCTGCGGCGCAGGATATCGTCATTGTCCAGCGTCAGTCCGCGCAGCACCGGCAGATGGCCGCTGTCCAGCGCCGCGTAGTAGCTGTCCAGGTCTTTGGCGCTCTGGCTGTAGCAGGGGCCGACCTTGCCGATGGAGGACACGCCAAGGCCAATCATGTCGCAGTCCGCATGCGTGGAGTAACCCTGGAAATTGCGTTGCAGCCGGCCCTGGCGCAGGGCGGAGGCCAATTCGTCGTCCGGCTTGGCAAAGTGATCCATGCCGATGAACACATAACCGGCATCGGATAGACGTTGCACCGAGTCCTGCAGGATGTCCAGCTTGGTTTCCGGCGACGGCAGATCGGCCTCGTTGATGCGGCGCTGCGGCATGAACACGGTGGGCAGATGGGCGTAGTTGTACAGCGCCAGCCGGTCCGGACCGATGGCGATCACCTTGTCCAGCGTGCGGCGCACCGATTCCCGGCTCTGCAAGGGCAGGCCGTAGATCAGATCGACGCTGACGGACTTGAAGCCGGCGTCGCGCGCCGCCTGGATCACCTCCAGCGTTTCCTCCTCGGATTGCACGCGGTTCACCGCCTGCTGCACCGCGGGCTCGAAGTCCTGGATGCCGACGCTGATGCGGTTGAAGCCGAATTCAGCCAGCTTGAAAATTGTAGCCGCGCTGACTTTGCGCGGGTCTATTTCTATGGAATACTCCCCCTCCTTCAAGAACTCGAAATGAGTCTTGAGCAAGGTCATCAATCGTTCCAGTTGCGCGTCGGACAGGAACGTTGGGGTGCCGCCGCCGAAATGCAGCTGTATCACCTGCTCTCGACGGCCCAGACAGGAGGCGACCATCCGGACTTCCTTTTCCAGGTAGTCCAGATACAAGTCGGCTTTGCCGCTGTCCTTGGTGATGATCTTGTTGCAACCGCAGTAGTAGCAGATAGTGTTGCAAAAAGGTATATGAGCGTACAATGATAAAGGTTTCCGGTTGGCGCCGATGCTGCGCTGCCGTAGCCAGTGGATGTAGTCTCTTTCGGCAAAACCCGGCGTAAAGCGATCCGCTGTCGGGTATGACGTATATCTAGGACCTGTCCCGTCGAGGCGTTCAATCAGAGCGCGGTCGAATTCAAAATGGGCAGGAGAAAATGGGTGGGTGGTCTTCATGTCGTATTTGGATAGCAAAACCTCTGGTGGACTGGTAAATTTGCGGAAATCCTGCGAATTTCGCTTTGATAAGGGTCAAGCTTCATCGCAAGCTTGTACTAAACATGCCATGTCCGATCAGAATCATATCTCTTTGCATAACCTGAAGGTCTCCTGCTCCAACTGCAGCCTGAAGGAACTCTGTCTGCCTGTGGGGCTCAACCGCGAGGAGCTGACCCAGCTTGACGCGGTGATCCGCCAGAGCCGTCGTTTGAAGCGCGGCGAATACCTGTTCCGAAGCGGCGAGGGCTTCCGCTCTCTGTTCGCGGTGCGTACCGGCTTCTTCAAGACCAGCGTGGCCAGCCAGGACGGCCGCGAACAGGTGACCGGCTTCCACATGTCCGGCGAACTGATGGGTTTGGACGGCATTTCCGCCAATGTTCACGGTTGCGACGCCATCGCGCTGGAGGACAGCGAGGTGTGCGAGTTGCCGTTCAGCCGCATGGAGAGCCTGGGTCGCGAAATTCCCACCTTGCAGCACCACTTCTACCGACTGATGAGCCGCGAGATCGTTCGCGATCAAAATGTAATGTTGCTATTGGGCAACATGAAGGCGGAAGAACGTCTAGCCGCTTTCTTGCTCAATTTGTCCCAGCGTCTGTCCACCCGGGGCTTCGCCGCCAATGATTTCATCCTGCGCATGAGCCGCGAGGAAATCGGCAGCTTCCTGGGGTTGAAACTGGAAACCGTCAGCCGCACGCTGTCCAAGTTCCAGCAGCAAGGCTGGATCACGGTAGACCATAAGCATATCCAGCTAGTGATGGTGGATGAGTTGAAGGCGCTGATTTCCGGCTGCGCCCACGCCAACGGCCATTGATTCCGCCGCTTAGGCAGAGTCGTGAAAGACGCAAGAGCGTGTTTACGATCTTGCGAGCTAAGGCGAGACAAGGCGAAAGCGGCTGAGAAAGCGGAATGTACACGTGGTACATGAGCATTTCGAAGCTGGTTTCAACGCCGTATCGCCGACGCGCAGCGGATTGTAAACAGGTTCTTAGGCAAGCCATCGGGCTTGCCTTTTTTCATGGGGACGGCGCGCAGTCGGCGATTTGCCGCAGCAGCCGCGACAAGGGCGCTTCTTGAGGCCATCCGGGCGGCACGGCGAAGCCGCGCGCCACTTCGTGCCAGTCGCCGTCGGGGCCGGGTTGCAGTTCGGCCAGCAGCTGCGGCGCCTCGGCCTGTTCCAGCCGCGCGCGCAGTTCCGCCGCGTCGGCGGTGTGTTCCCGCGAGAGGCGCGCCGGCGCCAGCCAGCTGAGCCTGGGCAGCCAGGCCCAGCGGGAGTCCGCGTTCAACGCAGGCCAGTCGCCGCGCAGCGGCCAGTATTGCCCGTAGAGGGGCAGAGCGCCGGGCGGAGGTTCCGGCGAGGTGTCCAGGGCGTGGAACAGCCAACCGCTGAGCCGGGCGCCGACAGCGCAGCCGTCGAAGCCCGCCGGCAGCGCAGCTTGCGCCGCGGGATGGCGGGACAGGCGCAGCTGGGTCTGCAGCTTATGGGCTTTCAGCGCCCAGGCGTCGCGCAGGCTGGGGCCGGTCAGCGTATCGGCGCTGCGGCCTAGTTGCAGGTAGAACTTGCTGGCGGCTTCCAGATGCAGCGGTTGGCCGTCGAGGCGCAAAAGGAAGTCGAATTCGCCGACGGTGCGGCCGTCCGGACCGCGCACCGGCAGATTGCTGGCGACCAGTTCGATGTGCGGCGCCAAGCGGAACCAGAAGGACAGCAAGCGCTCGGCGTAATGGCCCAGACGGCGGGTGGGCTGGCGCGCCAGCCAGTGCTGCAGCTCGGCCGGATCGGCGTCCAGCGCTTGCAGCAAGGCCGGGCCGTCTGCCCCCAGCAGCCGTTGTGGCGGGATGTCCGCGCCGCTGCGCCAGGGGGAGGGCGCGGAGAGCAGAAAAGCCAGATCGCGCACCGCCGGATGCGCGTAGGGCAGGGTGAACGGCGGCTTATTCGCCATCCGGTCCGGGCGCGTCGCGGCGGACTTCGCCGTCGGCGGCGCGCTGCACCTGTTTGAGGAAGCCGCGCAGGATGTCGATCTCCTCGCGCAGCAGGCCGGCGCGGTTGAACAGAGTGCGCATCCGGCGCATCATCCGCTCGCTGTTGCGGCGGCGGAAATAGCCTATCTTGTCCATGGTCTGTTCCAGATGGCCGCAGAAGCCCTCCACCTCGCCCAGCGCCGCCGCGTCGCTGTCGGCGCGCAGATAATCGACGTCCACGCCGGTGTGGCTGAACAGCTCGTAGGTCATCACCTGCACTGCCATCGCCAGATTCAGCGAGAAATAGTCCGGGTTGCCGGGGATGGTGACCAGACGGTTGCATTGCTCGACTTCTTCGATCGACAGGCCGAAGGTTTCATTGCCGAACACCAGGGCCACTTGTTCGCCGGCGCGCGCGCGCGCCACCAATTCCGGCGTAGTCTGACGCGGTGTGGACAGAGGGGTGGTCAGCTCGCGGCGGCGGCTGGTCAACGCGCAGGCGATGGTGACGTCTTGCAGCGCCTCGGCGAGGCTGGGCACCACGGTGGCCTGTTCGAGAAGATCCACCGCGCCGGAGGCCAGCGTATTGGCTTCGTCGCTGGGAAATACTTTGGGTTCAACCAGATAGAGCCGGCTCAGGCCCATGGTCTTCATCGCTCGGGCGGCGGAGCCGATATTGCCCGGATGGTTGGGGCGAGCCAACACCACGCGAATGTTTTTCAGAAAATCAGGTACTTGGGGTTTATTCATCAGCAGTTTCACATTAAAATAGCCGGCTTATCGAAAAGCCCGCGCGCCGTTATTGCGCGCAAGGCCAGCGCTTGCCGGATGGGCAGGCATGCCGCCTTGCCCGATTGCGCCGGGTTTTTCTTGTTCCTTAACCCAGATTGTTACTAGCAGACGTCGCGTCATGTGGCGGACGTCTGTCATGGTTGAAAGTGTAGAGGCCGTCAATGCATCCGATGCTCAATGTCGCGGTGAAAGCCGCTCGCCGCGCCGGCAGTGTCATTCAGCGCGCGTCGCTGAATCTCGACGCGGTGCGCGTAGAGCGCAAGAAACACAATGACTTCGTGACCGAAGTCGACCGCGCCGCGGAAGAGTCCATCATCGCTTCCATTCTGGAAGCTTATCCCAAGCACGCGATTCTAGCAGAAGAGTCCGGCGCGAAAGGCATCGGTTCGTCGGAATACGAGTGGATCATCGATCCGATCGACGGCACTACCAACTTCCTGCACGGCCACCCGCAGTACGCGATTTCCATCGCGCTGGCGCACAAGGGCCAGGTGCAGCAAGCCGTGGTTTTCGACCCCAACCGCAACGATCTGTTCACCGCCTCGCGCGGCGTCGGCGCCTTCCTCAATGATCGCCGCATCCGCGTGTCCAAGCGCTTCATGATGAATGAATGCGTGATCGCCACCGGCTTCCCGGTGTCCGACCAAAGCTATATCGACCAATACCTGGGCATGCTCAAGGATGTGCTGGCCAAGACCGCCGGCGTGCGTCGCGAAGGCGCGGCCTCGCTGGACCTGTGCAATGTGGCCTGCGGCCGCGTGGAAGGCTTCTGGGAGCTGAACCTCAAGCCTTGGGACATCGCTGCGGGCAGCCTGATCGTGCAGGAAGCGGGCGGCATCGTCACCGACTTGTCCGGCGAGCAGGGCTGGCTGGAGTCCGGCGACATCGTCGCCGCCAACCCGAAGGTGCTGGCGCAGCTGCTGCACATGCTGGCGCCGCATATCGGCAAATAAGCGTTGTCGGCTTGGCCTGAGCGGCTAAGCGCGTCACGGCGTCCTCGGGGACGCCGTTTTTGTTTGGAGCGTGAGATGAAACAGTTTTTGGGTTCGGTTGCCCTGGTGGTGGCGGATTACGACGAGGCCATCGCCTGGTATGTGGACAAGCTGGGCTTTGTCTTGCTGGAGGATGAGCGTCAGGGCGAGGACAAGCGCTGGGTGCGCGTGGCGCCGCCGGGGGCGAGCGAGTGCGCGTTGCTGCTGGCCAAGGCAAGCAATGCGAGGCAGCAGGCCGTGGTGGGTGTACAAACTGGTGGTCGCGTCGGCTTCTTCCTGCATACCGACGACTTCTGGCGCGATTACCGCCGCATGGCCGCGGCGGGCGTGAGCTTCAGCGAGCAGCCGCGCGAGGAGGAATACGGCACCGTGGTGGTGTTCGAGGATTTGTACGGCAATCGCTGGGATTTGCTGCAGTTGAAGTCCGACGTTTAAACGCTGGCAGGGCCCCGTGAATAACAAAGAGCCGCGCATTGCGCGGCTCTTTGTTATTCACGTCGCCAAAAACCGCCGGCTCGTCGTCGGCAGCGGCTTGCGGCTGCGGCGGGTAGGCGTCCGCTTCGTTCCAGTCCAGATCAAGATCCAGTTCGACCAGCATGGCCTGGCGTCCGGCCTGGCGCTGGCCGGAGCGGCTCCGCCCGTGGGCGCCGCCTTTTTTCATGATGGGCGCGCAAGCGTGCGGATTGCGCGGTTTGATTGTGTGCATGGAGTGCTCCTGTGCTTGGATCCCGCTGCGAAGAGCGGGCGGAAGACGGCGGCGCGGACGCCGCCGCATGAATCAGTTGCGTACCATCAGGCTGGCCACCTTGGTGGTGATAATATCCACCGCCGGATCATTGGCGCCGTGAGGCAGGATCACGTCGGCGAAGCGCTTGGTGGGCTCGATGAACTGGTTGTGCATCGGGCGCACCGTGGTCAGGTATTGCTCGATTACGCTATCGGTGGTGCGGCCGCGCTCGGTGATGTCGCGCTTGAGGCGGCGGATGAAGCGCACGTCGGAATCGGTGTCGACGAAGATCTTTAAGGACATCATGTCGCGCAGCGCGGCGTCGTACAGCGGGAATAAGCCCTCGATGACAATGACCGGCGCCGGCTGCAGGGTGATGGTTTCTTCGGCGCGGGTGTGGTTGGCGAAGTCGTAGACCGGCATTTCGATCGCGCGGCCGTTGCGCAGGTCATCGATGTGTTCGATCAGCAGCGGCCAGTCAAAGGCCTGCGGGTGGTCGTAGTTGGTGGCCAAGCGTTGTTCGAAGGTCAGATGGCTCTGATCACGGTAGTAAAAGTCTTGAATGATCACAGCCGCCATCTCGGAGCCAATGGTTTCCAGCACTTGATTGGTCACCGTGGTTTTACCGCTGCCGCTGCCGCCTGCAACGCCGATGATGAACGGGGTGGTCATGAAACTATCCTTCTACGCGTAAAAATGATAAAAAAACGCGCCATTCTAATGAGTTATGGCGCGTCCTTCCACTCTAATTGCGACATCGGACGCTATTAAGCGCGCTGACCTTCCGCCTGGGCCGCGCCATACCATTCCCGCATAGCCGGCAAAGCCAGTAGATGGTCGACATAGGCTTGCGATTGTTCCGGCAATTTGACGTTGTAAGTGTGGAAGCGGGTGGCGATGGGGGCGAAGAAGGCGTCGGCGATGCTGAAGCCGCCAAAAATGAATTCGCCGTCGGCCTGATGGCGCGGCAGATGCTCTTCCCATAGCGAGATGATGCGGGCGATGTCGAACTCCACCGCCGGCGTGCTTTGGTAATTGATGTGGCGCAAGGTCAGATTCATCGCCAGGTGTTCGCGCAGGGCGGAGAAGCCGGAGTGGATCTCGGCGACGATGGAGCGGGCGACTGCGCGCAGTCCGGCGTCGTCCGGCCACAGCGTGGCGGCGGGAAAGCATTCGGCTAGGTATTCGCAGATTGCCAGCGAATCCCAGATCCGCAATTTGCGATCTATCAGCACCGGCACCTTGCCGGCCGGATTGGCGGCGAGGATGCGGGCCTTGGTGTCGGACAGGTAGAGATCGATCTGCTGCTCTTCAAACGGCTCGTCCAGCATTTTTAGCACCAGCCAGGGGCGTAGGGACCAAGAAGAGTAGTTTTTATTGCCGATGATGAGGGTAAACATCAGGGAGCTCCGTTTCGAAAGAGGAGGCTGCCGGCGGGCTGTCGCAGCCTTTGTCCGATGATACCGCCATCGGTACGGCTTTTCCTATGCGGCGGCTGCGGGTTTTTGGCGCTAGACGGCAAAAAGGCCGCGTCAGGGAACGCGGCCTTGCCGAAACAGGGGGGCGGAGAGACTTATTCCACCTCGTCGATCCAAGCTTGTTGAATCGCCTCCAGCACGCGTTCGCCGCCGCGGCTGTGGTCGTCGTCAAAATCCGGCAGCTCGACGACCCAGTTGTGCAGATCGACGAAGCGCACGGTCTTGGGGTCGATTTCCGGATGGGCTTCCGCCAGTTCGATGGCGATGTCCAGCACGTCGGTCCATTTCATCTTCTTGTCTCCAGAGCGGGGAACCGTTCATAAAATCCAGCGCAGCGGCTGTAGCAAGGCGCGCCGCCGCAGACAGTACATGAGGTAGGGCAAGGCGGCGCAACGCGGCTACAGGGATTTTAGGGCGTGTTCCTAGTGGTGTTCGCGGGCGTGGTTGATGGTGTACCGTGGGATGTCTATCACCAAGTCCTCATCGGCGACAATCGCCTGGCAGGACAGGCGGGACTGGGCTTCCAGTCCCCAGGCCTTGTCCAGCAGGTCTTCTTCCAGCTCGTCGGCTTCGTTCAGGGAGTCGCCGCCTTCGCGGACGATGCAATGGCAGGTAGTGCAGGCACAGGACATCTCGCAGGCGTGCTCGATCTCGATGTCGTGGTCCAGCAACACCTGGCAGATGTTCTGGCCGGGTTCGGCGTTGTCGATGACCACGCCTTCCGGGCAAAGGTCGGCGTGGGGCAGTACGATGATTCGCGGCATGGCGGATCCTTACAAATCGGAAATGTTGTGGCCTTTGAGCGCGCGCCGGATATTGCGGTCCATGCGGCGCGAGGCGAATTCTTCGGTAGCGCGGTTGAGACGGCCGGAGGCCTCGTTGACCTGGCGGGCGGCCTGGGCCGCGGCGATGGCCGCGTCCACGGCGGCCAGCGCCTGTTCCACCGCGTTGCGCTCATCGGCGTCCAGCAGATCGCCGTCGCTGGCTAGCGCGACGCGACAGGCTTCGCTGAGACTGGTGGCGTCGACGACGGCTTCGCGCAGCTTGCGCGCCTCGATGTCCTCATGCACATGGGCCATGGACTCGGTCAGCATGCGGCTGATTTCCTCGTCGCTGAGGCCGTAGGAGGGCTTGACCTCGATGCGGGCTTCCACGCCGCTGGTCTGTTCGCGGGCGGACACTTCCAGCAGGCCGTCGGCGTCCACCTGAAAGGTGATGCGGATGCGGGCCGCGCCGGCCACCATCGGCGGGATGCCGCTCAAGGTGAACTTGGCCAGCGAGCGGCAATCGGCCACCAGTTCGCGCTCGCCCTGCAGCACGTGGATGGACATCGCGGTCTGGCCGTCCTTGAAGGTGGTGAAGTCCTGCGCGCGGGCCACCGGGATGGTGCTGTTGCGCGGGATGATCTTCTCGGTCAGGCCGCCCATGGTCTCGATGCCCAGCGACAGCGGGATCACGTCCAGCAGCAGCCACTCGTCGTCGCCCTTGTTGCCGGCCAGCACATTGGCCTGGATCGCCGCGCCCAAGGCGACGACCTTGTCCGGGTCCAGATTGGTCAGCGGTTCTTGGCGGAAGAAGTCGCCGACGGCTTTTTGCACCTGCGGCATGCGGGTGGCGCCGCCCACCATTACCACGCCATGGACCTCGTCCGCGGCGACGCCGGCGTCGCGCAGCGCCTTGCGCACGGGCAGCAGGGTCTTGTCCACCAGGTTCTTGGTGATGCCGCGTAAGGTGTCCTGGTCCAGCGTCAGGTTCAGGGCCTGGCCGTCGGACAGCAGGGCGGTGATCTGGGTCTCCGCGTGCTCGGTCAGCGCTTCCTTGGCTTCGCGGGCGCGGGTCAACAGCAGCCGGGTGTCCTGAGCGCCCAGCCCGGACAGGCCGGCCTGCTCAAGCATCCAGCAGTAGACGCGGTGGTCGAAGTCGTCGCCGCCCAGCGCGGAGTCGCCGCTGGTGGCCAGCACTTCGAACACGCCGCGGCTGAGTTTGAGAATGGAGACGTCGAAGGTGCCTCCCCCTAGATCGTAGACGACGTAGATGCCTTCGCTGCCGTTGTCCAGCCCGTAGGCGATGGCGGCGGCGGTAGGCTCGTTCAGCAGGCGCAGCACGTTCAAGCCGGCCAGGCGCGCGGCGTCCTTGGTGGCCTGGCGCTGGGCGTCGTCGAAATAGGCCGGCACCGTGATCACGGCGCCGGTCAGCTCGCCGCCCAGGCTGGCTTCGGCTCGTTGTTTCAGGGTGCGCAGGATGTCGGAGGAAATTTCAACCGGACTTTTGATGCCGCCGCGGGTCACCAGTTGCAGCATGCCTGGCGCGTCGACGAAGCGGTAGGGCAGGTTGCGGACGTCCGGCAGGTCGGCCAGGCCGCGGCCCATGAAGCGTTTCACCGAGACGATGGTGTTGTGCGGATCCTTGTTCTGTTCTTTCTGGGCTTCGTAGCCGACGCTGACGGCGCCTTCGTCGGCGTAGCGCACCACCGAGGGCAGCAGGCTGCGGCCGTGCTCGTCCTTGAGTACGGCGGCGGATCCGCTGCGCACCGAGGCCACCAGCGAGTTGGTGGTGCCCAGATCGATGCCGATCGCCAATCGGTGTTGGTGAGGGGCGGCGGAGAGGCCGGGTTCAGCGATTTGCAGTAAGGCCATATTCAGTTCAAATCAGTTCGAGGTAAGCCGCCTGCTGCGGCGGAGGCGGATAGGGAGGACAGGCCGGAGCGCGATCCCCACGACGGGGAAGGGCCGGCGGCCGGGAGCTCAGTCGAGCAGTGCCTCGATGGCATCGCCGATTTCCTGGTCCAGTTTTTCCAAAAACCGCAATTTTCGCACTAGAAGCGCGGCGGCGTCCAAGTCGGCGCGCTGGTCCAGCGCCTGTTCCAGCTCGGCCTGATGCGCGCGGCTCTCGTCCCGCAGTTGGCGCGACAGCATCTCCAAGCGTTCGAGTTCGCCGCCGGCGCGGGCATCTTCGATGTTCTCGCGCCATTCCATCTGCGCCATCAGGAAGGCGGCCGGCATCTGGGTGTTGGTGTCTTCCTGAGTGTCGACTCCGGAGAGCGTCAGCAGGTAGCGGGCGCGGTTCAGCGGCGACTTCAGCGTTTGGTAGGCTTCGTTGACCCGGGTGGCCTGCATCAGCGCGCTGCGCTTTTCGGCGTCGGAACTGCTGGCGTAGCGGTCGGGATGGACCTGGGCCGCGGCGGTGCGCCAGGCGTGTTCCAGGGCCGGGCCATCTATGGCGAAGCGGCGCGGCAGATTGAACAGGGAGAAGAAGTCTTGGCTGAAATCGGTGCTCATAGGGACGGGGCCGGGAAACCTAGCTTACAGTTGGACGACGGGCGGGCGGCGCCGAAGCGCGCCCGCCTGCCGGGGTCAGACGTTGAAGCTTTCGCCGCAGCCGCACTCGTTTTTGACGTTGGGGTTGTTGAATTGAAACCCCTCGTTCAAGCCTTCCTTGGCGTAATCCAGCTCGGTACCGTCGATGTAGGCCAGGCTCTTGGCATCGGTGAACACGGTGACGCCATGGCTTTCAAAGGTCACGTCGTCGTCGCTGGACGTGTCGACGAATTCCAGCTTGTAGGCCATGCCGGAGCAGCCGGAGGTCTTAACGCCCAGACGAATGCCCAAGCCCTTGCCGCGCTTGGCGATGAAGGCGCTGACGTGAGCGGCGGCGCGTTCGGAAAGGGTGATAGCCATGATGATGTCCCCGCTGATTATTTGCCGTGCTTTTGCTTGTAGTCGTTGACCGCGGCCTTGATCGCGTCTTCGGCCAGGATGGAGCAGTGAATCTTCACCGGCGGCAAGGCCAGTTCTTCGGCGATGGCGGTGTTCTTGATCTCCAGCGCTTCGTCCAGCGATTTGCCCTTGACCCATTCGGTCACCAGGGAGGAGGAGGCGATGGCGGAGCCGCAGCCGTAAGTCTTGAACTTGGCGTCCTGAATCACGCCGTCCTCGCTCACCTTGATTTGCAGCTTCATCACATCGCCACAGGCCGGCGCGCCCACCATGCCGGTACCCACGCTGTCGTCGCCTTTTTCGAAAGAGCCCACGTTGCGCGGGTTTTCGTAGTGATCCATTACCTTGTCGCTGTATGCCATGATTATCTCCTTCAGCGCCGCTCCGGTCTTGCCGGCTCGGCGCTGGATATTGCTGTCGCCCTTAGTGGGCGGCCCATTGAACCGAATTCAGATCCACGCCGTCTTTGAACATTTCCCACAAGGGGGACAGTTCGCGCAGCTTGCCGATCTTTTGGTTTAGCAGATTCACCGCGAAGTCGATTTCTTCCTCGGTGGTGAAGCGGCCCAGCGTGAAGCGGATCGAGCTGTGGGCCATTTCGTCGTTGCGGCCCAGCGCGCGCAGCACGTAGGACGGTTCCAGCGAGGCCGAGGTACAAGCCGAACCGCTGGACACGGCAAGCTCCTTGATTGCCATGATCAGGCTTTCGCCTTCGACGAAGTTGAAGCTGACGTTGAGGTTGTGCGGCACGCGTTGGTCTATGTCGCCGTTGATGTAGACCTCTTCCATGTTCTTGATGCCGTTCCACAGACGGTCGCGCAGCATGCGGATGCGTTCGCGCTCGCTGTCCATCTCTTCGCGGGCGATGCGGAAGGCTTCGCCCATGCCGACGATCTGATGGCTGGCCAGGGTGCCGGAGCGGAAGCCGCGCTCATGGCCGCCGCCGTGCATCTGCGCTTCCAGGCGCACGCGCGGCTTGCGGCGCACGTACAGAGCGCCGATGCCCTTGGGGCCGTACACTTTGTGCGCGGACAGGCTGAGTAGGTCGACTTTCTGCTTTTCCATGTCGATGACCACTTTGCCCGGGGCCTGGGTGGCATCGACGTGGAAGATCACGCCCTTGGCGCGGCAGATCTCGCCCAGCTGTTCGATATCCTGAATCACGCCGATTTCGTTGTTGACGAACATCACGGAGGCGACGATGGTGTCCGGCCGGATGGCGGCCTTGAATTCTTCAATGTCCAGCAGGCCGTTGTCTTGCACGCCCAAGTAAGTGACTTCGAAGCCCTGACGTTCCAGCTCGCGCATGGTGTCCAGCACCGCCTTGTGCTCGGTCTTGACGGTAATCAGGTGCTTGCCCTTGCTCTTGTAGAAGTGGGCGGCGCCCTTGATCGCCAGGTTGTCGGACTCGGTGGCACCGGAGGTCCAGACGATTTCCTTCGAGTCGGCGTTGATCAGCTTGGCCACTTCAGCGCGCGCATTCTCCACTGCTTCCTCCGCGTCCCAGCCGAAGCTGTGGCTGCGCGAAGCCGGGTTGCCGAACTTTTCGTAAAGATAGGGAATCATCTTGTCGGCAACGCGCGGGTCTACCGGCGTGGTGGCCGAGTAGTCGAGGTAGATCGGAAGCTTGAGCTGGCTCATTTATATTCTCTCCACATGAAGATGGGTCCGCGCCTTACAGGGCGCCGGAGGCGGCAGAAGCGTGAACCACGCTGCATTCGCGCTTATCCTGCAATACGGTATTTTCCTTGGTCTTTTGCTGCTCAACCAGGCTGGCGAGGCTGACCTTGGACAGGTAGTCGAAAATGGTGACGTTCAGATTGGTCCACAAATCGTGGGTCATGCAGCGCTGATTGCCGCGACAGTTCTCGCGGCCGCCACACTGGGTGGCGTCCACTGGTTCGTCCACGGCGGTGATGATATCCGCCACGGAGATGTCGATCGTCGCCTTGGCCAAGGTATAGCCGCCGCCGGGGCCGCGCACGCTGTCCACCAGTTCGGCGCGCCGCAGCTTGCCGAAGAGTTGTTCCAGGTAGGAGAGCGAGATGCCTTGGCGCTCGCTGATGCCGGCTAGCGTGACCGGGCCGCCGCTCTCGCGCAATGCCAGATCCAGCATCGCGGTGACGGCAAAACGGCCTTTGGTGGTTAAACGCATGTCTCTGGTCTCCAAGAGTGGGTATTTGGAGGTGGATGAATTCCTGATGCAGACGATTATACCTAATATCCGACTGTTTTAGTCAACTATTATCGGAGGGGCCAATGAGGATGCGGCCGCGCAAAGCCGATCATTTTACTCGGTTTTTAGGTGGAGGGGTAGTTTTGCCGACGGGGTCCGCGGGGCGCGGCCGGCTGGGCGCGGGGGTCGATTAAAGCCGTTCGCGCATGCTGTAGCGAGGCGGGAAGGGCCGCAGGCCGCGCCGCGCCGACGTTTGCGGTTTTATTACTTTCAGATGAAGGGCTTGGTGTAGAATCCGGCGACGGAAAGGATCGTCCGAGGACGGGCCGAGACGAGGCGGGCTGTTTCCGTTTTGGCGGGGCAGCGAGGACTGTCGTCGCCGCAACAAAAATCTACACTCACCCGGGTTACGGGGGGCTAAAAGGACAATTCATGCACAAGGTCGTCATTAGCGGAACCGGCTTGTTCACGCCGCCGCACGCGGTCAGCAATCAGGAACTGGTCGCGGCTTTCAATGCCTTTGTACACGCTCACAATCAGCAACACGCGGATCGGATCGCCGCCGGAGAGATGGAGCCGTTGGCCGAGTCCAGCTCCGAGTTCATCGAAAAGGCCTCCGGCATCAAGCAACGTTTCCTGATGGACAAGAGCGGGGTGTTAGACCCGGCCAGAATGGCGCCCCGCTTGCCGGAGCGCGGAAACGACGAACTGTCGGTCCAGGCGGAAATGGCGGTGGCCGCCGCGCGGCAGGCTCTGGAACGCGCAGGCCGAAGCGCGGCGGACATCGATATGGTTATCGTCGCTTGCTCCAATATGCAACGCCCGTATCCGGCGGTGTCCATTGAGGTGCAGCAGGCCTTGGGCATTCAGGGCTACGCCTTCGACATGAACGTGGCTTGCTCGTCCGCCACCTTCGGCATTCAAACCGCAGTCAACGCCATTGCCAGCGGCCAGGCGCGCGCGGTGTTGATGGTGAATCCGGAAATCTGTTCCGCACACCTGAATTTCCGCGACCGCGACAGCCACTTCATCTTTGGCGACGCCTGCACCGCGGTGGTGTTGGAGCGAGCCGAGGCGGCGAACTCGGCGCAGCGCTACGAGGTGTTGGGCAGTAAGCTGGCCACGGTGTTTTCCAATAATATCCGCAACAACTTCGGCTTCCTCAATCGTTGCGACGAGGCGGGTATTGGCCAGCCGGACAAGCTTTTCGTGCAGCAGGGCCGCAAGGTGTTCAAGGAAGTCTGCCCTATGGTGGGAGATCATATCGCCGCGCACTTGGAGAGCCTGGGCATCGCGCCGGCCGAGGTGGCGCGTTTCTGGCTGCACCAAGCCAACCTGGCGATGAACCAGCTGATTTCCCGGCGCGTGTTGGGCCGCGAGGCCGGGGACCATGAGGCGCCGGTGATTCTGGACCGTTACGCCAATACCAGTTCCGCCGGTTCCATCATTGCATTCCATCTGCATGCTGATGACCTGAATGGTGGCGATGTTGGCGTCATTTCGTCTTTTGGCGCGGGCTATTCGGTGGGCAGCGTTGTGCTGAGGAAGATCTGATAAGCCGGAAAAAATAGTCCTAGCGCGGAGGGCCCTTGGCAGAAAAAAGCAGAGGACGCTTGTCAAAAGCGTCCTCTCTGCATAATGTATCCCCCCATGGCGGGCTTGGATCCCGTTGACAAGAAAGACCGATGAGTCTGTACAAGGGAAAGGAAATAAAGATGCAAACTGTCAAGAAAGCGCTGCTGGCAGCCGGCCTGATCGCCGGGACCGCGATGGCCGCCCAGGCCGCAGGCACCCTGGTGTACTGCTCCGAAGGCAGCCCGGCCGGCTTCGACCCCGGCCAATACACTACCGGCACCGATTTCGACGCGTCCGCCGAAACCGTGTTCAACCGCCTGGTGCAATTCCAGCGCGGCGGCACCAAGGTTGTGCCGGCGCTGGCGGAAAAATGGGACGTGGCCGCAGACGGCCTGAGCTATACCTTTCATCTGCGCAAGGGCGTGAAGTTCCAGACCACCGACTACTTCAAGCCGACCCGCGAATTCAACGCCGACGATGTGGTGTTCACCTTCAGCCGCATGGTCGACAAGAACCATCCGTTCCGCAAAGCCTATCCGACCGAATTCCCGTATTTCACCGATATGGGTCTGGACACCAATATCGTTAAGGTCGAGAAAGTCGACGCCAACACCGTCAAGTTCACGCTGAAGAGCCTGGACGCCGCATTCTTGCAGAACCTGGCGATGAGCTTCGCTTCGGTGCAGTCCGCCGAGTATGCCGACAAACTGCTCAAGGCCGGCAAGCCGCAGCTGATCAATCAGCAGCCGGTAGGCACGGGCCCGTTCATCTTCAAGCGCTATCAAAAAGACGCGCAGATCCGCTTCGCTGCCAACAAAGAATACTGGAACAAGGCTGACGGCCCGAAAGTGGACAACCTGGTGTTCGCCATCACCACCGACGCTTCGGTTCGTTATCAGAAGCTGAAGGCCGGCGAGTGCCAGATTACCGTCAACCCGCGCCCGACCGACCTGGCCGCGATGAAGGCCGATCCCAAACTGTCGGTGACCGCGCAGCCGGGCTTCAACCTGGGCTACCTGGCCTACAACGTCAAGCACAAGCCGCTGGAGAAGTTGGAAGTGCGCCAGGCGCTGGACATGGCGATCAACAAGAAGGCCATTATCGACGCGGTGTACCAGGGCGCCGGCCAGCCGGCCACCAACCCGATGCCGCCGACCCAGTGGTCCTACAACAAGAGCCTGAAAGACGCGCCTTACGATGTGGCAAAAGCCAAGGCGCTGTTGGCCAAGGCCGGCTATCCCAACGGCTTCGAACTGAGCCTGTGGGCAATGCCGGTGCAACGTCCGTACAACCCCAACGCCAAGCTGATGGCGGAAATGGTGCAGTCCGACTGGGCCAAGATCGGCGTCAAGGCCAAGATCACTTCCTACGAGTGGGGCGAGTACATCAAGCGCGCCAAGGCCGGCGAGCATGATTCCATGCTGATTGGCTGGACCGGCGACAACGGCGATCCGGACAACTGGCTGGGCGTGTTGTTCGGTTGCGACGCGATGAACGGCAACAACTTCTCCAAGTGGTGCTACAAGCCGTTTGAAGACTTGATCCAGAAGGGCAAGCGCACCGCCAACGTGGCAGAGCGCACCAAGCTGTACATGAAGGCTCAGGAGATCGTCAAACAGCAAGTGCCGATGACCACCATTGCCCACTCCACCGTTAATCAGCCGATGTTGAAATCGGTGCAGGGTTTCAAGGTCAGCCCCTTCGGCCTGAACTCCTTCTACGGCGTTAGCGTCAAGTAAGGCGGAATCCAATAAAAAACAGCGACATCGGGGGCTGCTTCCCCCGATGTTTAGCCTAAAAAGAACGGTTGACGAAGTCCCTGATGCGAACTGGCATTCCTTGCCGCGCGGCTGCCGCCGCCGGCGCGCCTAGGACGCGGCGCGGGGTTTTGTCGGCTACTCTAAGCCTTGGGTTTCCAGCCGCACGAAGAGGCGGCGGACCCGATGGCGGCGGAACGTCTACTGGGTGGTGTTAGAGGGTAGTCAGTCACAGCGTGGAGAGGCTGTGCGTCAGGCTTGACCTGGGTCAAGCTCGTTTGCGGCGAGGGGTGCTATCTTGCACTTGCCGTAGCGGTGGCGCAGCTGATGTGGGTGGGTGGTTCAGTTGCATGCCATCGCTCCGGCGCTCTTCATTGTTGTTTTCCTTGCTTCTTCTCCGTTCTATTCCGGTAACGTCTCCCCAAAACGCAATAGAGCTGTCGCGCGCCGTTTGCCATGCAAGGCGTCGTCGCTCTGGGTCTCAAGTTGAGTATTGCGCCCAGTCGCCCAGCGGGGCCGGCGCAAGGGAGAAGTCCTCATGTTTTCCTTTATTCTGCGAAGGTTGGGCTTATTGGTGCCAACCTTCTTCGGCATCACGCTGCTGACCTTCGGTCTGATCCGCATGATTCCGGGCGATCCGGTGGAGGTGATGGTGGGCGAGCGCGCGCTCGATCCGCAAATGCACGCCGAAGCCTTGCATCGCCTGGGTCTGGACAAGCCGCTGTACGCTCAGTACTTCGACTATGTGGTCCATTTGCTGCACGGCGACCTGGGCGAGTCCCTGGTCACCAAGACCGGGGTCTGGACCGAGTTCAAAACCCTGTTCCCCGCCACGCTGGAATTGGCGATCTCCGCCTTGATCTTCGCCACCGTGCTGGGTCTGCTGGCCGGCGTCATCGCCGCCATCAAGCGCGGCTCGCTGTTCGACCACGGCGTGATGGGCATCTCGTTGACCGGCTTTTCCATGCCCATCTTCTGGTGGGGCCTGATCCTGATCATGTTCTTCTCGGTCAAGCTGGGCTGGACCCCGGTGTCCGGCCGCGTCGACCTGACTTTCGACATCGCGCCGCATACCGGTTTCATGCTGATCGATTCCTGGATGGCGGAAGCCGCGGATCCGGAAGTGAACGCCGGCGCCTTCAAGAACGCTTTGATGCATCTGATTCTGCCGGCCATTGTGCTGGGCACCATTCCGCTGGCGGTCATCGCGCGGATGACGCGCTCGTCGATGCTGGAAGTGCTGCGCGAGGACTATGTGCGCACCGCGCGGGCCAAGGGCTTGTCGCCGGTTCGGGTGATCTTCATCCACACCCTGCGCAATGCGCTGATTCCGGTGCTGACCGTGATCGGCCTGCAAGTGGGCACGCTGATGGGCGGGGCGGTGTTGACTGAAACCATCTTCTCCTGGCCGGGCATAGGCAAATGGCTGATCGACGCCATCAGTCGCCGCGACTATCCGGTGGTGCAGAACGGCATCCTGATGGTGGCGACGCTGGTGATCGTCACCAACTTCATCGTCGACATCTTGTACGGCATCGCCAATCCGCGCATCCGTCACGCCAAGTAACAGCCAGTAGGTGGACTTATGACACAGACTACGCAAGTCAACGCCGGCCCGGACCTGGCGCTGGCCTATCCCTCGCCGTTCAAGGAGTTCTGGCAGGGTTTTTCCCACAACAAGGGCGCGGTGGCCGGCCTGATCTTCATGCTGATCGTCACCTCCTGTGCGCTGCTGGCGCCGCTGGTGGCGCCGTATAGCCCAATCGAGCAATATCGCGACCATTTGCTGACTCCGCCTGTCTGGGTGGATGGAGGCTCGACGCAATTTCTGTTCGGCACCGATGAACTGGGGCGCGACATCCTGTCGAGGTTGATCCACGGCGCGCGCTTGTCCTTGTTCATCGGCCTGTGTTCGGTGCTGATGGCCTTGCTGCCGGGCGTGGTGCTCGGCCTCTTGGCCGCCTTCTTTCCCAAGGTTCTCGGCGGCGTGATCATGCGGCTGATGGACATCATGATGGCCTTGCCCTCGCTGCTGCTGGCGGTGGCCATTATGGCCATTCTCGGGCCCGGCCTGATGAACGCGATGATAGCCATCGCTACCGTGGCCTTGCCTGCATACGTGCGGCTGACTCGCGCGTCGGCGATGACCGAACTGAACCGCGACTACGTCACGGCCTCCCGAGTGGCCGGCGCCGGCCTGCCGCGGCTGATGTTCGTCACCGTATTGCCCAACTGCATGGCGCCTTTGATCGTGCACGCGACGATGAGCTTTTCCTCGGCCATCCTGGAAATCGCCGCGCTGGGCTTTCTCGGCCTGGGCGTGCAGCCGCCCACCCCGGAGTGGGGCACCATGCTGGCCTCGGCCCGCGATTACATTGAAAGCGCCTGGTGGGTGGTGACCTTGCCCGGCCTGACCATTTTGCTGTCGGTGCTCGCCATCAATTTGATGGGCGACGGCCTGCGCGACGCGCTGGACCCGAAACTGAAGCGCGCGGCTTGAGGGGATGGACATGAGTTTGTTGCAAATCAAGAACCTCTCGGTGGAGTTCGGTTCGGAAAAGAACCCCTTCCGCGCGGTGGAAGGGCTGGACCTGGCGGTGAATCAGGGCGAGATCGTCGGCATCGTCGGCGAATCCGGTTCCGGCAAGTCGGTGACCATGATGGCGATGATGGGGCTGCTGGAAGGCCAGGGCCGCATCGTGGCCGATGAGTTGAGCTTCGACGGCAAGAACCTGCTGACCATCTCCGCGCGCGAACGCCGCAAGATCGTCGGCAAGGACATCGCCATGATTTTCCAGGACCCGATGACCTCGCTGAATCCCAGCTACACCGTCGGCTACCAGATCATGGAAGTGCTGAAGCTGCACCAGGGCCTGCGCGGCGCAGCCTTGAAGCGGCGCGCGTTGGAACTGATGGAACTGGTGGAAATTCCGGCGCCGGCCTCGCGGCTCAACGCCTATCCGCATCAGTTGTCCGGCGGTATGAGCCAGCGCGTGGTGATTGCGATGGCCATCGCCTGTAGCCCCAAGCTCTTGATCGCCGACGAGCCGACCACGGCCTTGGACGTGACCATCCAGGCGCAGATCATGGAGCTGCTGGTCAGCCTGCAAAAGAGCCAGAACATGGCCTTGATCATGATCACCCACGATCTGGCGGTGGTGGCTGAAGTGGCGCACCGGCTGGCGGTGATGTACGCCGGCCAGGTGGCGGAAATGGGTGCGGTGCCGGGCGTGTTCAATCATCCCTCCCATCCGTACACCGAAGCGCTGCTGTCGTCGATCCCCGAACACAGCAAAGGCGCGCACCGCCTGAACACCTTGCCCGGCATCGTGCCAGGGCAGTACGACCGCCCCAGCGGTTGCCTGTTGTCGCCGCGTTGTCCCTACGTCAAGGACAACTGCCGGACCCAGCGTCCGGGTTTGACCCCCGTGGAAGGCGGCGTTGTGCGCTGCCACTACCCATTGCCGGATCAGGAGGCGAAATGAGCACCGTACTGCAAGCGCGGGATCTGACCCGTTATTACGAGGTGTCGCAGGGCTTCTTCAAGCCCTCGGCGCAAGTCAAGGCGCTCAATGGCGTTTCCTTTGAACTGCGAGCGGGCAAGACCTTGGCGGTGGTGGGCGAGTCCGGTTGCGGCAAGAGCACGTTGGCGCGGCAGCTGACGCTGATCGAGGCGCCGACCTCCGGCTCCCTGCTGTTGGACGGCCAGGACGCGGCCCAGGCCGGCAAGGCCGAATTGAAAGCAATGCGCACCAAGGTGCAGATGGTGTTCCAGAACCCCTATGCCTCGCTGAACCCGCGTCAGAAAATCGGCAGCCAGCTGGCCGAACCCTTGCAGATCAACACCTCGCTGAGCGCCAAGGAGCGCGAAGACAAGGTGCGCGGCATGATGCAGCGCGTCGGCTTGCGGCCGGAGCACTTCTTCCGTTATCCGCATATGTTCTCCGGCGGCCAGCGTCAGCGTATCGCCATCGCCCGCGCGATGATGCTGAACCCCAAGATCGTGGTGGCGGACGAGCCTACCTCGGCGCTGGACGTGTCGATCCAGGCGCAGGTGCTCAATCTGTTCATGGATCTGCAGGACGAGTTCAAAACCGCCTATGTGTTCATCTCCCACAACCTGTCGGTAGTAGAACATGTGGCAGACGACTTGATGGTGATGTATCTGGGGCGTGCGGTGGAAGTGGGAGAGAAGGACCGTGTCTACGAGCGCCCGCTGCATCCTTATACCCAGGCCTTGTTGTCGGCGACGCCGTCCATTCACCCGGAGCAGCGCCGCATCAAGATCAAGATCGAAGGCGAGTTACCCAGCCCCTTGAAGCCGCCGTCGGGCTGCGCTTTCCACAAGCGCTGCCCGCACGCGAATCAGCGTTGCGCGGAGGAGGTGCCGGAGTTGCGCGAACTGGATCAGCGCATGATCGCCTGTCATCGCGCCGAGGATATCAACGTCTGAATGCGTAGGGTTTGATCGTTAAGCGGGCCGCCATGCGCGGCCTGCTTTTTTTTGGCGGCGCTTTGCCGATAATGAGTGAAATGGACAGATTCTGCCGCGGATAGTCCAGGTGGAAGCGAAACATTTTGCGCAATGCACAAAAATTGCTTTACCCGCCCCCAACGACCACGATACATTCGCCATGGCACATCATACAGTCAAAGGAAAACGAGAATTGAAGCGAGCCGTGTACGCGGGCAGCTTCGACCCGGTGACTAATGGTCACCTCTGGATGATTCGTGAAGCGGTGGAGCTGTTTGACGAATTGATCGTAGCGGTCGGAGTGAACCCGGAAAAACACTGTACCTTCAGTGTCGAGGAACGAGTGACTTTGCTGCGCGCCGTCACCGGCGGCTTTAGCAAGCTGCGGGTGGATGTGTTCGAGAACCAGTTCCTGGTCAATTACGCGCAAAGCATAGGCGCCAACTACATCATCCGCGGCATCCGCACTGCCAGTGATTATGAATACGAGCGTACCATGCGCTATATCAATTCCGATCTGCACCCGGACATCACCACTATTTTCCTGCTGCCGCCGCGCGAGTACGCTGAAGTGTCGTCCACGATGGTCAAGGGCCTGGTGGGCCCGCGGGGCTGGGAAAGCGTGATTCGCCAATACTTGCCGGAGCCGGTTTACAGCAAGCTGATCGAGATGTATTCGTCCGAATAGCCTCGGCTGTAATAGAATTGGATATCCGTTCACGCGCCGCCTGCAGTCAGCGGCGCGTTTGTTTTGTGTTTTGCCCATCGCCCATATCGAGGACTCATGCTGGACGTCAGCCCATTCGCCAATCGCCTGGCCAAGAATTTCAAGCACCACGCCAAATGGGCGCGTCGCCAGGGGCTGGACGCCTGGCGCGTCTACGACAAGGATGTGCCGCAGTTCCCGTTCGCGGTGGATGTGTACGGCGAGCGCATCCATCTGCAGGAGTACGACACCGGTTGGGAGATGGAGGACGACGCCTACCGCGAATGGATCAACGCGGTGGTGGACAGCCTGTGCGCGGTAACCGGTCTTGCGCATGAGGCGGTGACGCTAAAGAATCGTCGCCGTCAGAAGGGCGTTAGCCAGTACGAGAAAGCGGGGCAGCAGGGCAGCGACTTTATCGTCAACGAGTTCGGCCAGCGCTTTATCGTTAATCTCGACGCCTACTTGGACACCGGTCTGTTTCTGGACCATCGCAACACCCGCAAACGAGTGAGGGAAGAGGCCGCCGGCAAGCGTTTCCTCAATCTGTTCGCCTATACCGGCAGCTTCACCGTCTACGCAGCCTGCGGTGGCGCGATCAGTTCCGAAACCGTGGACATGTCCAATACCTATCAGGACTGGTCGCGCCGTAATTTCGAGCTCAACGGCCTGGACCTTGCCCGGCATCAGCTGGTGAGGGCCGACGTGTTCCAGTATCTGGAAGAGGCGGTGGACGGCGGCAAGCAGTTCGATCTGATCGTTATGGACCCGCCCACCTTCTCCAATTCCAAGAAGATGCGCGACATCCTGGACGTACAGCGCGACCATGTCTGGCTGATCGATTACGCAATGGCGCTGCTGGCGCCGGGCGGCACCCTGTACTTTTCCAATAATCTACGCAGCTTCAAGCTGGACGAGAGGCTAGCCGACGATTACGTCATCAGCGACATCAGCGCGCAGTCGGTGCCGGAAGACTTCCGCAACCGAGCCATTCATCAGTGTTGGCGGGTTCGTCGCGACTAGCGGTTGGTCTTCACTATATAAGGCTTCAATTAATTGTAGGCCGAACTTTCTACCCGGGTTTCCTATCGTATTGCATGGCGCGACAACATTCCGACAGCTGCTAGTCTGAATCAAGCGCGCCTTCGCTCATCAAACAATAGGGAGACTCGATGATTCAACTGGATTTCTACGGCACCTTGGTGGCCGCGTCGCTGGTTCTGCTGCTCGGGCGCAAACTAGTGGCGCATGTCGGCGCGCTGCGCACCTACAACATCCCCGAGCCGGTAGTTGGCGGCTTGTTGATTGCCGCCCTGCTGCTGCTGTTCCGTCAACTGACCGGCAGCGAAGTTCGTTTCGACGCTTCGTTGCAAACCCCGCTGATGCTGGCCTTCTTCGCTTCCATCGGCCTCAACGCCAATTTGAAAAGTCTGAAACAGGGCGGCAAGACTGTTGGTGTTTTCCTGGCGGTGGTGGTCGGCCTGCTGCTGGTGCAGAACACCTTAGGCATCGCCTTGGCGAGCCTGCTGGGCCTGGATCCGCTGATGGGCTTGCTGGCCGGCTCCATCACCTTGTCCGGCGGTCACGGCACCGGCGCCGCCTGGGGCGGCACCTTCGCCTCCAAATACGGTTTGGCCTCCGCGTCGGAGCTGGCGCTGGCTTGCGCTACCTTCGGTCTGGTGCTGGGGGGCCTGATAGGCGGTCCGGTGGCGCGTTTTCTAGTCAAAAAAGTCAAAGCTCCGGGCGCCGAGCATAATGCTGACGATCCGCCGCTGGCTTTCGAACAGCCGGACGCCCAGCGTCTGATCACGCCGCATTCCTTCATCGAGACGCTGGCGCTGATCGCCGTCTGTTTGCTGGGCGGCACCTTTCTCGGCGGCCTGCTCAAAGGCACGCCGCTGGAACTGCCTACTTTCGTCTGCGTGTTGTTCGTTGGCGTACTGATCAGCAACGGGTTGGCGGCCTTGGGCTGGTATCAAATCTTCGAACGCGAAGTGTCGGTGCTGGGCAATGTCAGCCTGTCGATGTTCCTGGCGCTGGCGTTGATGTCCCTGCGTTTGTGGGATCTGGCGGCCTTGGCGCTGCCCATCTTCGTGTTGCTGCTGGCGCAAACCGCGGCGATGGCGATGTACGCGATTTTCGTCACCTTCCGGGTGATGGGGCGCAATTACGACGCGGCGGTGCTGGCCGCCGGCCACTGCGGCTTCGGCTTGGGCGCCACGCCCACCGCCATCGCCAATATGCAGGCGGTGACCGAACGCTTCGGCCCTTCGCACCTGGCCTTCCTGGTCGTGCCCATGGTCGGCGCCTTCTTCATCGACATCGTCAACGCCATCGTGATCAAGCTCTACCTAGCACTGCCCTTCATAGGCTAAGCGTCGCGGCGACGGCGGCTATCGCCTGGATTGATAAATTCAACTGGGCGACAGTCTTGCAATGCCGTGGGCGCGTACCTATCTTTGCTGCAACAGCCCGCTGCTGGCGGGCGCTTCAGACAGCGAAAGACACTCTCATGGCTTATATCAATCTCAACGCCGACAACTTCAACGCCCATATGAAAGAGGAAGGCTTGGTCATTCTCGATTTTTGGGCGCCGTGGTGCGGTCCGTGCAAAATGTTCGGCCCTACTTTCGAGGCCGCGTCGGAAAAGCACGCGGACATCGTGTTCGGCAAGATCAATACCGAAGACGAACGCGACTTGGCCGCCCACTTCAATATCCGCTCCATTCCGACTCTGATCGCCATTAAAGATGGCATCATGGTGTTCAACCAGGCCGGCGCGATGATGGCCGCCCAGTTTGAGCAACTGATCCAGGGCTTGCGCGAACTGGATATGGACAAGGTACGGGCCGATATAGCCAGCCAGCAGGAATGACAGCAGACGCCCACAGGCGGGGCTCAGGACAATAGATAAGGCAATGCTTCAAGCATTGCCTTATTATTTTGTCTGCCATCCATATATGGCGAAGCGAGGAGACGCGAATGAAACGATGGGGCGCAATGCTGATTTTTTGCAGTCAGGCGGTGATGGCGGCTTGCCCGGCTTTGTTGAACTACACGGTGCCGGGTTTGATGGGCGGCCAGATCAATCTATGCCAATATGCGGACCGGCCGCTGCTGGTGGTCAATACCGCGAGCCACTGCGGCTTCACGCCGCAGTTCAAGCAACTGCAATCGTTGTATCAGACCTATGGGCAGCGCGGTCTGATGGTGGTCGGCTTTCCCAGCAACGACTTCTTTCAGGAACTGGGGAGCGATAAGGAGATTGGCGCGTTCTGCGAAGCCAATTACGGCGTGACCTTCCCGATGGCCGGAAAAGGGCATGTGCGCGGCGCCGATGCACAGCCGTTCTTCAAAGCCTTGATCAAGGCTACCGACGACGCACCGGTATGGAACTTCCACAAGTATTTGATACTGCCCGGCGCAAGCAAGGTTGTCAGCATAGGCACGCGGACCAAGCCGGATGATCCTGAAGTCGTCAACGCCTTCCTGCCTTATCTGAAGCCGGCGGAGAGCGTGAAAAACTAGAAGATTTGCGCACATCCCGCAACGGGCCGGCGTTTCGCCGGCCCGTTTTTCATGGTTCGGCGGGGTGGTTGAGGTGTGTCGGTAAATACCCCTTTCGGATATTGCTTGCCGCATCAAGGGTTTGCCCGGCGAGGCCCGCTTTTGTTGAGGTTTTTGTCGCAAAAGGTGTTGACGGGTTAGGGGTCGTGACGTATAGTTCGCCTCCTCAGCAGACAACGCAGCGGCGGAAACGAAACGCAGCGATCTGCACCGCTCTTTAACAAAACGAATAACCGATAGGTGTAAGTGCTCGGTCGATAACCAAACACTTGCACTGCAAGACGAGAGATATCTTGATGTTTCTTTGATCTTGCGTGCCAGAAAATTTGCTTGGAATTGAACTGAAGAGTTTGATCCTGGCTCAGATTGAACGCTGGCGGCATGCTTTACACATGCAAGTCGAACGGTAACAGGG
>NZ_JAAOMA010000017.1:0-115329 GCF_011602385.1 Chromobacterium fluminis | reverse complement strand
TGTGAATCCTGAAACCCCGCCGCAACCTGGGCTGGATTCCGCCAGCATGGTTCGCCAATAAGAAGACTGAATATGCGTATCCACAAACTTGTCGCCATCCTGGCCCTGGTCTACGGTTGCAACGCCGCATTGGCCGCCACCCCGCAGAACGACGGAGTGATGCTCAACTTCGTCAACGCCGACATCGAAACCGTGGTCAAGGCGATAGGTGAGATCACCGGCAAGAACTTCATCATCGATCCGCGAGTGAAGGGCACGGTCAACATCGTGTCCAGCAAGCCGGTGCCGCGCGCCTTGTCCTATCAGATCCTGTTGTCCTCTTTGCGTTTGCAGGGCTTCTCCGCGGTGGAGGGCGGCGGCGTGGTCAAGATCGTGCCGGAGGCCGACGCCAAGTTGCACGCCAAGGCCAGCAAGAGCATTCCGCGCGGCGACGGCGATCGCTTGATCACCAAGGTGTTCACGCTCAAATACGGCAACGCTAATCAGCTGGTGCCGGTGATCCGTCCCATCGTGTCGCCCAACAACACGATCGCAGCCTACCCGCAGTCCAACGCGCTGATCGTCACCGACTACGCGGACAATATTCAGCGCATCGAGTCCATCATCGATTCGATCGAGAGCGCCGCCGCCGGCGACACCGTGGTGGTGCCGGTGCTGTTCGGTTCTGCAGTGGAGCTGGCCGGCAGCCTGAACAAGCTGTTGCAGGACAGCGGCGCCGGCGCAGACGGCGGCAAGACCACCATTATCCCGGACGCGCGCGCCAATGTGCTGATGGTGCGCGCCGACACGCCCGGCAAGATCGGCAAGGTCAAGAGCCTGCTCAAACTGCTGGACCAGCCCAGTCAGGCCGGCGCCAATGTGCGCGTGGTCTATCTGAAGAACGCCGAGGCAGGCAAAGTGGCGCAGACGCTGCGCGCCTTGATGACCGGCGACGCCGGCCCGCTGCAGGGGCGCACCGCGGTGAGCACTAACGGCGGCTCCAGCTCCAGCCTGTTGAATCAGAGCGGCTCGGGCAGCGGTTCCTCCTCCTCGTCCAGCGGTTCCGCCAGCGCCGCGCAGGCGGCCAGTCCGGTGGGAGGCGACAGCGCGTCCGGCAGCGGAGGCGGCAGCGGGGCCGGCGGTGGCGGATCCATGATCCAGGCCGACCCCACCAACAACGCATTGATCTTGAACGTGCCGGATTCCATGTACCAGAACCTGCGCAACGTTATCGACTTGCTCGACAAACGC
Organism: Chromobacterium fluminis; assembly: GCF_011602385.1. Taxonomy (NCBI): domain Bacteria; kingdom Pseudomonadati; phylum Pseudomonadota; class Betaproteobacteria; order Neisseriales; family Chromobacteriaceae; genus Chromobacterium; species Chromobacterium fluminis. The sequence continues at coordinate 114,099 of NZ_JAAOMA010000017.1, read as the reverse complement.
CGCGCCCAAGTGCTGGTGGAAGCGCTGGTGGTGGAAGTGGCTGCTCAACGGGCGATGGAATTAGGCGTGCAATGGCAGGCGCTGGGGGCGCTCAACGGCAACGGCGCCGGCGTGTTCGGCGGCACCAACTTCCCCGGCAACAGCGGCCCGGGCATCATAGGCTTGTCCGGCGGCGCATTGGCCGGCGGCACCGCCGCCACGCCGCTTGGCACCCTGGCGGGTTCCGGCGGCCTGAACGTGGGCTGGGTCAAGGGCACAGTCAACATCCCTGGCATCGGCACCGTGTTGAATATGGGGGCGCTGGCCAAGGCGATGGAGACCGAGGTGGGTGGCAACATTGTGTCCAGCCCGTCCTTGATGGCGATGGACAATGAGAAGGCCAAGATCCAGATCGGCCAGGAAGTGCCCATCCTGACCGGCCAATACAGTAATACCGGCAGCAGCAGCGGCGGCGCGGTCAATCCCTTCCAGACCTACGACCGCAAGACCATCGGTTTCAATCTGGAAATCACGCCGCAGATTTCCGAGGGCGGTTCCATCCGCATGAAGATTTTGCAGGAGGCGTCCACCATCGTGCCGGGCACCGAGAAAAACCCGCAAGGGCCAACCACCAATAAGCGCTTGATAGAGACCATCGCCAATGTCGACGACAGCGGCATCATCGCGATCGGCGGTCTACTGCAGGAGACGGTGAGCGACAATGAAAGCAAGGTGCCGCTGCTGGGCGACATCCCGTGGCTGGGCGCTTTGTTCCGCTACAGCAACAAGCAGCGCAACAAGACCAATCTGATGATTTTCATCAAGCCCACCATCATCCGCGATGATCTGGGTGCGCGCTCCATCGCCACCGATCGCTACAACTACATCATCGGCGAGGGCCAAAAGGCTGAGAAGGAAAAGCTGCAGATGAACCTGGACTCGGCGTTGAAATCGCTGCCGGAGGGTGGCATCCGCTCGACGCTGGAGCAGAGCCTGAAAGCGCAGCCAAAATGAACAAGCCCAAGCTGTCGCCGGCGCTGGGCTTTCCGTTCGCGCGCGCCAACGGCGTGATCCTGCTGGACGGAGAGAGCGGCCGCCATCTGCTGCTGCGCGAAGACAGCCGGCCGGAGGCCTGGGCCGAAGTGCTGCGCCTGCACGGCCAGGGGCTGGCCAGCGTCGAGACGCTGGAGGCGGCCTTGTTCGACAAGCGCCTGTCCGAGCATTACGCTAATCGTGACGGCGCGGCGGCCGAGGTGGTGGACGATATCGGCCAGGACCTGGATCTGACCCAAATGGTGGAGTCCTTGCCAACGGTGGAGGACTTGCTGGAGAGCGAGGGCGACGCGCCCATCATCCGCATGATCAACGCCTTGCTGACCCAGGCGCTGCGCGACGGCGCCTCGGACATCCACATCGAAGCCTTTGAAGACCGCTCGGTGGTGCGTTTCCGCCTGGACGGTTCGCTGCGCGACGTGGTCAGCCCGCACCGCGCGCTGCACGCGGCCATGGTGTCGCGGATCAAGATCATGGCCAATCTCGACATCGCCGAAAAACGCATTCCGCAGGACGGCCGCATCTCGCTGCGTTTGGGCGGCCGTCCGGTGGACGTGCGGGTGTCCACGCTGCCCACCAGCCACGGCGAGCGTGTGGTGTTGCGTCTGCTGGACAAGGAAAACGCCCGTCTGGATCTGGCCACGCTGGGCATGGCGGCGGATACGCTGCAGGCGGTGGACAAGGTGATACGTCAGCCGCACGGCATCCTGCTGGTCACCGGCCCCACCGGCTCGGGCAAGACCACCACGCTGTACGCGGCCTTGTCGCGGCTGGACGCACGCCATACCAATATCATGACGGTGGAGGACCCGGTGGAGTACCACCTGGACGGCGTCGGTCAGACCCAGGTCAACCCGCGCATCGACATGAGTTTCGCCAAGGCGCTGCGCGCGATTTTGCGCCAGGATCCGGACGTGGTGATGATAGGGGAGATTCGCGATCTGGAAACCGCGCAGATCGCGGTGCAGGCCTCGTTGACTGGTCACCTGGTGCTGGCCACGCTGCACACCAACGACGCCGCTTCGGCGGTGACGCGGCTGGTGGACATGGGCGTCGAGCCCTTCCTTTTGGCGTCCAGCCTGTTGGGCGTGATGGCGCAACGGCTGGTGCGCCGTCTGTGCCCGCACTGCAAGGCGCCGCATCCGGTGCCGTTGGAAGGTTCGGAGGACACGCCCCACTACCGGCCGGCGGGCTGCCCGAGCTGCGGCCATTCCGGCTACAAGGGGCGCTACGGTGTTTATGAACTGCTCTTGGTCGACGATCAATTGCAGCGCTTGATCCACGATCGCGCTTCCGAGCAGAAAATGCGCGATTACGCCGCCCGCCACGGCATGCGCTCGCTGCGCGACGACGGCCTGCGTTGGGTCAAGGCCGGCGAAACCTCGCTGGAAGAAATCATGCGGGTGACGAGGAACTGATGGCAGCCTTCCGCTTTACCGCTTTCGACCCTGCCGGCAAGGAGCAAAGAGGCTTGCTGGAGGCGGACTCCGCGCGCGCCGCGCGCAGCCAGCTGCGCGAGCGCGGCCTGCTGCCGCTGGAGGTGGAAAGCGTCAGCGCCAAGAACGGAGACGCCGGCAGCTCGGCGCTGCGCCGCGGCCTGCCGCGTGCGGAACTGGTGATGATCACCGAACAGCTATCCACCCTGCTCAACGCGGGCCTGCCGCTGGAAAAGGCGCTGACCGCGGTGACCGAGCAGTGCGAACACCCGCGCAGCCGCACCGTGCTGGCCGCTTTGCGCAGCGATATTCTGGAAGGCAAAAGCTTCGCCCAGGCGCTGTCCGCCGCGCCGGGCGTGTTTTTCCCCTTGTATCGTTCGCTGGTGCAGGCTGGAGAGCAATCCGGTCATCTCGACACCGTGATGGCACGCTTGGCCGAATACCTGGACAAGCGTCAGAACACCCAGCAGAAAGTGATGCTGGCGATGGCCTATCCCGCCGTGGTCACCGTGGTGGCCATCCTGGTGGTGGCCGGCTTGATGAGCTATGTGGTACCGCAGGTGGTTAGCGTGTTCGCGCAGACCAAGCAGACCTTGCCTTTCCTGACGCGGGCGCTGGTGGCCGCCAGCGATTTTCTGCGGCAGTGGGGCATTGCGTTGCTGGCGGGCATCGTCGCCGCGCTCTTCCTGACCGTGCGCGCCTTGCGCGCGCCGGCGCTGAAGCGACGCTTCCACGCCCTGCTGTTGAAGCTGCCGGTGTTCGGCCGCCTACTGCGCGCGCTCAACACCGCGCGGATGGCCAGCACCCTGTCCATCCTGGTGGGCAGCGGCGTGCCGCTGCTGACCGCGTTGGAAACCGCGCGCGGCCTGATGACCTTGCTGCCGATGCAGGACGCGGTCAGCGAGGCGATGGCCAAGGTGCGGGAAGGCGTGGCGCTGTCGCGCGCGCTGCACGCCACCCGTCAATTCCCGCCGGTGCTGATTCATCTGATCGGCAGCGGCGAATCCAGCGGCACGCTGGCGCATATGTTGGACCGCGCCGCCCAGCAGCAGGAGCAGGAGGTGGAGCGCAAGCTCGCCACCTTCACCACCCTGATGGAACCGCTGCTGATCCTGTTCATGGGCGGCATGGTCTTGTTGATCGTACTGGCCATCATGATGCCCATCATCGACATGAACCAGATGGTGCATTGATTTTCGCGGAAAGAAGCACGGCAATGTCTCACAAGGCAGTACTACAGCAATGGGTGTTGGAAGCGCTGGCCGCGCACGGCGGCAAGGCGGATCGGCTGACGGTGGCCAAGCACATCTGGCATACGCGCGGGCGCGAGCTGGAAGGAACCGAGTTGTTCTACACCTGGCAATACGATATGAGCTGGGCGGCGAGCGAGCTGAGAAAGCTGGGCCAGCTCAAGCCGGCCAATGCCGGACCCGCCGGCGTCTGGGAGTTGTCCAGCGACGGCCCCTCCCTGTTTTGACCCTTTGAAACCTCGGTAGTAGGAGTAGATATGCGACACCTTTCCAAAGCGGCCCAGCGAGGCTTCACCCTGATCGAAATCATGGTGGTGATCGTGATTCTCGGCGTACTCGCGGCGTTGGTGGTGCCCAAGGTGATGAGCCGTCCGGACGAGGCGCGCGCCGTCGCCGCCAAGCAGGACCTGGGCGCGCTGAGCCAGGCTTTGAAACTGTATCGGCTGGACAATGGCCGTTATCCCAACAGCGAGCAGGGCCTGCAGGCGTTGGTGCAAAAGCCGACCTCCGCGCCGGAGCCGAAAAACTGGAAGCCGGGCGGCTACCTGGAGCGCTTGCCCAAGGATCCGTGGGGCAATCCCTACCAGTACGCCAACCCGGGCACTCACGGTGAAATCGATATCTGGAGCTTCGGCGCAGACGGGGAGCCGGGCGGCGAGGGCGTGGACGCGGACATCGGCAACTGGGACGCGGTCAAGTAAGACCGGAGCCACTGATGAGCTCCTCCCTTCCGGCGCGCGGCTTCACCCTGATCGAGGTGATGGTGGTGATGCTGATCATCGGCGTGCTGGCCACCACGGTGACGCTCAGCATGCGGCCGGACACTCACCGCCAGGCCTCGGACGAAGCCTACCGATTGGCGCGGGTGCTGGAGCAGGCGGCGGATGCCGCTGAAATGGGGGATCCGCTGGCCCTGATGTGGGATGCCAAGGGTTACGGCTTCCGCCGCCGCGGCGACAACGGGGACTGGGGCGGCGCCAACGACGAATTGCTGGCCGACCGGTTGTGGCCGGAGGGCGTGCACGGCGGCGCTTTGTTGCTGGACGGCCAACCCTGGCCGGCGGGGCGGCCGCTGCCCTTGTGGCAGGACGGGCGCGCCAACGCGCTGGCCCTGCAGATCAAGACCGAGACGCGTGGCCTGGCCGTGACCCTGTCGCCGTTGGGACGAAGCAGGGTGGATGAAGGCTCATGAAGCGCGAGCGCGGCTTTACCTTGTTTGAAGTGCTGGTGGCGCTGGCCATCATCGCAGTGGCTTTGGGCGCTTTGTTGCGGGCCACCGGCCTGGCCGCCGACAACGGCGAAGGGATGAAGCGCCGGATGCAGGCCGCTTGGGAAGCGCAGAACATGATCGCGCTGATGCAGGCGCGCCGCGAATGGCCGGACGTGGGCGAACAGGCGGGAGAGCTGGACGACGACGGCGCGCGCTGGCGTTGGCAGCGCGTGATCAGCCAGACGCCCAACCCCAATTTCCGCAAGGTGGTGGTGCGCGTGCTGGCCCAGGGCGACGGCCGTTACGTGCTGGCCGAGATGACCGGCTACCTGCGCATGAATGTTGGGGGCGGCTCGTGAGGCGCGGCCGGCAGGACGGCATGACCTTGATCGAGATCCTGGTGGCGATGAGTTTGCTCGCCATCTTGTCGGTGCTCGGCTACAAGGCCTTCGGCTCCTTGCTGATCTCGCGCGAACGACTGATGCAGACCAGCGAGCAATGGGTGGACGCCGCGCGCGCCTTCCGGCGGCTGGAAGGCGATTTGACCGGCCAGATGCCGGCGCCGACGCAAGGGCAGGGGCCCAGTCTGGGCGGCAGCCAGCTATTGCTGCAAAGCGACGGCGACGGCCAGACGCTGACCTTGCAGAGTTTTTCCGCCCGCTATCCCGGCGGCCAGGAGCGCATCAGCTACCATGCCGGCGCTCAGGGCCTCAGCTGGGCGGCGGGCGACGCCCAGGGCGCGGCGCCGACCGCCTACGTGCTCTTGGGCAAGGACGCCGCGGTGCGCTGGCGCGTGCTGCTGGACGACGGCAATTGGCTGGACAACTGGCCGTCGCGCGAGGCCAGCCCGGCGCACAGCCCGCGCGCGCTGGAAATGCGCATCCGCATGCCGGGCAATGAATGGGCGAAACGGATATGGGCGCTGCCATGAGGACGCCGGAAAGCCGGAAGCAGCGCGGCATGGCGGTGATCATGGCCTTGCTGATCGTGGCGCTGGCCACCACCGCCGCCTCGCTGGTGCTGTGGCAGCAAGGCCTGTGGTGGCACCAGCTCGACAACGACCGCAATCGCGCCCAGCTGCGCCTGGTGGCCGACGCCGGCCTGGGCTGGGCGATGGAAATCCTGCGCTTTAACAACGGCGCGGCCGGCAACGGCGTGGTGGCCCTGTCGCAGCTGTGGGCCCAGCCCTTGCCGCAGACCGAGGCCCAGGGCGTGACCGTGTCCGGCCGGCTGAGCGATCTGCAAGGGCGCTTCAATCTGAATTCGCTGGTGCAGAACGGTCAGACCAATGCGCGCCAGCTGGTGTTCTACAAGCGGCTATTGACCACGCTGGGTCTGCCCACGCGCTTGTCCGAACCGCTGGTCAAGCAACTGCGCGGCGGCAAGGATCCGGAGGACGCCAGCCAACCAGCGGGAGAGGGCCGGCCGCCGGAGCCGGGTGCTGCCCAGCCCGGCAACCCCTTGCTGCGGGTGGAGATGCTGCGCTGGCTGCCGGGTTACACCCCGGAGGTCTTGGACAAGCTGCTGCCGCATGTGGCCGCCTTGCCGGCCGACGTCAGCCAGATCAACATCAACACCGCCACGCCGGCGGTGATGAAGACGCTGCTGCCGGGCGTGGGCGAAGGCAATCTGCTGGTGCTGCTCAATCAGCGCAAGGTCAATTACTACAAGGACGCCAATGATTTCAAGGCGCGGCTGCCAGCGCCGGGCATCATCGCCGACACCGATATCGCGGCGGCGTCCAATTACTTCATGCTGGACAGCTCGGCCCGGCTGGAGCGGGCGCGGCTGGAAATGCGGGCGCTGATCTACAGCAATATGAACGTGGTGAAGACGCTGTGGCGGCAAGACGGCGCGGCACGCCCGCCGCCGGCCAGGGGAAACGGAAACCAGAATGACAACGCTTAGACTGTATTTGCGGGCCGGTTGGCCCGATAGCGAACCGGGGCTGCCCTGGGCCCTATTGGGCCCGCGCGGCGAACCTAGCGCTCAGGGCGACAGCGCGCCGGCGGGCTGGCCGCGCGCCGATCGTTGCGAACTGATCCTGCCCGCCGGCCGCACCCTGTTCACCCAGGCGCGGCTGCCGGCCGCGGTCAAACAGCCGACGGCGGCGATGATGGGTTTCGCTCTGGAGGAGGGGCTAATCAATGATCCCTCCACCAATCTTTACGCTCTTGGCGGGGAGTTGCCGGACGGTAGTCGGGCGGTGGCGGTGACCGAGGCTTTTCCGGTACGCCGCGCCGTGGCCATGCTCAAGAGCGCGGGGCGGCTGTGCGACCGCATCCTGCCGGAGGAAAGTCTGCTGCCGTCGCCGGCGCGCGACGGTTGGAGCGTGGCGCGTGGCAGCGAAGGCTGGTTGCTGCGGCTGAGCGCCACGCGTGCGGCCTGGCTGCCCTATTGCGGCGAAACGACAGAACAACTGCTGTTCGCGCGGCTGGCGACACAGCTGCCGCCGGCCAGCCTGACCGTGTGCGGGGCTGAAGCGGCGGGGTTGATCGGTTCGCGCCTGCCGGCGTGGCAAGGCGAGCCCAAGCAATTGGCCGCTCATGATTGGCGGCAGGGCCAGGCGCAACAGGCTTTCGACTTCGCCAACGGCGAACTGGCGGCCAATCGGCGCTGGCGCGACTGGGGGCCGGCGCTGAGACGAACCGGCCTGGTGTTGGGCGGCTTGTTGGCGGCGCAACTGGCGCTGACCCTGGGCCAGGCCGGCTGGTACGCCTGGCAGAAACAAAGCCTGTCGGCCGACATCCGCGCCGCCGCCAAGCCCTGGATCGGCGGTCAGGCGATGCCGGGCAGCAGCGCGCTGGCGATGACGCGGGCGGTGGACAAGCTGCGGCTGAGCCACGGCCTGCCGGCTCGCGACGACGCCTTGGAGCTGATGGGCGCGCTGGCCGCGCTCAGCGGCCGCGATCTGCAGACCCGCACGCTCAGCTACGAAGGTGGGCGGCTCAAGCTGCAAGTGGCGGACGTGCCGGCGGAAACCCTGCAGCGCTGGCGCAGCCAACTGGGGGCTAAGCAGATCCGCTTGGACGTGACCGCCACTCAGCAAGGGACCAAAGAACTCAGCCTGTCCCGGGAGCCTTGAAATGAAGCAATACCGTGAACAATTCGTCGCCTACTGGCGACAGCGCAGCCGCCGCGAACAAGGGTTGCTACTGGCGATGGCCGTCGTGCTCGGCGTCGGCGTGCTTTACGCTGGCGTTTGGGAGCCGGCCGGCAAATCGGTGGAGCGCAACCGCGCCGCCGCGGCGCGTCTGCAAGCCGAGCTGAGCTATGTGCAGTCTTTGGCTCGCGAGGCGGAGCAACTGAAGCGTCAGCCGGCGCAAGCGGCGCTGCCGGCCAAGGAACTGTTGCCGGTGATCCGTCAGGTGGCGCAGAGCCAGGGCTTGTCCGAGGCCGGCTGGCAATTGAGCCCCGAGGGCGAGTCCGGCGTGGCGATGGAGGGGACGATGGCGTTCGACGCTTGGGTCAAGCTGGCCGGCGTGCTGGCGGCTCAGCATCAGGTACGCGTGCTCAGCGTGAGGGCGGAGGCGCAGCCGATGCCGGGTCAAGTGCATATCAAGGCGCTGCTGGCGCATGCCGGAGGCGGCGCATGAAACGGAAGATTCTGATAGGCGCGCTATTGGGCGCGCTGTTTCTGGCCGGCCTGATCGCCGCCTTGCCGGCGAGCTTGCTGTCGCTGCCCTTGTTGCGCGCCACCGGTGAGCGCTGGCAGTTCAGCGGCGCGCAAGGCACGGTGTGGCAGGGCAAGACGCAGTTGGTCTATGTCGGCGACAAGGGCGAGGTGTTGCCTATGAGCCGGATTGGCTGGCATTTCCAGCCCAAGGCCCTGTTGTCGGGCCGGGCGATCTGGTTGCTGGAGAGCGACGGCCAGGACGGCAGGCTGGAGTGGGGTTGGGGCGGCGTGGAGGTGAACGGCGTGAATCTGACGCTGCCGGTGGCGGCCTTGGCGAATTTGTCCAAGACCTGGCAGGCGGCGCGGCTGGGCGGCGATCTGCAGCTCAAGGTCGGCCAGTTCAGCCGCAAGGGCGGCCAATTGGCCGGCAATCTGCAGCTCAGCTGGCTGGGCGCGGCCTCGCCCTTGAGCCCGTTGTCGCCGTTCGGCTCCTACCAAATGGACGTCAACGGGGCCGGCGCGGGCGTGGCCTTGAACGTGGCGACGCTGGACGGACCCTTGAATCTGAGCGGGCAGGGGCAGTGGCAGCCGGGGGCGGCCTTCTCGCTGGCCGGCAGCGCCGACAGCCCGCCGGAAAAATACGACGCCTTGAAGCCGCTGATGTTGATGCTGGGCAAATCGAGCGGACCGACCAGCGTGCAGTGGCAGATCCGTCCCGGGGCTTGATGGTCGTTCATTTGTCATGTTATGGAATTTTCTTGTGGTTTTTCCTGTTCAGCGTTACTATAGAAAGGTTTAACCAAACGGGACTGATGCGCCAGGCATCGAGTCCCGTTCTTCACATAAAGCAATTCGAAAACTTAGGGTTGGGACAGATCCCCTCTGTCGCGGCGGCGGTCTTGCGCGAGCAAGGCGGCCGGGCAGGCGGACGGGGTCAACAAAACCGGCGCAGCCGGTTTTTCCTTACCCGTCGCAAACGCAATAGGAGCAGCTTGTGTCAACCGTACCCGCAATCCTTGTCTTGGCCGATGGCACCGTGTTCAAGGGCAGTGCTATCGGGGCCGCCGGACATACGGTGGGCGAGGTGGTGTTCAATACCGCCATCACCGGCTATCAGGAGATTTTGACCGACCCCTCCTATACCAAACAGATCGTCACCCTGACTTATCCCCATATCGGCAACGTCGGCGCGAATTCGGAAGACACCGAATCTCGCGCCGTTTTTGCATCCGGCCTGATCATTCGCGATCTGCCGCTGTTGCATAGCAACTTCCGCGCCGAAGACTCCTTGTCCGCTTATTTGAAGCGGCACAATGTCGTCGCCATCGCCGACATCGATACCCGTCGCTTGACCCGCATTCTGCGCGAAAAGGGCGCCCAGGCCGGCTGCGTGATGGCCGGGGATGTCGATGAGGCGCGTGCGCTGGAGCTGGCGCGGGGCTTCGGCTCCATGGCAGGCCAGGATCTGGCCCAGGTGGTCAGCTGCGACAAGCCTTACGCCTGGACCGAGCGCGAGTGGAAATTGGGCGCCGGCTATCAAGTGCAGGCGTCCACCCGTTTCCACGTGGTCGCCTACGATTTCGGCGTCAAGCACAACATTCTGCGCATGCTGGCCGAGCGCGGCTGCCAACTGACCGTGGTGCCGGCCAAAACTCCGGCCGCCGACGTGTTGGCGCTGAATCCACACGGCGTCTTCCTGTCCAACGGCCCCGGCGATCCGGAACCCTGCGATTACGCCATCGCCGCCATCCGCGACATCCTGGACGCCAAGCTGCCGGTGTTCGGCATCTGCCTCGGCCATCAACTGCTGGGCCTGGCCAGCGGAGCCAAGACGTCCAAGATGAAGTTCGGCCATCACGGCGCCAACCATCCGGTGCAGGACCTGGACAGCGGCCGGGTGATGATTACCAGTCAGAACCATGGTTTCCAGGTGGATGAAACCAGCCTGCCGGCCAATGTGCGCGTTACTCACCGCTCCTTGTTCGACGGCACGGTGCAGGGCATCGCATTGACCGACCGTCCGGCCTTCTCCTTCCAGGGCCATCCGGAAGCCAGCCCGGGGCCGGAAGACGTCGCCTATCTGTTCGACCGCTTCATCGCCTCGATGGCGGAACGCGTTTAAGCGGGGAGCGGGAACATGCTAGGGATTACCGATCTCACCACCTATCTGCTGGGCGCCGTTCTCATCGTGCTGTTGCCGGGGCCCAACTCCATGTACGTGCTGTCGGTGGCGGCGCAGCGCGGCACTCGCGCCGGCTTTGCCGGCGCCGGCGGCATCATCATCGGCGACTTCATCCTGATGACGCTGGCGGCCACCGGCGCGGCCGGCCTGCTGAAGGCCAATCCGGCGCTGTTCGCCGTGGTCAAGTACTTGGGCGGCGGCTACCTGGCCTGGCTGGGCTTCAATATGCTGCGCGGCGCGCTGACGGCTTGGCGCCGCTCCGCCCGTGGCGAGGCGGCCGAGGCCAAGTCGGTGCTGGTGGGCGAGGAGAATCCCTTCGTCAAGGCCCTGCTGATCAGCCTGATGAATCCGAAGGCCATCCTGTTTTTTGTGTCCTTCTTCGTCCAGTTCGTCGATCCCGCCTACCCGCATCCGGCGCTGACTTTCGTCGCGCTGGGGCTGATCGTGGAAGTATGCAGCACGCTGTATCTGACCGCGCTGATCGTCGCCGGCCACCGGCTGGCCCAGGCCTTCCGCCGTCGCCGCAAGTTGAGCGCGGCGCTGGGCGGCTCGGTGGGCGCGCTGTTCGTCGGCTTCGGCGCCAAACTGGCCGCGGCCAGCCTGTAAGGCAGAGATTTAATATTCGCCGTGAAGCGGCCAGGCGTCTCAGGCGTCCGGGCTTCGCGGCAAACAAAATGCAATCATAAAGAGTAGAACCATGCCAAAGCGTAGCGACCTCAAAAGCATTCTGATCATCGGAGCCGGCCCCATCGTCATCGGCCAGGCCTGCGAATTCGACTACTCCGGCGCACAAGCGTGCAAGGCCCTGCGCGAAGAGGGCTACAAAGTCATCCTGGTGAACTCCAACCCGGCCACCATCATGACCGACCCGGACATGGCCGATGTCACCTACATCGAGCCCATCACCTGGAAGGTGGTGGAAAAGATCATCGCCAAAGAGCGCCCGGACGCCATCCTGCCGACCATGGGCGGCCAGACCGCGCTCAACTGCGCGCTGGACCTGGCCAAGAACGGGGTGCTGGAAAAATACAAGGTGGAGCTGATCGGCGCTACCGAGGACGCCATCGACAAGGCCGAAGACCGCGGCCGCTTCAAGGAGGCGATGGCCAAGATTGGCCTGTCCTGCCCGCTGTCCTTCGTTTGCCACACCATGGAAGCGTCGCTGGAAGCACAGGCCAAGGTGGGCTTCCCGACCTTGATCCGTCCGTCCTTCACCATGGGCGGCTCCGGCGGCGGCATCGCCTACAACCGCGAAGAATTCCTGGCCATCTGCGAGCGGGGCTTCGAAGCCTCGCCCACCCATGAGCTGCTGATCGAGCAATCGGTGCTGGGTTGGAAAGAGTACGAGATGGAGGTGGTGCGCGACAAGAACGACAACTGCATCATCATTTGTTCGATCGAGAACTTCGACCCGATGGGCGTGCACACCGGCGACTCCATCACCGTGGCGCCGGCGCAGACGCTGACCGACAAGGAATACCAGATCATGCGCAACGCCAGCCTGGCGGTGCTGCGCGAGATCGGCGTGGATACCGGCGGCTCCAATGTGCAGTTCGCCACCAATCCGGCCACCGGCGAGATGATCGTCATTGAAATGAACCCGCGCGTGTCGCGTTCGTCGGCGCTGGCGTCCAAGGCTACCGGCTTCCCCATCGCCAAGATCGCCGCCAAACTGGCGGTGGGCTTCACGCTGGACGAACTGAAGAACGACATCACCGGCGGCGCCACCCCGGCCTCCTTCGAGCCGTCCATCGACTACGTGGTTACCAAGATTCCGCGTTTCGCCTTTGAGAAATTCCCGCAGGCCGACGACCGCCTGACCACCCAGATGAAATCGGTGGGCGAGGTGATGGCGATGGGCCGCACCTTGCAGGAATCGATGCAGAAAGCGTTGCGCGGCCTGGAAACCGGCCTGGCCGGCTTCGACCCGGTGACCAGCGACGAAGCGGCGATCCGCCACGAACTGGGCACGCCGGGGCCGGAACGCATCCTGTACGTGGCCGATGCCTTCCGCATCGGCATGAGCCGCGACGACATCCACGCGGTCAGCAAGATCGATCCCTGGTTCTTGGCCCAGATCGAAGACCTGATCGGCGAAGAACAAGCGCTGGCCGGCCGCAAGATTGAAGAACTGGACTACGCCGAGCTGCGCCGCCTGAAGCGCAAGGGTTTCTCCGACCGGCGGTTGGGCGAACTCTTGGGTTCGGATCAGGCCGCGGTGCGCGCCAAGCGCTGGAGCTTGAACCTGCACCCGGTGTACAAGCGCGTGGACACTTGCGCGGCGGAATTCGCCACCAATACCGCCTATATGTACTCGACCTATGAGGAAGAGTGCGAATCCAATCCCTCCGACCGCAAGAAGGTGATGGTGCTGGGCGGCGGACCCAACCGCATCGGCCAGGGCATCGAGTTCGACTACTGCTGCGTGCACGCGGCGCTGGCGCTACGCGAATCCGGTTTCGAGACCATCATGGTCAACTGCAACCCGGAAACCGTGTCCACCGACTACGACACCTCGGACCGCCTGTACTTCGAACCGCTGACGCTGGAAGACGTGCTGGAAATCTGCCGCATCGAAAAACCGTTCGGCGTCATCGTCCAGTACGGCGGCCAGACCCCGCTGAAACTGGCGCGCGCGCTGGAAGCCAACGGCGTGCCCATCATTGGCACCTCCCCGGACATGATCGATGCCGCCGAGGACCGCGAGCGCTTCCAGAAGCTATTGCACGAGCTGGGCCTGAAACAGCCGCCCAACCGCACCGCGCGCGCGCCGGCCGAAGCGATGAAGCTGGCCGAGGAAATCGGCTACCCGCTGGTGGTGCGCCCGTCCTACGTGCTGGGCGGCCGCGCGATGGAAATCGTCCACGAGCCGGCGGACCTGGAGCGCTATATGCGCGAGGCGGTGAAAGTGTCCAATGACAGCCCGGTGCTGTTGGACCGCTTCCTCAACGACGCTATCGAAGTCGACGTCGACTGCGTGTCCGACGGCGAGAACGTGGTGATCGGCGGCATCATGCAGCACGTGGAACAGGCTGGGGTTCACTCCGGCGATTCCGCCTGCTCGCTGCCGCCCTACAGTCTGTTCCCGGCGGTACAGGACGAAATCCGCCGTCAGACCGTGGCCATGGCCCGCGCGCTGAACGTGGTTGGCCTGATGAACGTGCAGTTCGCCATTCAGGGCGACACCCTCTACGTGCTGGAAGTGAACCCGCGCGCCAGCCGCACCGTGCCCTTTGTCTCCAAAGTGACTTCCGCGCCGCTGGCCAAGATCGCGGCGCGCGCGATGGCCGGCATCGGCCTCAACGAGCAGGGCTTCACCAAGGAGGTGATCCCGCCGTTCTACGCGGTGAAGGAAGCCGTATTCCCCTTTATCAAATTCCCTGGCGTGGACACCATCCTGGGTCCGGAAATGAAGTCCACCGGCGAAGTGATGGGTGTGGGAAAAACCTTTGCCGAAGCCTACGTCAAAGGCCAGTTGGGCGCAGGCGACCGCCTGCCCAAGACCGGCAAGGTGTTCTTGTCCGTGCGCGACAGCGACAAGAACGGCGCGGTGGAAGTGGCGCGCGAACTGCAGCGCCTGGGCTTCGGCGTCTGCGCGACGCGCGGCACCGCCAAGCACTTGTCTGCGGCCGGCATCGTGGTGCAGGTGGTCAACAAGGTCAATGAAGGCCGCCCGCATATTGTCGACATGATCAAAAACTCGGAAATCGATCTGCTGATCAACACCGTCGATGAAAAGCGCCAGGCGATTCAAGACAGCCACTCCATCCGTCGTTCGGCCTTGCAGGCGCGGATTCCGCAGTACACCACCCTGGCCGGCGCCAAGGCGGTATGCGTGGGCATGGCTCACGCCGAGGAGTTCGACGTCTACAGCGTGCAGGAACTTCACAGCCAGATTCAGGGCTGAGTCCTGACGCGGGGGCTTGGAAGCGGGAGGGGTTTGCCGTTACAATCCCTCCCATAACCCGCTACTTCAAGCCGCCGTCCAGTACGGCGGCTTGTGCTTTTGATGAAGGCGGATGCCGCCTCTGGAGAGAATTCTGAAATGATCAAAGTCCCGTTGACCGTGCGCGGTGCCGAGCTGCTGAAAGAAGAGCTGCAACGCCTCAAGAGCGTGGAGCGTCCGGCCGTGATCGAGGCGATTGCCGAAGCACGCTCGCATGGCGACCTGTCGGAGAACGCCGAATACGACGCGGCCAAGGAGCGGCAGGGCTTTGTCGAAGGCCGTATCGCCGAGCTGGAAGCCAAATTGTCCAATGCGCTGGTGGTGAACCCGGCCGAACTGGACGCCGACGGCCGCGTGGTGTTCGGCGCCACCGTCGAGCTCATGGAGCTGGAGACCGAGGAAAACGTCACCTACCAGATCGTTGGCGACGACGAGGCTGACATCAAGGTGTGCAAGGTGTCGGTCAATTCCCCGATCGCGCGCGCGCTGATCGGCAAGGAAGCCGGCGACGTGGCCGAGGTGGTGGCCCCGGGCGGCATCCGCGAATACGAAGTGCTCGACGTCAAATACATCTGAGTCCCGCCGGCGAGCGGGCTTGACGGTCCGCGCGCGGCGCGGCGTGGGAGAGGGGCTGAGACATGGATGGATTGCGTTCCATCGCCAAGACGTTCTGGATTGGCGGCTTGTGGGTGATCGGCATCATCGTGGCGCCGGTGCTGTTCGCCATGCTGGACCGGGTCACCGCCGGCATGGTGGCCGGCAAGCTGTTCGCCAGCATCGCCTGGGTGGGGCTGGTGTGCGGGGCGATCCTGCTGGTAGACCATATCCGCCGCAACGGCGCGGCGGGGATCAAGGAAAGCGGTTTCTGGCTGGTGATGGGCATGCTGGCCTGCACGCTGATCAATCATTTCGCCGTCACTCCCATCATCGCCAACCTCAAGGCGCAGATGAATCATGCGGCCGAAGGCCTGTTCGGCGGAGGCTTCGCCACCTGGCACGCGATTTCCAGCCTAATCTATCTGGTGCAGAGCTTGATGGGCTTGGTCTACGTCTGGCGCAACGATTAAGGCGCCGTTCACGGTCCGTGAATATCCCGTCTGGAGCGGACAAAACAAAAGCGGTGGCATGCCACCGCTTTTCTTCAAGCGCGATCGCTGCGAACGGCGTTCAGCCCTTCAGCGCCTGCTTGTTCTTAGGCAGAACAATGCGCTCTTTATCGCTGGGGCGCCACAGCACCAGCAACTTGCCGATGTGCTGGACCGGGGCGGCGCCCAAGTCTTCGCAGATCTGCTCGAACATGGCGACGCGCGCTTCGCGGTCGTCGCCCAGCACGCGGACTTTGATCAGTTCGTGGGCGTCCAGATTGATGGCGACTTCGCGGATCACCGCTTCGGTCAGGCCGTTGTTGCCTATCATCACCACCGGGTTGAGGTCGTGCGCCAGTCCCTGCAGATACTTGCGCTGGAACGGCTTGAGTTCAATTTTCATGAGAAATACGGATTTACAAAGCAAAAGCCGATTCTACTCGAGTTGAGCGCTTTCCCAAAGTCCGGACCTAAAATAAATGAAAAACAACAGGATAGCGCGGCTGACCTGTTGCCCCATCTAAATATAAAGAGCATGCACAATGGCTAGAAGCAAGACCAGCAATGGCTGGCTGAAGGAACACGTCAACGATCCCTACGTCAATCAGGCGCAGAAAGACGGCTACCGCGCGCGCGCTGCGTACAAGCTGCTGGAAATCAACGACAAGGACAAGCTGATCGGTGTCGGCACGGTGCTGGCCGACCTCGGTTCCACCCCCGGCAGCTGGTCGCAGGTGGCGGCGCGCATCGTCGGCGACAGTGGCAAGGTGTTCGCGCTTGACATTCTGGACATGGATCCGGTGCCCGGCGTCGACTTCATTCAAGGCGACTTCCGCGAAGAGGAAGTGCTGGCGCAATTCGTGCAATTGCTTGGCGGCCGCGAATTGGACCTTGTAATTTCCGATATGGCGCCCAATATGTCAGGCATGAGCGCCATCGACCAGGCCAGGAGTTTTCTGCTGTGCGAACTGGCGTTGGAATTTGCGCGAGATCACTTGAAACCTGGCGGACATTTTCTCGTCAAAGTGTTCCAGGGCAGCGATTTCCAAGCCTATCTCAAGTCCATGCGCGAGCTGTTCGACGAGGTAGTCACCCGCAAGCCGAAAGCGTCGCGCGACCGTTCCAGCGAAATTTACCTGCTGGGCAAAGGGCGACGCTGACATAAAGTGGCTCGCGGCGTACAATCAAAGCAAATATCTAGACAAGCAACCAAAAAGTCAGGGCACAGAGGAGTCCGCCACTCGTGAACAATATCGGCAAAAACATCGCGATATGGGTCATCATCGGTTTGGTACTGATGACGGTATTCAATCAGTTCAACAAGCGTCAGGATACCCAAAATCAGCTTGAATATTCGCAGTTCATCAGCGATGTCGAGTCCGGCAAGGTCCAGTCCCTGACCATAGAAGGCCACCCGCTGCGCGGGCAATGGCTGAAAGGCAAGCTGACCGACGGCTCCGCGTTCAGCACCTACGCGCCTTACGACCCGCAACTGGTCGACGACCTGATCAAGAACAACGTCCGTTTCTCAGCCAAGCCGGAAGAAGAACCGTCGATGCTGATGAATATTTTCATCAGCTGGTTCCCGATGCTGCTGCTGATCGGCGTATGGGTGTTCTTCATGCGTCAGATGCAGGGCGGCGGCAAGGGCGGCGCGTTCTCCTTCGGCAAGAGCAAGGCCAGAATGCTGGATCAGGACGCCAATACCGTTACTTTCTCCGACGTCGCCGGTTGCGACGAGGCCAAGGAAGAAGTGAAGGAGATCGTCGATTATCTGCGAGACCCTTCCCGCTACCAGAGCTTGGGCGGCCGCATTCCGCGCGGCGTCCTGCTGGCCGGCTCGCCCGGTACCGGCAAGACCTTGTTGGCCAAGGCCATCGCTGGCGAGGCCAAGGTGCCCTTCTTCAGCATTTCCGGCTCCGACTTCGTTGAAATGTTCGTCGGCGTGGGCGCGGCCCGCGTACGGGACATGTTCGAGCAGGCCAAGAAGAACTCGCCGTGCATCATCTTCATCGACGAGATCGACGCGGTGGGGCGTCAACGCGGCGCTGGCCTCGGCGGCGGCAACGACGAGCGCGAACAGACGCTGAACCAGCTTCTGGTGGAAATGGACGGTTTCGACACCAATTCCACCGTGATCGTGATCGCCGCGACCAACCGTCCGGACGTGCTGGACCCGGCCTTGCAGCGTCCGGGCCGTTTCGACCGGCAGGTGGTGGTGCCACTGCCGGATATTCGCGGCCGCGAACAGATTCTGGGCGTGCACATGCGCAAGGTGCCGATCGCCGCCGACGTCAACGCCGAGGTGATCGCGCGCGGCACGCCGGGTTTCTCCGGCGCCGACCTCGCCAACCTGATCAACGAAGCCGCCCTGTTCGCTGCGCGCCGCAACAAGCGCCTGGTAGACATGGAGGATCTCGAGTCCGCCAAGGACAAGATCATGATGGGCGCGGAGCGCCGCAGCATGGTGATGACCGACGAAGAGAAGCGCAACACCGCTTACCACGAGTCCGGCCACGCCGTCGTGGCCAAGCTCTTGCCCAAGGCGGATCCGGTGCACAAGGTCACCATCATCCCGCGCGGCCGCGCATTGGGCGTGACCATGCAGTTGCCGGAGCAGGACCGTTTCGCTTATGACCGCGGTTATCTGCTGGATCGCGTCGCCATTCTGTTCGGCGGCCGCATCGCGGAAGAGCTGTTCATGAATCAGATGACCACCGGCGCTTCCAACGACTTCGAGCGCGCCACGCAAATGGCGCGCGACATGGTGACCCGTTACGGCATGAGCGACAAGCTGGGCCCGATGGTGTACGGCGAGAACGAGGGCGAAGTCTTCCTCGGCCGCTCCATCACTACCCACAAGAATCTGTCCGAAGCCACCATGCAGCAGGTGGACGCTGAAATCCGCCGCATTATCGACGAGCAATACGCGCTGGCGCGCCGCTTGCTGGAAGAGAACCGCGACAAAGTGGAGGCGATGACCGCCGCGCTGCTGGAATGGGAAACCATCGATGCGGATCAGATCAACGACCTGATGGACGGCAAGCCGCCGCGCCCGCCCAAGCCGGGCGCCGGTTTCGCGGCCAAGCCGCAGGAAGACAAGCCGACTCCGCCGGCCGCCGAGGCGACCTCGGATCCGGCTCAGGAAGTCTGAGTCTCTCCGTCACGAAGCCGGGCAAGCCTTGAAGGGCTTGCCCGGCTTTTTTGCGACAATCCGTTCTCATTTCTTCCTCTCCATAGTGTAGCCAGATCATGAAACCCTCTTTGCAATGCGGGCGCTTCACGCTCGATCTGTCCCGTCCCTTGGTGATGGGCATTCTGAACGTCACCCCTGACTCCTTTTCCGACGGCGGCCGTTTCAACGGCCTGGAACAGGCGCTGCGCCACGCCGAGCGGATGCTGGAGGAGGGCGCGGCCATCCTCGATATCGGAGGCGAATCTACGCGACCCAACGCTCCCCATGTCAGTCCGGAGCAAGAGATGGAGCGGGTGCTGCCGGTGCTGGAGCGTCTGCGCGACATCGGCGCGCCGCTGTCGCTGGATACCCGCCGCGCGGCGGTGATGCGCGAAGCGTTGGCCTTGGGCGCGGTGGATTTGGTCAACGACGTGTCGGCGCTGGAAGACGCGGGCGCGTTGGAACTGATGGCGGCTGCCGACGTCGCGGTTTGCCTGATGCACAAGCAGGGCAACCCGGACACGATGCAGGATCGGCCGGAGTACGCGGATGTGGCGGCTGAAGTGGCGGGCTACCTGGTTCGCCGCGTCCAGTTGTGTCTGGACGCCGGCATCGCCCGCGACAGGCTGCTGGTTGATCCCGGCTTTGGTTTTGGCAAGACGCTGGAACACAACCTGGCCTTGCTGCGCGGCTTGCCGGAGATTGAACGCGCCGCCGGTGCGCCGTTGTTGGTGGGCTTGAGCCGCAAATCCATGCTGGGCGCGATCACCGGCGAAGCGGCGCCGGCGGAGCGGCTGGGCGCCAGCGTGGCTGCGGCGTTGGAGTCGGCGCGTCGCGGCGCGCGCATCATTCGCGTGCACGACGTCAAGGCCACCCGTCAGGCCTTGCAAGTGCTGGGCGCTTTGGAAAGTTTGAACTGATAGTGGTGTCTGGCGCACAATAGCCGGCGTAGCGATTACAGCGGTTGGCCAGAAGCCGGCCGGATTCGAGAGAAAAACATGAGCCGTAAATACTTTGGCACCGATGGCGTGCGCGGCGAGGTCGGTCAATTCCCGATCACGCCTGAATTCGTGATGAAACTGGGCTATGCCGCCGGCCGCGTATTGGTCGACCACGACAAGGCGCATCGTCCCACGGTTTTGATCGGCAAGGACACCCGGATTTCCGGCTATATGCTGGAAGCGGCGCTGCAAGCCGGTTTTTCCGCCGCCGGCGTCAATGTGCTGCTGACCGGCCCGTTGCCGACGCCGGGCATTGCTTACCTGACCCGCGCGCTGCGCCTGGAGGCCGGGGTGATGATCTCCGCTTCGCACAATCCGTTCCAGGATAACGGCATCAAGTTCTTCGCCGAAGGCGGCAAGAAGCTGGACGACGCCATTGAGCTGGAAATCGAGTCGATGCTGGAGCAGCCGATGGCGACCAATCCGTCCGAGGAATTGGGCCGGGTGCGCCGCATCGAAGGCGCGGTAGAGCGCTACATCGAGTTTTGCAAAAGCAGCTTTCCCAACGATCGCGATCTCAAGGGCTTGAAGTTGGTGGTGGATTGCGCCCACGGCGCCACCTACCACGTCGCGCCCAAGGTGTTCCATGAACTGGGCGCCGAGGTGGTGACCATAGGCGGCGAGCCGGACGGCTACAACATCAACGAGAAGGTGGGCGCCACCTATCCCAAGACCTTGCAGGTGGCGGTGCTGGAGCACCATGCCGATTACGGCATCGCGCTGGACGGCGACGGTGACCGTCTTATCATGGTGGACCGCGAAGGCACCGTATACGACGGCGATCAGCTGATCTATGTGATTGCCAAGGCGCGCGCGGCCAGGGGCGAGCTCAAGGGCGGCGTGGTCGGCACGGTGATGACCAATCTGGCGATGGAGCTGGCGCTGAACAAACAGGGCGTGGAGTTTGGCCGCGCCAAGGTGGGCGACCGCTATGTGTTGGAAATGCTGCATGGCAAAGGGTGGCAGGTGGGCGGCGAAGCCTCCGGCCATATCTTGTGCCTGGACTGCCACTCTACCGGCGACGGCATCATTTCCAGCCTGCAAGTGCTGGCCAGCCTGACCGATCTGGGCATGAGCCTGGCCGACGCCTGCAGCGACTGGCAGCCGTATCCTCAGACGCTGATTAATGTTCGCCACAACGGTTGCGATTGGAAGAGCGCTTCCGCGGAATCCCTGGCCGCCGCCGAGCAGGCCTTGCAAGGCCGCGGCCGCGTGGTGTTGCGTCCATCCGGCACTGAGCCGGTGGTGAGGGTGATGGTGGAAGCCGACGACAAGGCGCTGGCCGATCAGTGGGCGCAGTCCATTGCGGCGGCGATCCAGAGCGTCGCCTGATCGCGACAGCCGGCTAGCGCCGGCATCAGCATGAAAACGCCATACATTGTTTGTTTGGCGTTTTTTTATTGCCTGAATTTGAAAAGAAGCGGAGCTTACTGTTTTCAGGTGAAACATACAGATAGCGACTTTGCGTGCAACTGTATCTAATGACATCTTTTTGTCATTGCGCACTGGTTAGAATCAGCGCTCCTTACGCTCGTGATGAACCCAGACAATGAAGACAGCAAACGCATTCAAAGCGCTGAGCCCCATCGCCATGGCAGTGGCGTTGGCGATTCCGGCCCTGGCCCAGGCCGCTTGCGGCGCCGCCGGCGCCACTTTGATCCATGAGGTGCAGGGCCGCGCCGTCGGCAGTCCGATGCAGGGCAAGACCGTCACGGTGGAGGGCGTTGTCAGCGGCGCCTTCACCGGAGCCGGCCAACTGCGTGGTTTCTACTTGCAAGAAGAAGCGCGGGACCAGGACGCGGACCCGGCCACTTCGGAAGGCGTGTTCGTCTTCCTCGGCAATCTGGCCGCGCCGGCGCTTAAGCCCGGCGACGTGGTGCGCGTCACCGGCAAGGTGTCCGAGTACAGCCGCAAGGGCGACGCCGCCAGCGAGACCCAGATCACCCCGACCACTATCGCCGCGGTGGAGCAGTGCGCCTACCGCGAGCCGCTGACCTACGCCAGCCTGCGGCTGCCCTTGAAGTCCAGCGCCCAGCTGGAGGCGCTAGCCGGCATGGCAGTGCGCCTGGAAGGTCCTGTCTACGTCGCCGCCAATTACGACTATGGCCGCTACGGCGAACTGACGCTATCCAGCCAGCCGCGGCTGTGGACCGCCACCCAGCGCTTTCTGCCCGGCAGCGCCGAAGCCAAGGCGCTGACCGAGGCCAATCAATTGGACAAGCTGACCCTGGACGACGGCTTGCAGATCCAAAACGCCAATGCCTGGCTGCCGGCGCCCGGCGGCCTCTCCGCCAGCCAGACCTTGCGCAGCGGCGACCGTCTGGACGGCGTGACCGGCGTGGTCAGCTACGCCTTCGGCAAATATCGGCTGCAGCCGCTGGCCGCGCCGCGCGTGACGGCCGGCAATCCGCGCCCCGGCGCGCCGAAGCGTCAGCTGGAAAGCGTGCGTTTCGCCAGTTTCAATGTGCTCAACTTCTTCAATGGCGACGGCCAGGGCAAGGGTTTCCCAACGCCGCGCGGCGCCAAGACTCTGCAGGATTTCGAGCGCCAGCGCGCCAAGATCGTGGCCGCGATCCGTCAACTGGACGCTGATGTAGTGGGCCTGATGGAAATCGAGAATGATGGCTTCGACCGCTACTCGGCGATCCAGGACCTAGTTAATGCGTTGAACCAGGGCCAGCCCCAGCCCAAGCAATACCAATTCGCCAACCCCGGCCTGCCGCAAGTGGGCAGCGACGCGATCACCACGGGGCTGATCTACCGTCCGACCGTGGTGACGGCGGAAGGCAAGGCCGAGGTAAGGGTGGTGGGCAATCCGCAGAAGAACCGGCCGGCCTTGTTGCAGACCTTTGTGCTGGACGCCAAGAGCAAGACCCGGGTCACCGTGGCGGTCAACCATCTGAAGTCCAAAGGCAGCAGCTGCGCGGACCTGGTGGTGGACGGACAGGCGGATGTGGATAAGGGCGACGGCCAGGGTAATTGCAATCTGACCCGGGTGCAGGCGGTGCGCGATCTGATGGCGTGGTACGCCACCCGTCCGCAGCCCGGCCCTAACGACGGCATGCTGTTGCTGGGCGATATGAATTCCTACGCCAAGGAAGATCCGATCCGCGCCTTTGAAAGCGCCGGCTTCAACAATCTGCTGGCGCGCTGGAGCCGCGACGCCTATTCCTATGTATTCAACGGTGAATTCGGCAACCTGGACCATGCCTTGGCCGACAAGCCGCTGAGCTCCATGGTGCTGGCCGCCGGCGAGTGGCATATCAACGCCGACGAGCCGACGGCGCTGGAATACAGCAGCGAGTTCAAGAGCGCGGAGCAGCAACAGAAATACTACGCGGCGGACGCTTATCGTTCTTCGGACCATGATCCCTTGTACGTCGACGTGGCGCGTCGCGGCAACGCGGTGGCGGCTGCGGATGAAGGCGGCTTGGCTCTGTTGCTGGGCTTGGGCGCGTTGGGGGCGACGGCGCTGTGGCGCCGCAAGCGCTGAAGGCCTTGGCCGGCCGGCTGCAGCTGGGTTTGGGCCTCGCCGTCCTGCTGCCGCTGGCCGCGCCCTGGGGCGCGGCGGCGTTGGCGTGGCGTTTCGAGCCGTGGAACGCCGAGGAGTGGTGGCGGGCGCTGAGCGGCGGCTGGGTGCACGCCGACGCGCGTCATGCCTGCCTCAACAGCGCGGCGCTGGCGGTGCTGGCCTGCTTGGGGCGGGACCGGGCGTCGTTGCTGCTGGGGTTGGTGCTGGCGGCGCCGCCTCTAATCGCAGTAATGCAGTGGCTGTGGCCGACGCCGCAGGCCTTTGTCGGCGCGTCCGGCCTGGTTTATTGCTGGTGGGCGGCGCTGGCCCTGACGCAGCCCCGCTGGCGCGGCTTGTGGCTGGCCGCCCTGCTGGCCCGGCTGGTTTGGCAAAGCCTATTTCCGGGTAACTGGAGCGGCGGCGAGCCGGTATTGACGTCGGCGCATTGGAGCGGCGCGGTCTTGGGTGTGTTGGCCGCCTGCGGCTGGCTGCGCTGGATTCAGTTTTTAACGAGGCGCGGCACTCTCGGCGCCACTGCGCACATCAGTTCGTAGCCCAAGGTGCCCGCGCCGGCGGCGACTTGTTCTATCGGCACTTGAGGGCCCCACAGTTCAACCCGGCTGCCAATGCCGGCCTGGGGCAGAGCGCTCAGGTTCACCGCCAGCATGTCCATGGATACCCGGCCGACGATGCCGCTGGGCAGGCCATCCACCGCGACCGGCGTGCCGTTGTCGGCGATGCGCGGATAGCCGTCGGCGTAGCCGCAAGCGACGATGCCGACTCGCATGTCGCGTTCGGCCACCAGGCGGCGGCCGTAGCCGACGGCGTCGCCGGCCGGCACCCTTTGCACCGCGATGACGCGGCTGCTCAGCGTCATCGCCGCCTGTAGGCCCAGGCCGGCGGCGTCGATGTCGGCGAAGGGCGAACAGCCGTAGAGCACGATGCCGGGGCGCACGATGGCGCCGTGGGTATGCGGGTGGCGGAACAGCGCGGCGGAGTTGGCGGCGCTGACCGGCAGCGCGCTGGGCGCAATCAAGGGCTGGAAGCGCCCCCATTGCTCGGCGACGCCGTAGTCGTCGTCGGCGGTGGCGAAGTGGGTCATCAGCGCATCGACGCGCGCGCCGGGCTGAGCGTGCAATTGCGCCAGCGCGGCGGGGGCTTCCGCCGGGGTGAAGCCCAGCCGGTTCATGCCGCTGTTGATCTTGAGCCAGACGGAAACCGGCTGTTTGGCGGAACCTTTGGCCAGCCAGCTTATCTGTTGTTGGGAATGTACCGCGCCGCCTAGCCGGTAATGCGCCATCGCCGCGGCTTCCTCGGCGTCGAAAGCGCCTTCCAGCAGTACGATGTCCTGTTGGACGCCGGCTTCGCGCAAGCGGACGGCGTCCTCGATATTGAGCAGGGCGAAACCGTCGGCGACATCGGCCAAGGCTTGGATCGCGTCCAGCAGTCCATGGCCGTAGGCATTGGCCTTGAGCACGGCGTATGCCTTGGATTGAGGGGCCTGGGCGCGGGAAAGCAGGTAGTTGTGGCGGATGGCGGCGCGGTGGATTTCCACCTGGATAGGGCGAGTCATGTCAAGAAAGTCTGCGTTGGAGGTGTGCTATTATAAGCCCCTGGTGATGTACCCCGATAACGCAGCCGCGCCAGGATCGTCCTGAACGGAGACATGGCGGCAAGCGGAATAAAATGGACACTCTGCAAATACTTCTCGATTTTTTCACTGGCTACGGCTACGTCGCCGTATTCACCGTGTTGCTGGTATGCGGTTTCGGCGTGCCGATCCCCGAAGACATTACCTTGGTGGCCGGAGGCATTATTTCCGGCCTAGGCTACACCAATGTGCATTGGATGTTTCTCGTCGGCATGGCCGGGGTGCTGGCCGGAGACGGCATCATGTTCACCGCCGGGCGCGTGTTCGGCAACCGGGTGCTGAAGTTCCGGCCCATCGCGCGCATCCTGACTCAGGAGCGTTTTGAAGCGGTGCAGGAAAAGTTCGAAAAGTACGGCAATTGGGTACTGTTCGTCGCCCGTTTCCTGCCGGGACTGCGCTCTCCCATCTTTATCACCGCCGGCATGACCCGCCGTATTTCCTACTGGCGCTTTCTGGTGATGGACGGCTTTGCCGCGCTGATCTCGGTGCCGGTGTGGGTGTATCTCGGCTATTACGGCGCCGCCAACCGCGAGTGGTTGATGACCATGGTGCACCGCGGGCAGGCCGGCATTCTGGCGGTGGTGGCCGCCTTGCTGCTGGGCGTGGCCTTCGTCTGGATGCGTCGCCGTCGTCAGCATCAGTGCGTGAAGAAATAAGCTCGCGCCATCCAATGAAAAAAGCTTCCCTGGGGAAGCTTTTTTTACGTCCTTGCGCAGCTGGGGTTCAACCCACTTGCAAGAGATCCACCTCGAACACCAGAGTGGCGTTGGGAGGAATCACGCCGCCGGCGCCGCGCGCGCCGTAGCCCAGCTCGGCCGGAATGGTCAGTTTGCGCTTGCCGCCCACTTTCATGCCGGCCACGCCTTGGTCCCAGCCCTTGATCACATAGCCGGCGCCCAACGGGAAGCTGAACGGCTGGAAGCGGTCCTTGCTGGAATCGAACTTGGTGCCGTCGGTCAGCCAGCCAGTGTAGTGCACGGTGACTTCCTGGCCGCTGACGGCTTCGGCGCCGTCGCCGATCGCCAGTTCTTCGATAATCAGTTCGCTCATGAGATGTCCTTTCGCGCAAGCGCGGGATGAGGCCCGGCCCGGCGGCGCGAAGCGCGGCGCGCGCCAAGGGCCGTGGCAATCGCGGGATTATAGCAGCCGGACGGCCAGCTTGTGTTTTGCGACGCGTGGCGTATAACGGTAAGGATGCGGGGGCTGCCTCGCATCGTATCCTTGAGGGGGATTTGTCATGGACGCGACTCACGATATCCCGCGCGATCGCCCGGTTGCGCGCAAGGTGGAAACCTCCCGGCCGTTGCAATGGCTGAAAAAAGGCTTCCGCGATTTTCAAAAAGCCCCGGCCGACTGCCTGTTTTACGGCGCGGTATTCGTGTTGATGGGGTATTTGCTGACCTTGTACTCCGAGCACTCTCCTGAACTGATTATCACCTTCGCCACCATTTTCCTGTTGGCCGGCCCCTTTTTGGCGATAGGCCTATACGACATCGCCAAGCAGATGGAGGCTTTCGACGGTCATGGGCGGGTCAAGCTGGCGCACAGCATGGCGGCCTGGCGCGTCAACTTGCCGGCTTTTACCTTGTACGCGGCCTTGCTGGCGGTGCTGGTGTTCGGTTGGTTCCGGGTGTCCTTGCTGATGTTCGCGCTGTTCTACGACACTGCCGCCTTGCCGTCCTTGAACGACATTGTGGCCAACGCCTTCAACCCGGACAATGTCGCCTTCCTGGTGGCCTACTTCGCGGTGGGCTTCCTGTTTGCCCAGGTGGTGTTCTCGGTTAGCGTGGTCTCCATTCCCTTGATGTTGGATAAGGAGGTGGACACCGTCACCGCGATGATCGCCAGCGTGCAGGCGGTGCTGAAGAATCTGCTGACGATGGGCATATGGGCGGCTATCATTGTGGCGCTGAGCGCGGTGGGCTTTGTGACTTATTTCCTGGGCCTGATCATCATCATGCCGGTTCTGGCGCTGGCCAGCTGGCATGCTTACCGCGATTTGATCACTTTCGAGAGATGACTGAATAGCTGATGACCCACTCCGTCGTGTTTCTTGACCGGGACAGCTTGCCTGTCCCGGTTCCGCTTTTGCCGTTCCCGTCCGAATATCACGAGTTCCCCTCCACCAGCGTCGAAGACGCGGCGATGAATTGCTCGGGGGCGGATATCGTCATCACCAACAAGGTGCCGTTGCGGCGGGAAACCCTGGAGCAACTGCCCGGGCTGAAGCTGGTGGCGGTGGCCGCCACCGGTTACAACCATGTCGATCTGGACGCTTGTCGCGAGCTGGGCATCGCCGTCTGCAACATCCGCCATTACGGCGACGACACCGTGGCCGAACACGCGCTGACCCTGATGCTGGCCCTGGCCAAGAACCTACCCGCCTATCAGCGCGACGTCGCCGCCGGGGTGTGGCAGCAATCGAGGCAGTTCTGCCATTTCGGCGCGCCGATCCGCGATTTGCGGGGCGCGACCTTGGGCATTGTCGGCGCGGGCGGCATTGGCCTGCGCCTGGCGGAGATGGCCGGCGCGATTGGCATGCAGGTGTTGTTCGTCGAGCGCAAAGGCGCCAAGGAGCTGCGTTCCGGGCATGTGGCTTTTGCCGAGGCCCTGGCGCAGGCCGATGTGATTTCGCTGCATTGTCCATTGACCGAGGACACCCGGGACTTGATCGCCCAGCCGGAACTGATTTTGATGAAGCCCGGCGCCTTGCTGATCAATACCGCGCGCGGCGGCCTGGTTAACGAGGAGGACCTGGTGGCCGCGCTGAAATATGGGCAACTGGGCGGCGCCGGTTTCGATGTGCTGAGCGAAGAACCGCCGGTTCATGGCAATCCTCTGTTGAAAACCCGCTTGCCCAATTTGATTGTCACCCCTCATGTGGGTTGGGCCAGCCGGCAGGCGATGGAGCGTCTGGCCGCACAGCTGGTGGACAATATCGCGGCCTTTGTCGCGGGCATAGAGCGCAATCGTTTGTTGTGAGGCGCGCCTATTTGAGGCTTCAAGCCGGCTAAGGCCGGCTTTTTTGATGATTCATCTTAAATATAATATTTATATAAATGATTTAATATTTTATTTGTTGTTAACTGTTAAAAAACTATTTGCATTTTGTTTATTGTGGGAATAGCATGAGGATGCTCTTCTGGCTTTGCCAGTACGAGCTGCCCCGCTTGATCGCCGTGGAGGGTTTCCCCCCACGGCTCTTTTTTTGCCTGTCGCCAGGCAATGCAAAACGCCCGGCGGAACCGGGCGTTGGTCATGGGAAGCGCTTGTCGGGCGTGCGGCGTCAGTCCGGGATGTCGTTGGGGTTGATGCGGAGTTGCCCCTCCGCCCCCATGCCCAACTTGCCGCGAATACAGCCGATGTAGCGATTCACGTCCGGGCCGCCGCCATGACGCTGAGCGTGCCAGATCATCTCGCCGAGACAATCCATCATCGCGTGCTGCGCCAGATGTTCGCTGCCGTGGCGCAGCGCCAGCTGTGCGTACAGCGAGCGGATGCCGAAGGGCTGGTCGATGGAGCGTTGTTCCTCAATAGCCACATGCAGGCCCAGGTGGAGGAAGGGATTGCTCTGGCCCATTTCCGGAGTCCACTCCTGTTCCATATACTGTTCCGGCCGATCCAGAATGGCGTGATACTCCGGGTGGTCTATAAGAATGGGGAGCACCATTTTTTCCAGATCGGACAAGTCCGTCCTGGATTTGGATTTCTGCCAGGTGTCGAAGAAGAAGCGCCGGGCGTCCTGCCGGCTGGGATTGAACAACATTCGGATAGTGCCTGAGTGGATTCTCGGGAGCGCTCATTATACGAGACGGAGGTGGCCATGACCACGCTTTACGACTTCACCGCCGCGCGCATAGACGGCAGCGAACAGCCGCTGTCGGCCTACACCGGCCAAGTGACGTTGGTGGTGAATACCGCCAGCGAGTGCGGCTACACCCGGCAGTACGCCGGCTTGCAGGACTTGCAGCAAGGCTTGGGCGGCCGCGGACTGGCTGTGCTGGGATTCCCTTGCAATCAGTTCGGCGGCCAGGAGCCGGGCGACGAGGCCGAGATCGAGCGTTTTTGCCGGACGCGCTTCGAGGTGGATTTCCCCATGTTCGCGAAGGTGGAGGTCAACGGGCCGCGGGCTCATCCGCTGTGGCGCTGGCTGACTCAGGCTGACTCCACCCATCCGCACCCGGTGAAGTGGAACTTCACCAAATTCCTGATTGATGCCAAGGGAAGGGTGGTAAAGCGTTACGAGCCGGCGGTGGAGCCGCACGAATTGCTGGAGGATATCGAGGCCTTGCTGCCGCGAGGCGGCTGAGAACCTGTTTACGATCTGCTGCGCGTCGGCGATACGGCGTTGAAAACGGCTTCGAAATGCTCATGTACCGTGTGTACACTCCGCTTTCTCAGCTGTTTTAGCCTTGTCTCACCTTAGCTCGCGAGATCGTAAACACGTTCTGAGAGACTTTGAACCGGCGCTGATGCCCGCTGCTTGCGGCGGGCATGGGAGGCGATCAGCGGCGGCGGAAAATCACGTCCCACACGCCGTGGCCCAGCTTGATGCCGCGGGCCTCGAACTTAGTCAGCGGACGGTAGTCCGGACGAGGCGCGTAGCCATCGGCGGTATTGGCCAGCTGCGGCTGGCTGCTGAACACGTCCATGATTTGCATGGCGTAGTCTTCCCAGTCGGTGGCGGCGTGCAGGTAGCCGCCCGGCTTGAGCTTGGTGATCAGCTTCTCCACCAGCGGCGCCTGGATCAAGCGCCGCTTGTTGTGGCGTTTCTTGTGCCAGGGGTCGGGGAAGAAAATATGCACGCCGTCCAGGCTGCCGTCGGCCAGCATGTGATCCAGCACTTCCACCGCGTCGTGGCGGATGATGCGCAGATTGTTCAATTCCTTTTCCGCGATCAGCTTGCACAGATTGCCGACGCCGGGAGAGTGCACCTCCACGCCCAGGTAGTCTTGACCCGGATTGGCGGCGGCGATTTCGGCGGTGGCGCCGCCCATGCCGAAGCCGATCTCCAGAATTTTGGGCGCGGCGCGGCCGAAGGCCTGCTCCAGATCGATGCGCTCGGGGCGGTATTCGATGCCCCAGCGCGGCATGCCTTCGTCCATCGCGCGTTGCTGGCCGGGAGACAGATGGCCTTGGCGCAGCACGAAGCTGCGGATGGCGCGTTGAAATGCCGGATTTTCCATAGAGAAGCCTGCTGAAAACTCAAAAAAACCGCGATGTTACCGAATCTTGGCCGCCGAGGCGAGCGCGACGGCGATGCGTTCCGGCGCTTGGGCCAGCGCCGCCAGGTAGACGGCGGTGTCGGGCCAGCGGAGTTCCGGCAGCAATTCCCGGCGCAAACGCCGGTTGTCCAACTGCCTGGACTCCATCATATAAGACCATAGACCAGCGGAGACCCGGGCGCGGACTTCCTCGCGCGGCAGCAAGGGCGGCAAGGCCAGGCCAAGCGTGGCGGCGAGCCGGCGATACCACTCGCTGATCGGCAGCGGCTGATCGTCGCTGACGTTGTAGACGCGCGGACCGCCGCGACATTGCCGCAATGCGGCCACGCAGGCGGCGGCAAGGTCGTCGGCGTGGATGTGATTGCTCCAGCTGTCCTCTTCCGGGCGAATCAGCGGCGTTTGCGAGGCGAAGCGGCTCAGCGGCAGGCGGTTGTCGGCGTAGATGCCCGGCGCGCGCAACACGGTCAGTTGACTGCCGTGGGCTGCGGCAAAGCTTCGCAATTGGGTTTCGGCGTCCAAGCGGCGCAAGGCGCGGTCGTTGTGCGGGCGGAGACGGGCGCCTTCGTCCAGCAAAGCCCCGTCGGCGTTGCCGTACACGCCGCTGGTGCTGATATAGACTAGACGCTGTGGTATCCTGCAACCTTTTGCCAACGCAGACAACAACTTGCGCATGCGCAAGTCCTTGCGGCCGGTTTCCTGGGGGGGAGCGGTCAGCAGCAGATCGTCGGCAAGGCCGGCCAATCGGCGCAGAGTGACGGGGTCGTCCAGATCGCCCCGGATGGGCGTGACGCCCTGGCGGCGCAGCGCTTCGGCGCTCGCGCTCGAGCGGCATAGCGCCAGCACTCGCCAGCGGCGGGTCAGTTCCGGCAAAGCGCGGCGCGCGACATCGCCGGCGCCGATGATCATCAAGGTTCGCATGATGTGCATTTTAGCCAGATATTGAGTAGAGGAAACAGATGACAGCGCAGGTGAAAGTGCTCCCCAGCGGGCATACATTTGGCGTCGAGCCGCATGAAACCGTATTGGAAGCGGCGTTGCGTCAGGGAGTGGGCCTGCCCTACGGCTGCCGCGACGGCGCGTGCGGCGCCTGCAAAGGCAAGGTAGTGGAAGGCGAAGTGAGTCAGGATGGTTTCCAGGAGAAAGCCTTGACCGAGGCCGAACGCGCCCAGGGCCTGGCGCTGTTCTGTTGTTCCCGTCCTCAGGGCGACATCACCATCGAGGCTCGCGAAGTGGCCGGAGCCGGCGATATCCAGATCAAGACCTTGCCGTGCCGTGTAGAGAAAATCGAAAAAATCCACGACGTGGCGGTGCTCAAGCTCAAGCTGCCGGTATCGGAGCGCTTGCAGTTCAAGGCTGGTCAATACATTGACATCCTGATGAAGGACGGCAAGAAGCGAAGCTTCTCCATCGCCAATGCGCCGCATGACGACGATTTTCTAGAGCTGCATATCCGTCATCAGCCCGGCGGCTCGTTCTCCGACTATGTGTTCAGCCAGATGAAGGAGCGCGAGATCATGCGCTTCAAGGGGCCCTTGGGCTCCTTCTTCCTGCGCGAGGATTCCGACAAGCCTATCCTCTTCGTGGCCAGCGGCACCGGTTTCGCGCCGGTCAAGGGCATTATCGAGCACGCGATCCACAGCGGCATCCAGCGCGAGATGGTGTTCTACTGGGGCGCGCGGACCAAGGCCGACCTCTATATGGCGGAGCTGGCCGGCGTTTGGCAGGCGCAGAATCCCAACATCACCTTCATACCGGTATTGTCCGACGCGCTGCCGACAGACGACTGGGCGGGTCGCACAGGCTTTGTTCATCAGGCGGTGCTGGAGGATTTCGAAAATCTGTCCGGCTATCAGGTTTACGCTTGCGGCGCGCCGCTGATGGTGGAGGCCGCGCACGGTAGCTTCACGCGCGAGCGCGGCTTGCCGGAGGACGAATTCTTCTCAGACGCGTTCTTCCTGTCCAAGGATATGGGCGGCAGCAAGTGAGCGCATCGGCGCGACATGAATGACGTGCGCCGATTTTTGAGACGGAACTGATCCGAACTGTATCGCTTTGCGAGCAACTGTAATGATATAAGTTGCTGATTTTTAGGAAATGAGCCCCTGGCGAGAGCCAGGGGCTTTTTATTTGCCTTGCATCAAATTTGCAGGTCATGCCATTTGATTTGGGTCAATGGGTGGACGCCCCAACTGGCTAAGATGAGGGTCAAGAAACCTATATGGGGCGTGGCCCCGGAAAAGGAGTGGCGATGGAACTTCTGACTCTGCTTCTCTCCGACGATGTCGGCATTTTAAGCTTGGTGACCATTGTGGTGACCACCTTGGTGGTGCTAGGCGCTCTGGTGGCGATTTTCAAGAACGTGAAAAAGCCAGAGTAAGCGCCTGAGCAAAAAGCATGTATTTATCCTCTTGATGTGTGTGTTGGTGGATGCGGTGGTGGGCCGCATCCACTTTTTTTTGCGCCTTGATCTTGATCCCGCTCTCTTTCATCGCTTAATTGACGCGCGATGCGCGCTTATCCTGAATTTCTCCTTGCCGGAATATCCCCTTCTTGAATCTTCGCCCGCAAAGTTCCACGCATTCAATAATTAATAGTTAGTTAAAAGAAAAGTAAGTAAATATTTTGTGCGCTGCACATTTTATTATTTTGTCATTCTTGTGGGGGGGTTCTATAAAGCTTTTGTTCTATTGCCATTGTGGGTGAGATAGAGCAGGGGTGAGCTATTTGACGCAGGTCAAACGGATGTTCGACTGTTCTGGCGATCACTAAATCCGAGGTATACCATTGTCTCAGATGATAAGAATTTAATTATATAACAACAGATTTGCAGGTTAATGTACTCTCACGGAGAACGAAAATGTCTACGGAAACTGAAACCCAAGGCGGCGGCGCTCCCAAGCTCAAGCTTGGCGCGCTGACCGCTCTGGTGGTGGGCTCCATGATCGGCGGCGGCATCTTCTCGCTGCCTCAGAACATGGCGGCGGGGGCCGGAGCCGGCGCTATCTTGATCGGTTGGGTAATTACCTTCTTCGGGATGTTGACTCTGGCATTCGCTTTCCAGATGCTGGCCAACCGCAAACCGGAAGTTGAAGGCGGCGTTTATGGCTACGCCAAGGCGGGTTTTGGCAACTACATGGGCTTCAACTCGGCCTGGGGTTACTGGATTTCGGCCTGGATCGGCAACGTATCCTACTTTGTGGTGATGTTCTCG
Organism: Chromobacterium fluminis; assembly: GCF_011602385.1. NCBI lineage: Bacteria > Pseudomonadati > Pseudomonadota > Betaproteobacteria > Neisseriales > Chromobacteriaceae > Chromobacterium > Chromobacterium fluminis. The sequence goes on along the minus strand of NZ_JAAOMA010000017.1, from coordinate 80,568 downwards.
GCGCTGGCCTTCTGGTTCCCAGTGTTCGGCGAGGGCAATACCGCCACCGCCATCGTCTGCGCATCCATCCTGCTGTGGGCCTTGCACTTTCTGGTGCTGCGCGGCGTGCACGGCGCGGCCTTCATCAACACCATCACCACCGTGGCCAAATTGGTGCCGTTGGCGCTGTTCATCCTGCTAGTCGTCTTCGCCTTCAAAGTAGATACCTTTAACCTGGATTTCTGGGGCTCGGCCAAACTCGGCTCGGTTGTCGACCAAGTCAAGAGCACCATGTTGGTGACGGTATGGGTGTTCATCGGGATCGAAGGCGCGTCGATGTTCTCCAGTCGTGCGGAAAACATGAAAGAAGTGGGCAAGGCCACTGTGATTGGCTTCCTGTTGACCATCGCCTTGCTGGTTGCGGTGTCGGTGCTGTCGTTGGGCGTAATGACCCAGGCTGAACTGGCCGCGCTGAAAAATCCGTCCACCGCTTATGTGTTGGAAAAAGCCATCGGGCCCTGGGGCGCCAACCTGATGAACGCCGGCCTGGTGATCTCTGTGGGCGGCGCGTTGCTGGCCTGGACGCTGCTGGCTTCCGAAGCGCCCTACCTGGCGGGCAAGGACGGCGTGATGCCCAAGGTATTCGGCACCACTAACGCCAATGGCTCTCCGGCCGCCTCGCTGTGGCTGACCAACGGTCTGATCCAACTGTTCCTGATCATCACTCTGTTCAGTTCCGCGGGTTACCTGGCGCTGCTGTCGCTGGCCACCTCGATGATTCTGATTCCTTACCTGTTGTGCTCCGGTTACGCCTTGCTGGTTGCCAAGCGCGGCGAAGGCTACGCCCAGGGCGAGTCCAGCGGCAAAGAGTTCGGTATCGCCACGATCGCGTCGGTCTACGGCGTTTGGCTGATCTACGCCGCCGGCCTGAAGTATCTGTTCCTGTCGATGGTGCTGTACGCCCCGGGTCTGCTGTTCTACCTGTGGGCTCGCAAGGAACGCGGCGAGAAAGCGTTCACCGGTCCCGAGGCGGTACTGGCTGCGCTGATCGTGGTGGCGGGTTTGTTCGCCGGCTACGAGTTGCTCACCGGAGCGCTGACGCTCTAAGTCGGATGTTGAAGTAAGAAGATTACCGGAGGCGCGCGAGATCCACGGGCCTCCACCAGCTCCCCCAATATCATTAAGGAGTTTGTCATGACCAAGTTTGGTGTTCATTCCGAGTGTGGCAAGTTGCGAACTGTGATGGTGTGCCGTCCCGGCCTGGCGCATAAGCGCCTGACCCCGGACAACTGCCACGGCCTGCTGTTCGACGACGTCATCTGGGTAGAGCGCGCACAGAAAGACCACGCCTACATGGTTGAGCAAATGCGCTCCCGCGGCATCGAGGTGGTGGAAGTGCACGATGCGCTGGCCAAAGTATTGGACGACAAGGCCTCCCGCGCCTGGGTCCTGGACCGCAAGGTCAAGGCCGACAACGTAGGTATCGGCATGTTGCGCGACCTGCGCAGCTGGCTGGATGAAATGCCTTCGTCGCAACTGGCCGAGCATCTGGTGGGCGGCATCGCCAAGTTCGAACTGCCGTTCGACCCGAAAGGCCTGTTTGGCGGCTACCTGGACCAGTCCGAATTCGTGCTGCCGCCGGTGCCTAACAGCCTGTTCCAGCGCGACCCGTCTTGCTGGATCTATGAAGGCGTGACGCTGAACCCGATGTACTGGCCGGCGCGCCGTCAGGAAACCCTGATCCTGCAATCCATCTACAAATTCCATCCGATGTTCGCCGGCAAGGTGAAAGTATGGTGGGGCGATTGCGACCAGGAGCATGGCGCGGCCACGCTGGAAGGCGGCGACGTGATGCCTATCGGCAACGGCGTGGTCCTGATCGGCATGGGCGAACGCACCAGCCCGCAGGCGGTGGTGCAAGTGGCCAAGCGCGTGCTGGGCAAGGAAGGCGGCGCCACTCGCGTGATCGCTTGCCAGATGCCGAAGTCCCGCGCGGCGATGCACTTGGACACCGTGTTCAGCTTCCTGGACATTGACCTGCTGTCGCTGTTCCCGGACGTGGTGGACGACATCACATGCACCAGCATGTACGTTGGCGACCGCGAAGGCGAGGTCCGTTTCGAACGCCATGAAGGCGTGCATCTGGTGGAAGTGGTGCGCCAGGCGCTTGGCCTCAAGGAAATTCGCGTGATTCAGACCGGCGGCGACGCCTACCAGCGCGAACGCGAGCAATGGGACGACGGCAACAACGTGGTGGCGCTGGATCGCCGCGTGGTGGTGGCCTACGACCGCAACACCTACACCAACCGCCTGATGCGCGAGCACGGAGTGGAAGTGATCGAGATTCCGGCTTCCGAGCTGGGCCGCGGCCGTGGCGGCGGTCACTGCATGACCTGCCCAATCACTCGCGACGAAGTGAAACTGTAATTCAATCGTAGTGTCCCGGCCGCGGGCGCGGCCGGGAGGGAAATTCAAGATTCATGTGCAAAAAGACAGGTTGACCGCCGGTTTCCCCGGAAACGACGGCCGGCTTGCCCAGACTCTAATCAGGAGCAATATCATGGCTTTCAATCTGCGCAACCGTAACTTCCTCCGCATGCTGGACTTCACCCCGCGCGAAATCCGCTACATGCTCGACTTGGCCCGCGACCTGAAGCGCGCCAAGTATTCCGGCACCGAACAGCAGCACCTGAAGGGCAAGAACATCGCCCTGATCTTTGAAAAAACCTCGACCCGCACCCGCTGCGCGTTTGAAGTGGCCTGCTACGACCAAGGCGCCAATGTGACTTACCTTGGGCCGTCCGGTTCGCAAATCGGCATCAAGGAATCGATGAAAGACACCGCCCGTGTGCTGGGCCGCATGTACGATGCGATCGAATACCGCGGCTTCGACCAGCACATGGTGGAAACCGAGCTGGCCAAATTCGCCGGCGTGCCGGTTTACAACGGTCTGACCGATGAATGGCACCCGACCCAGATGCTGGCCGACGTGCTGACCATGTGGGAAAACAGCGACAAGCCCATCTCCCAGATCCGCTACACCTATCTGGGCGATGCTCGCAACAATATGGGCAACTCTCTGCTGGTGATCGGCGCCAAGCTGGGCATGGACGTGCGTATCGGCGCGCCCAAGCATTTGTGGCCTACCGACGAGCTGGTGGCGCAGTGTCGTGAAATCGCCGTCAAGACCGGCGCGCGCATCACGCTGACCGAAGACGCCAAGGCTGCAGTCAAAGGCACGGACTTCATCCACACCGATGTATGGGTGTCCATGGGCGAGCCGGCCGAAGTCTGGGCGGAACGCATCAAGCTGCTGAAGCCTTACCAAGTGAACGCCGCGCTGATGGCCGCCGCGGAAAACCCGCAAGTGAAGTTCATGCACTGCCTGCCGGCTTACCACAACAGCGAAACCAAGGTGGGCAAGGAGATTGCCGCGCAGTATCCGGACCTGGCCAACGGCATCGAAGTGACCGAGGACGTGTTTGAGTCCGAAGCTTGCATCGCTTTCGAACAGGCCGAGAACCGCATGCACACCATCAAGGCCATTCTGGTGTCCACGCTGGGCGACTGATAGTCGCTTGAGCATCATCCAGTGATCCGCCGGCCAAGGCTTCCCTGACCGGGAACCTTGGCCGGTTTCATATTCAAGCGCGCACGCGGCATTAAACGGCGGGCGCGGTAGTAAAAAGGAACAGAATATGCGAGTCGTCGTAGCTCTGGGCGGCAATGCCCTGCAACGTCGCGGCGAGGCCATGACCGCCGACAATCAACGCGCCAACGTCAAGGTGGCCGCTGAACAACTGGCCGGCGTGACCCGGCTGGGCCACAACCTGGTGATGTGCCATGGCAACGGGCCGCAAGTGGGCCTGCTGGGCCTGCAGAACGACGCTTATGCCCGCCACGTGGACGAAAAAGTGACGCCCTATCCGCTGGACGTGCTGGGGGCGCAGACAGAAGGCATGATCGGCTACATGGTTGAGCAGGAATTGGGCAATGTGCTGCCCTTCGAAGTGCCGATCGCCACCATTCTGACCCAGACCGAAGTGGACGCCAAGGACCCGGCCTTCAAGAATCCGACCAAGTTCGTCGGCCCGGTTTACAGCAAGGAAGAGGCGGACAAGCTGGCGGCGGAAAAAGGCTGGACGGTGAAGGCCGACGGCGAATACTTCCGCCGCGTGGTGCCCAGCCCGAAACCGAAGCGCATCTTCGAAATGCGCCCGATCAAATGGCTGATCGAAAAAGGCGTGGTGGTGATTGCGGCCGGCGGCGGCGGCATTCCCACTATGTACGAGGGCGACAAGCTGGTGGGCGTGGAAGCGGTGATCGACAAGGATCTGGCCTCCGCCTTGCTGGCGCGTGAAATCGACGCGGACTACTTTGTGATCGCCACCGACGTGAAGAGCGTGTTCGTCGGTTGGGGTACGCCGGAAGCCAAAGCGATCAAACAGGCGCATCCGGACGAAATGGACAAGCTGGGCTTCGCCGCCGGCTCGATGGGCCCGAAAGTGGAGGCCGCTTGCGAATTCGCCCGCCTGACCGGCAAGAAAGCGGTGATCGGCGCCTTGGAGGACATCGAGAAAATCGTCAAGGGCGAGGCCGGCACCGTGGTTTCCACTGAGAAGGCGGGCATCAGCTGGTATTGATGTCGTCAGTGCTTAGCCGCGCGTCAAGGGCTGCCGTCAGGCAGCCCTTTTTGTTGCCTCGTCTCGTCCTAGCCCAGCAGCTTGGTTCGGTGTTGGCGGAGGAGGTCCTGCCCGGCTTGATAGCCGATCTGATACAGCTGGGATAGATTGGAGTGCGACCAGTCCAACTCTTCCGCGCGGCGTTTCGGATCGATCAGCTTGTCGAATTGGATCTTGAGTACCTCGGTGCGTGGCCGGCCTTGGTCGTCCTTGTTGTGCAGCGCCTCGAACAGCTTCAGGTCGTCGCGCGCGATTTCGGTCAGAGGGGTGATGATGGATTGCACCCAGGCGTCGTACAGGCTGCGGGGCGGGTGCAATAGCTTGTCGCTGCCCAGCACGTCGAACACCAGGGTGTAGTCGATATGAGGGTGATCGCGGAACAACTGCTTGAAGTTCAGCGTGTCTATGGCCGCGCCTTCGATGTAGTCGCCGTCGGCCAGAGGATAAGGCGGGTAGATGAAGGGAAAGGACAGCGCGGCCAGGAAATGCTCGTGGCCGATCTCGCTCTTGTCCCAGCAACGCATCTCGCCGAGGGTGATGTTGTACGCGTTCAGGTAAAACTGCGGCGCAATGGTCTTGAGGCGGTCGAAATCCACGATCTCCTCGATGAAGGGCACGTGCGCGCACAGGCCTTGGCTGTTGGGGCTCAGATCGCTGGGGCAGAGCGTGGCCAGCAGCAGCGATGTCCAATCCGCCAGCAGGCGTTGCCAGGGGCCTTGGTCCGCCTGTTGCTGAATGGACTGCAGCAGCGGATTCTGGTTTTGCCAGCTGCGCCACAGGTCGGCGGCCGGGCCGGGTTTGTTGAACACTTTGTAGTTGATCGGCAGCAGCCGGTAAATCGGATCGGATACGCCTAGATCGGCCAGCCGGCGTAAATTGTCCAGCGGCGAGCCCGTGCGCGGCGCCGCGTACAATAGGCCGACAATGGCGCCGGCGCCGGAGGTGGAGATGATGTCGAATTCGACGCCGGCCTCCATCAGCGCGACCAGCGCGCCGGCCATCAAGGTTGCGTTGGGCGCGCCGCCGCCCAAGACCAGCGCAATGCTGGGCCTGTTTGCTTTTGCCATCGAAATCTCCATCGAGAGAGTAGCCGGTTGGTAGAAACCGGCTGGTGCACGGTTAGGTCAATGTCATTATTGCTGTTGAATTATGGATCGCAAGAGGTATTTTGCAACGCAATATGATGTCAGTAATGACAATATGACTTGTTGCGAGAAAGCCGCAACAAGAGCTATTTGTCATTGTGCAATGAAAGATACCTTGCAGTACAAGGTAGTGGTTTGTATAGTGCAACCATAAGCAGATTGATGCCTTGGTCCAATTAACTACCTTGCAATGCAAGGTAGTGGAGCGGCTGGGATCGGGCGGTTTCAAGGAAGGCAAGATGAAAACCCAGTTGAAAAAGGGGACCCTGGACATGTGCGTATTGGCGGTATTGGCCCAGTCCGATAGTTATGCCTACGAATTGGTCAGCACCTTGTCGCGCACGATGGAAATCAGCGAAGGGACGATCTACCCGCTGATGCGTCGTCTGCAGAACGAGTCCTGGGTCAGCACCTATCTGGTGGAGTCCGCGTCCGGGCCGTCGCGCAAGTATTACGCGCTGACCGAGGCGGGAAAGCGGGAACTGGAGCTGATGCGGCGCGAGTGGCAGGAATTCGTCAGCGAAGTGGACAGCGTGCTGAGTCGCCTGCCGGCGGCCGGCCAGCCAGGAGAATGACAAGCATGAACCGCAAAGTGTTTTTGGAGCAGTTGGAACAGGCCTTGGCCGGCATGCCGGCTGAAGATATCCGTGAAATCGTCGCCGATTACCAAGAGTATTTCAGCGACGCGCAAGAGGCCGGTCGGACTGAAGACGACGTAGTCGCCGCGTTGGGCAGCCCGCAGAAGCTGGCCAAAGAGTTGAAAGCGCAGGCGCATTACCGCCAATGGGAGAACCATCGTTCTTTCGGCAATTTGATGAGAGTGGTGGCTTCGGTCGCCGGCCTGGGCGTGCTGAACTTCTTCCTGGCGCTGCCGTTCATGCTCTATCTGCTATGCCTGTCCATAGGCTACATGGTGTCCGGCAGCCTGTTGATAGCCGGCGTGGCGCTGGTGGCGGCTTGGGGAGGCAACAGCCTATTCGGCTGGCCGGAACTGGAGCCGAGCCTTTCGCCGGAGAACGGCAAGATCGAGTTCAAAGTTCAAGCCGAAGGGGAGCCGGTGCACGGCGTGACCCTGAAACAGGGGAGGCTGTTGCTGACGCTGGAGGAGGACGAAACCGCCAGCCTGCAATTGCGGACAGGCGATCCGGTGCGGGTGAGCTACGACGGCGGGGAGCTGAAAGTGGACGCCAGTAATCCGGCGGTGCGGCAATCGATCAAGCGAGAGGGCGAACGCTCCGTCAGCCTGGAGCGCGGGCAACTGCGCGCGCTGACGCTGACGTCGGACGGCGGGGAGAGCATGGTGCTGGCTCAGGACGGGGATGGCCGCTCACTGCGTTGGAGGATGATCTCGGCGGAAGCTTCCGCCGCCTCCGGCGAAGCCGGGCAAGCCGCCGATCTGGTGTTGAGCGACGGAGAGAGCTCGCTGGTGATCAAGGATAAGCGGTTGTCACTGAAGGACGGCAAAGATCATATCGAGATCGACGGCATCCCGGGTTTGTCGCTGCAAAGTTCGGCGGCGGTCAGCGGATTCGTGCTGTTGTTGGTTGGGGGATTAGGGCTGGTGTTCTGCGTATGGCTGACGCGGTTGACTTGGCGCGGACTGGTGCGCTACGTCCGCTACCAGATCGACTTGGTGGCAGGCAGAAACCTGGGCGGCAACGCGGTGTGACGAGTGATGTTTTGACTGGATTTGGGAGAGAAACATGAAACACGATGCATGCATTCAACAATTGCAACTGACCATGGAGCGCTTGCCCGAATCCGAGCTGCGCAAGATTCTCAGCGACTATCGCGAATACATTCGCGACGCGGTGGCCGATCAGCGCAATGAGAGCCGCCTGATCGCCGCGCTGGCGGACTCCCGGCGGCGCACCGTTTCGGCTTTTGCGCGCCAAGGATTGCCGAGCGCTCAGTGGGCGCGGCTAGCCCGCCATGCTTTGGGCGGGATGGCGGCCGCTTGCGGCGTAATCGCGATGTACTGGCTGTTCATGCAATGAGGAAAACCGCCGCCGGCCAAGGCGGCGGCTTCTACTTGGGAAAGGGGAGCGTGATGAGGCGTAGGATAGTGCGGTTGCTGACCTTGACGGTCATGGCGTGCGGCGGGACGGTTCACGCGGCGGAAGCGCCGATTGAAAAACTGGTGATCAACGGCGACGCCGCCGTGCTCAAGCTGAACGCGGACGACAAACGGCCGTATCAGCTTGATCTGAACAAAAGCAATTGGGACGCCAAGCAATGCAGCGCCCAAGTGCGGCGCGAAGGCGGCGTGGTCACGATCACGGTCAAGCTCAACAACAAGCTGCTGGGCACAGGCTGCGGGCTGGAGATCGCCGGCAATCTGAAACCGGGCAAGCAGGTGGAATTGGGGCTGGCTGCGGTCAAGGGTTCGATCCGCGGCGCTTATTCGGCGATCCGGGTGGACAGTAAAGCGGTGGATCTGACGCTGGAGGGAAAGGCTGCCAGCCTCTCCATGTCTGCCGACGCGATCAGGGCGCAGGCCAAGGGCGCTTATGACAAGCTGGCGCTCAAGGGGCAGGCGTTGACGTTGGCGTTCGAGGGCAGCAGCCGCGACATGGCTTTTGACGGCCAGGCGGTGAAGGCGAAGGTGAGGCTGACCGACGCCAAGCCCAGCGGCTCCTTGTCGTTGGACGCCACTACCGGCAAGTTGTCGCTGACGCTGCCGAAGTCCGCGACGCTGCAGTACGAGGTGCGCGGCGCAGCGGCGTCGGTGGACAGCAAGCTGCCCAGCACCGCCGGCGCGCCGTTGAAGCTGAGCGCGCGAGGCCAGGCCTTGAAAGTGGAGGTGGAGACGGATTAAGACGCTGCCAAACAAAAACGGAGCTCGAGGGCTCCGTTCGTATGGCTGGCGAATCCGGTTCAGTAAGCGCAGACGGTGAACAACTCCAGGCCGCCATCGCGCACCAGCTTGCCGCCGCCCAGCTCGGGCAACTCAATGATGGCTGCGGCTTCCAGCACGTCGGCGCCCATGCGCTTGAGCAGCTTGTAGCCGGCCATCATGGTGCCGCCGGTGGCGACGAGGTCGTCGATCAGGATCACGCGGTCGCCGGGTTTGCAGGCGTCGGTGTGCATTTCCACCGCGGCATTGCCGTATTCCAGCTCGTATTCCTCTTCCACCGTGGTGAAAGGCAGCTTGCCGCGCTTGCGGATAGGCACGAAGCCTACGTTCAATTCGTAAGCCAGCACCGAGCCGATGATGAAGCCGCGCGCGTCCAGACCCGCCACTAGATCCACCTTCTCCATCATGTAGCGGTGCACATAGATGTCGATCAGCATGCGGAAGGTTTTCGGGTTCTGCAGCAGCGGGGTGATGTCGCGGAACATCACGCCTTGTTGCGGCCAGTTGGGCACAGTGCGGATCCAGCCTTTCAGATAGCTGGAGTAATCGAGATTGCTAAGGTTTTCCATAGCCTTATTGTACTTCTAAATGAAGAAAGTCGCCGCGCGGCCCACAAGAAAAAGCCCGCCGCGCAGCGCGGCAGGCTAGGAGTCCGCATCAATTATTGACGTTTCAGTGGAAGAAAGCCAGCTTGAAGATCCACAGCGCGGCGATCACCAGTACCGGCAGCTTCAGATCGGAGAAACGGCCGGCCAGGATCTTGATTACCGCGTAGCTGATGAAGCCGAAGGCGATGCCGTCGGCGATGGAGAAGGTGAACGGCATCGCCAGCGCGGTCATTACCGCCGGCGCGGATTCGGTCAGGTCGCTCCAGTCGATCTCGGCCAGGCCGCGCGCCATCAGCACCGCCACGTAGCATAGCGCCGGCGCGGTGGCGTAGGCGGGCACGGTGGCGGCCAGCGGCGACAGCCACAGCGAGGCCAGGAACAGCAGCGCCACCACCATGGCGGTCAGACCGGTACGGCCGCCCACGGCGGTGCCGGCGGCGGACTCGACATAGGCGGTGGTGGACGAAGTGCCCATCACAGCGCCGGCGGTGATCGCCACGGAATCGGCCAGCAGCGCGCGTTTCAGGCGCGGTAGTTTACCGTCCTTGTCCAGTAGGCCGGCGCGATGAGACACGCCGACCAAAGTGCCGGTGGTGTCGAACAGATCCACGAAGAAGAACACGAAGATCACGCCGATCAGGCCGGCTTGCAGCGCGCCGGCGATGTCCATCTTCATGAAGGTGGGCGCCATGCTGGGCACCGGCGCTACCACGCCCTTGAACGGAGACAGGCCCATGGCAATGGACAGCACGGTCACCACCAGGATGCCGATGATGATGGAGCCCGGCACCTTGCGGTATTCCAGCGCCACGATCAGGAAGAAGCCCAGGATGGCTAGCAGGGTGGTGGGCTTGTGGATGTCGCCCAGGGTCAGATAGGTTTCCGGGTGAGGCGCGATCACGCCGGCGTTCTTCAGCGCGATGATGGCGAGGAACATGCCTACGCCGGCGGAGATGGCGAACTTCAAGGACTGGGGGATAGCGTTGACGATGGCCTCGCGCACGCGGAACAAGCTGACTGCCAGGAACACGATGCCGGAGATGAACACCGCGCCCAGCGCGGTTTCCCAGGACAAGCCCATGCCCTTGACCACGCTGAAGGTGAAGTAGGCGTTCAGCCCCATGCCCGGCGCCAGCGCGATTGGGTAATTGGCCACCAGCCCCATGATGGACGTGCCCAGCGCGGCCGCCAGACAGGTGGCGACGAAGACCGCGTTCAGGTCCATGCCGGTGCTGGAGAGAATCAAGGGATTGACCAGGATGATGTAGGCCATGGTCAGAAAGGTGGTAATGCCGGCGATGACTTCGGTCTTCACCGTGGTGCCGTGTTCTTTCAGCTTGAAGAAGCTGTCAAGGAATTGCATGGCGAAACGCGCTCCAAAGGAGATAGGTAGGAAAAAAACGAGCCATTTTATTCAGCCTGAAGAGATTTACCTAAATCTTGACGTGAAAATAACTTGGCGATTAACAGCAGGCGCACGCTTATGGTATTCTGGAGAATTACTCATTTGGCAGGAAAGCGCCTTTTCATGAGCCAGCCAACCGGTAATATCTTTATCGTGGTCGCTCCTTCCGGTGCGGGGAAAACCTCGCTGGTGACGGCCTTGCTCCAGGCGGAGCCATCCGTGGAACTGTCCATTTCTTATAGCACGCGTGCGCCGCGCAAGGGCGAAGAGGACGGCAAGCATTACCACTTTGTCGATCAGACCACGTTCAAGTCCATGATAGAGCGCGGCGATTTCCTCGAGTACGCGGAAGTCTACGGCAACTTTTATGGCACCAGCGCGCCGTGGATACGCAGCCGTCTGGAAGTGGGGCAGGACATCCTGCTGGAAATCGATTGGCAGGGCGCCGAGCAGGTGCGCAAGGTCTTCCCCGAGGCGATCGGCATCTTCATAGCGCCGCCGTCTATCGAGGAACTGGAGCGCAGGCTGCGCGGCCGCGCCACCGATAGCGAGGACGTGATCCGCCGCCGGCTGGCCTCCGCTCGCGCCGAGATCGACAAGATCGCCGAGTACGACTACATCGTGGTCAACGACGATTTCGAGCGCGCTCGCCTCGATTTGATCAGCGTCGTGCGCGCCAACCGGCTGCGCAGCGCCATCCAGTGCCGCAAGCTGGCGGCTATGCTGGCGCGGATGGGGCAGGCCGGCTGATCCGTCCGTTTGTTGGTGAGTCGACTAAAATTTAGATATAGTGATCCCTCTGGGCGTTGCCGTCGCCGCAAGAACGGCGACCGACAACGCCCTTGGCAACTTTGAGAAAGAAAGCATATGGCCCGTATTACTGTTGACGATTGCCTGGACCGCATCCAGAACCGTTTCGACCTGACCCTGGCCGCCGCCTACCGCGCGCGTCAAGTGGCTTCCGGCGCCAGCCCCTTCGTTGAAGCCGGCCGCCATAAGCCCACCGTTGTCGCGCTGCGAGAAATCGCCGCCGGCCACGTCGGCAAGGAAGTTCTGAGCCGCGGCAAAGCCTGATAGCGAGTGGGTGGTGGGTTATGGCAACCGGCATTGAGGATGAAATCGACTATAACGCCCTGATCGACAGCGAAGCGCAAGCGTTCTTCGAGTCTGTCGCGCGTTATCTCAAGCCGGAAGACGTCCAGTTGTTGCGGCAGGCTTTCGAAGTCAGCCGCGCCGCCCACGAAGGGCAGACTCGCAAGAGCGGCGAGCCTTACATCACGCATCCGCTGGCGGTGGCCGGCATGCTGGCCGAGTGGCGGCTGGACGTGCAGGGGCTTGCCGCCGCATTGCTCCACGATGTGCTGGAAGACACCGGCGTCACCAAACCGACGCTGATCGAAAAGTTCGGCAAGATCATCGCGGATCTGGTGGACGGCCTCTCCAAGCTGGAGCGGCTGGAATACCAGACCAAGGAAACCGCGCAAGCGGAAAGCTTCCGCAAAATGGTGCTGGCGATGGCGCGCGACATTCGCGTCATCATCGTCAAGCTGGCGGACCGGCTGCACAATATGCGCACGCTGGATTCGATGCGCGAGGACAAGCGGCGGCGCATCGCGCTGGAAACCCTGGAAATCTACGCGCCGATCGCCAATCGCATCGGTCTCAACAAGGTTTATCGAGAACTCCAGGACCTGGCGTTCAAGCACCTGCACCCGCATCGCTACGGCGTGCTGTCCAAGGCGGTGCGCGCCGCGCGCGGCAACCGTCGCGAAGTGGTGACCAAGATTTTGCAGTCCGTCAGCCAGAAGCTGGTGCAAAGCAATATCGAAGCCACTATCAAGGGGCGGGAGAAAAACCTCTACAGCATCTACAAGAAAATGCAGGAAAAACACCTGTCGTTTTCCGAGGTGCTGGATATCTACGGCTTCCGCGTCGTCGTCAACGACATCCCCGGCTGTTATTTGGCCCTGGGCGCCTTGCATAGTCTGTACAAGCCGATTCCCGGCAAATTCAAGGATTACATCGCCATTCCCAAGGGCAATGGCTATCAGAGCTTGCACACCACCTTGTTCGGTCCCTATGGCACGCCGGTGGAGATGCAAATCCGCACCCGTGAGATGAACAGCGTGGCCGAGGCTGGCGTGGCCTCGCACTGGATGTACAAGAGCGGCGACGGCGTCAACACCGCGCAGCAGCGCACTCACCAGTGGTTGCAGAAAATCATGGACATGCAGGAGGAGAGCGACGATCCGGTCGAATTCCTTGAGCATATCAAGATCGACCTGTTTCCGGACGAGGTCTACGTCTTCACGCCCAAGGGCAAGATCATGGTGATGCCGCAGGGCGCGACGCCGGTGGACTTTGCCTACGCGGTGCACACCGACATCGGCCATCGCTGCATTGCCGCGCGCGTCAATCACGCGCTGGTGCCGCTGCGCACCGTGTTGCGCAACGGCGACACCGTGGAAATCATCACCTCCACCCAGGCCAAGCCCAATCCGTCCTGGCTGACCTTCGTGCAGAGCGGGCGGGCGCGTTCCGGCATCCGCAACTATCTGAAGAGCCTGCAACAGGAAGAGGCGGTGGGGTTGGGCGAGAAACTGCTCAAGCAAGCAATCGGCGCGCTGGCGGTGACGCCGCTGGCGCTGAGCGATGAACTGTGGGTGGCGTATCTGGCCGCTTTTGGCGAGAAGCTCGCTTCTCATCAAGATGTGCTGGCCGATATCGGCGCCGGCAAACTGATGCCCATCGTGGTGGCGCGGCGCTTGCTGGAGCTGGCCGGCGAACGGTTGGGCGAGGAAGTGAAAGTGGGGCCGGTGACCATACGCGGCAACGAGGGCGGCATGGTGCAGCTGTCGCCGTGTTGCAATCCGCTGCCGGGTGACGACATTTTGGGCGTGATCACCAAGGGCCAGGGCCTTGTCATTCACCGCAAGGGATGTCCAAACGCGCGGCGGGCGGATCACGACAAGCTGCTGGACGTCAATTGGGAGGCGCAGCGCGACCGCATGTTCGGCGTTACCGTCGGCGTATTGTCCCGCAACGAGCGCGGCGCGCTGGCGGATATCGCCACCGCGATCTCGCAGGCCTCGGCCAATATCGAAAGCGCCGACACCCAGGACAGCAGCCGCGACGGCGACGGCCTGTTCAATATCCACTTCCGCTTGCAGGTGGAGGGCGTCGAGCATCTGGAGCGGGTGCTGAGCGCTATCCGCGTGCTGCCGGTGGTGCAGCGCGTGCAACGGAGATGAGATGCTGAAACTCAAGATCAACGGCGAGGGCCGCGAACTGGCCGATGTAGCCAACGTGGCCGAGTTGGTGGCGGCGTTGGACCTTGTCGGCAAGCGCGTGGCGCTGGAAAAGAATGGCGAGATCGTGCCGCGCAGTCAGTATCCGGCCACCGGACTGGTCGACGGCGACGAACTCGAAATCGTGGTGGCCGTCGGCGGAGGCTGAGCGGCAAAGCTGATAGAGGTGCAGGAGTGGCGGATCAACTGATCATCGCAGGCAAGGCTTACAATTCGCGTTTGCTGGTGGGGACCGGCAAGTATCGGGATTTTGAGGAGACGGCACAGGCGCTGGACGCGTCGGGAACGGAAATCGTCACCGTCGCCATTCGCCGAGTCAACCTGGGGCAGAATGCCGGCGAACCCAATTTGCTGGACTTTTTGCCCAAAAACCGGTATAACCTTCTCCCCAATACGGCGGGATGTTATTCCGCCGACGACGCCATTCGTACTTTGCGCCTGGCCAGAGAGCTTCTGGACGACCATCGTCTGGTCAAGCTGGAGGTGCTGGGCGATCCGAATACCTTGTTCCCCAACGTCAAGGAAACCCTAAAAGCGGCTGAAGTATTGGTGGCCGAGGGCTTCGATGTCATGGTGTACACCTCGGATGACCCCATCATCGCCCGCGAGCTGGAGCAAATGGGCTGCTGCGCCATCATGCCGCTGGCCAGCCTGATTGGCTCCGGGATGGGGATTCTGAATCCGTGGAATTTGAAGTTGATTATTGAGCAGTCCAAGGTTCCCGTGCTGGTTGACGCCGGCGTCGGCACCGCGTCCGACGCGGCGATCGCGATGGAACTGGGCTGCGATGGCGTGCTGATGAATACCGCGATTGCCGCCGCGCAACAACCGGTGTTGATGGCCCACGCCATGAAACAGGCTGTAGAAGCAGGCCGCTCGGCATATCTTGCCGGCCGGATGCCGAAACGTTTTTATAGTGCAGTACCTAGTTCTCCTAGTGAGGGGGTGATTTCTTCCGTCAAGCCGTGATGCGTAAAGCGCCACAGATTGCTTGGTCGGAACGCTTCAGACTTTTCCAAACCGCGTAAGATTGTTAAAATGCTGTTTTTTATAGCCCCAGTCACGTCTGGGCGCTAGGAACTAAGGATACTAGATTCAATGCCGAACATTCGTGTTAAAGAGAACGAGCCGTTTGAAGTTGCAATGCGTCGCTTCAAGCGCGCAGTGGAAAAAACCGGTCTGCTGACCGAACTGCGCGCCCGCGAGTTCTACGAAAAACCGACTGCCGAGCGCAAGCGCAAGCACGCCGCTGCCGTTAAGCGCCATTACAAGCGCATTCGCAGCCAAATGCTGCCGCCGAAACTCTACTAAGAGTTCGTCTGGTCAGTAAGCAGGACCGCAGGCTTAGCCTGCGGTTTTGCCATTTGTAGTTCCCCGTTTGCAGACTCTGACGGCATGGGTTTTGAATTTCTCAAAACCAATGTCATCAGGGTTTGACTCTCTCTCAAGTGCGCACCCGCCGTCCGCGACGGGTGGCGGTCATCTTCCGGAAAGCAAGCAATGAGCCTCAAGCAGCGAATCAGCGACGACATGAAATCTGCAATGAAAGCGCGGGAAAGCGACAAACTGGCGGCTATCCGTCTGTTGCGGGCAGCCATCAAGCAGAAGGAAGTGGACGAGCGCGTGGAGCTGGACGATGCCGGCGTCGTCGCCGTCATCGACAAGATGCTCAAGCAGCGCCGCGATTCGATCAGTCAGTATGAGGCGGCCCAGCGCCAGGACCTGGCCGACAAGGAAAAATTCGAGATGGACGTGCTGATGGCTTATATGCCGCAGCAATTGTCCGCTGAGGAGGTTGACGCGTTGGTGGCCAAGGCCGTCGCCGACAGCGGCGCCGCTGGCATGCAGGACATGGGCAAGGTGATGGGGCTGTTGCGGCCGCAATTGGCCGGCCGCGCCGATATGGCGCAGGTGTCCGTCTGCATCAAGGCCAAGCTGGCCGGCTGAGCCTGCTTCGGGCCGCTTTGTCGGCCCGAGTCATCGGTGACCTTGCTTGATCCCTCAGGATTTTGTTGACCAGTTGTTGTCCCGCGTCGATATCGTCGACGTGGTGGATCGTTACGTCCCCTTGAAAAAGGGCGGTCAGAACTATCTGGCCTGCTGCCCGTTTCATAAGGAAAAGTCGCCGTCGTTCACGGTAAGCCCGTCCAAGCAGTTTTATCACTGCTTTGGCTGCGGCGCTCACGGTTCGGCCATCGGCTTCGTGATGGAATACCAGGGGCTGGGCTTTGTCGACGCGGTGAAACTGCTGGCCGAAGGCATCGGCATGCAGGTGCCGGACAGCCGTGCCCACGCCAATCCAGAGGCCAGCCGCGCCGCGCGCGAGCGCAAGCTGTCGCTGGAACAGATGATGCAGATGGCGGCAGGCTACTACAAACAGCAGCTGAAGTCCGCGCCCAACGCCATTTCCTATCTGAAAGGCCGGGGTTTGAGCGGAGAAGTGGCGGGTCGCTTCGGCCTGGGCTTCGCGCCGGACGGCTGGCAGAACCTGGAGACGGTTTTTCCGGATTATCAGGACGACAAGCTGGTCGATACCGGCTTGGTCATCGTCAATGAAGAGAAGGGCCAGCGTTACGACCGATTCCGCGATCGGGTGATGTTCCCCATCCGCAACCAGCGCGGCGCGATCATCGGCTTCGGCGGCCGCGTGATGGGCAAGGGCGAGCCCAAGTACCTGAACTCGCCGGAAACGCCCTTGTTCGAGAAGGGCCGGGAATTGTACGGCCTCTACGAGGCGCGCCAGGCGATACGGGATAAAAACCGCGTGCTGGTGGTCGAAGGCTATATGGACGTGGTGGCGCTGGCTCAGTTCGGCGTCGCTTACGCGGTGGCCACGCTGGGCACCGCCACCACCGGCGAACACGCGCGCAAGTTGATGCGCCACGCGGACCAGGTGTACTTCTGCTTCGACGGCGACAAGGCCGGCCAAAAGGCGGCCTGGAGAGCTTTGGAAAACAGCCTGCCGCAATTGCAGGACGGCAAGGCGTTGAATTTTCTGTTCCTGCCGCAGGAACATGACCCGGACAGCTATATCCGCGAGTTCGGCGCCGAGGCCTTTGAAAAAGTATTGGAAGAGCAGAGCCTGCCTCTGTCCGTTTACTTCACCCGCGAATTGTGTCGCGAGGTGAACCTGACCACGCCGGAAGGCAAGGCAGATCTGATCCGTCAGGCCGCGCCCCTTCTGGCGCAGATTGCCGCTCCGGCACTGGGCTTCATCATCAAGAAAAGACTGGCGGAACTCGCCGGTGTGGATGTCGACGAATTCGACATGTTGACGACGGGCCAACGGAAGTCGGAGCGCAAAGGCAAGCGGGAGCACCGTTTGCCGGAGGTATCGCATCGCCCGCCACAATCCTCCATGGTGACGCGCCTGATCAAATGGCTGCTATTGAACCCTGGTTGGGCCGGTGATGTGCGTTTGCCGGACAGTATGGCACTGTCCGACGAGCTTGCTTGTTTTGCCATGTTGGCCGAATGCGTGCAAGGGCACGACCAGCCGCCGAATACGGCGCAATTGATGGAAAGCCTGCGTGGCACTCCATACGAAGGGCTGGTGGATAGTGTTCTGCAGCAGGCCATGCAGGATCCGGACGAGTTCGCCGATCCCAGCGAGGAGGATAGGCAGCAGTTTCAGGACGGCACAGCCAAGCTCCTGAAAATGCTGCATCAAACTCAGGTGGAGCGGCTAAAACAAAAGGACCGGAACGAAGGCCTGACTCCGGAAGAAGTCAGATTGCTAGGGGAATTGCTGCGGGATTTGCTGGCGCCAAACGCTTGACGACGTCGCCGCCCCGGCAGATTGCAGAGCAGTCGGGCGCACGCGCCGGATTGCCAAAAGCGATGCCGCGGTTTTAAAAGCGCCCCGCAGGGCTACACAAACAGCGTTGTTTGCTTGTGTTATTATCAACTGTTTTTTTCGGCTTATTTCAAGCAGGAAGCGAAATGGCGGCCTCTCCCGAAAATCAAAAAGACGTGCAGGAAAACGAAACCGAAGTGATGAGCCTGGAAGAGCAGCGTAAACGCCTGCGCCAGTTGATCGCCTTGGGTAAAGAGCGTGGGTATCTGACCTACGCGGAAATCAACGACCACCTGCCGGAAGACGTGTCCGACGCTGAGCAGATCGAAAACATCATCACGATGATTTCCGGTCTGGGCATTCAGGTTTCCGACGAGGCGCCGGATGCGGACACTCTGCTGATGTCCGACGCCACCCCGCCGGTGGCCGACGAAGACGCCGTGGAAGAAGCCGAAGCGGCGCTGTCCTCGGTGGATTCCGAATTTGGCCGCACCACGGATCCGGTGCGCATGTATATGCGCGAAATGGGTTCAGTGGAGTTGCTGACCCGCGAAGGCGAGATCGAAATCGCCAAGCGGATCGAAGACGGCCTGAAGTACATGATCCAGGCGATTTCGGCTTGTCCGGGCACCATCGCCGAAGTGTTGGAGCTGGTGGAACGCGTCGGTCGCGACGAAGTGCGCGTGGACGAGGTGGTCGACGGCTTCATCGATCTGAACGCGCCGTCCGAGGAGGAGGCCGCGTTCGCCGCGCAGGCGGAAGAGGACGAGTTGCTCGACGCCGAGGCCGAAGAGGAAGAGGAAGAAGAGGAGGAGGAAGGCGACGCCGCCGACGCCGCCGGTATCAACCTCGAAGAGCTGAAGCAGCACGCGCTGGAGCACTTCGCCGGCGTGCGCATGTTGTTTGACAAGATGGTCAAGGTGCTCTCCGCCAAGGGTGCGCAGAGCAAGGAATACCTGGAGCTGCAAGACGCGATCACCACTGAGTTCATGCTGGTGCGCTTCTCCACCCGCCAGGTGGAAAGCCTGTGCGACTCGCTGCGCAGTCGCGTCAACGAAATTCGCACTTACGAGCGCGACATCCAGGATATCTGCGTTAGCCGCGTGCGTATGGAGCGTGCTCACTTCATCAAGGTGTTCCCGGGCAACGAGACCAATCTTGATTGGGTGGAAAACGAGATCCATTCGGGCAAGGGCTGGGCGGAGGCGTTGACCCGCTTCAAACACGCGATCATCGAGAAGCAGACCAAGCTGTCCGAGTTGCAGGATCGCGCGATGCTGCCGATCAAGGCGCTTAAGGAAATCAATCGCCAGATGTCGGCGGGCGAATCCAAGGCGCGCCGCGCCAAGAAAGAGATGATCGAGGCCAACCTGCGTCTGGTGATCTCCATCGCCAAGAAGTACACCAACCGCGGCCTGCAGTTCCTCGACCTGATCCAGGAAGGCAATATCGGTTTGATGAAGGCGGTGGACAAGTTCGAATACCGCCGCGGCTACAAGTTCTCGACCTACGCCACCTGGTGGATTCGCCAGGCGATCACCCGCTCCATCGCGGACCAGGCGCGCACCATTCGTATTCCGGTGCACATGATCGAGACCATCAACAAGATGAATCGCATCAGCCGTCAGATTCTGCAGGAAACCGGCCACGAGCCGGACCCGGCCGAGTTGGCGGAAAAGATGGAGATGCCGGAAGAGAAGATTCGCAAGATCATGAAGATTTCCAAGGAGCCCATCTCCATGGAAACCCCGATCGGCGACGACGACGATTCCCATCTTGGCGACTTCATCGAAGACCAGAACAACCTGGCGCCGTCCGACGCTGCGATGTACTCCAGCCTGAAGGACGCCACCAAGGAGGTGCTGGACACGTTGACGCCGCGCGAGGCCAAGGTGCTACGCATGCGCTTTGGCATCGACATGAACACCGACCACACGCTGGAAGAGGTGGGCAAGCAGTTCGACGTGACTCGCGAGCGCATCCGCCAGATCGAAGCCAAGGCCCTGCGCAAGCTGCGTCATCCGACCCGTTCGGAACGCCTGCGCAGCTTCTTGGACAACGAGCCGGGCGGTCAGTGATTCGATGTGACGCCGGTTTAGGCTAAAAGCTTGAGCTGGACGAAAACCCCAAGCCGTCGGTATTCGGCGCTTGGGGTTTTGCTTTTTGGCTGTTATAATGCGCAACTCTGGGCCTCTAGCTCATGCTTGGTTAGAGCAGCGGACTCATAATCCGTTGGTGCCGAGTTCGACTCTCGGGGGGCCCACCAAGACTTCCACGCGGAACGCGGCGGTTCTTGGCGAATCACATCAGAAGCCGACGCTTAAGTCGGCTTTTTTGTTTCGGTCGGCCGCGTCGCGGTCGCGACACCTCCCGTCTCTTCGTTGAGCGCTTCCCCGCCTGCAGATTTCCGTGCCGGATAGACGTAGCTTTTAGCTATTTTCCCGCTATGCTGATGGGGAAAATCAATATGCGATGTCGTTTTCAGTTACTATCTAGCGTTTCGCGCATTATTGCGCGCTCTCATGTGGAAAAGACCGAATGCCCCAGAAGGAAAAAAAGGCGGCAAGCAGCAACGCCACATTGGCCGACAAGGTATTTCAGGAGTTGCGGCGGGATATTCTGCTGGGCGTATACCGCCCGTCGCAGAAACTGCTGTTGCATGATCTCAAGGCGCGTTACGACGCCGGAGGCTCTCCTATCCGGGAGGCGCTATTGCGCCTGAGCTGGTGCAAATACGTGGTGATGGAACCGCAGCGCGGCTTTTGGGTGGCGCCGATTTCCCGCCATGAGCTTTACGATATTCTGCTGGTGCGCCGAGTGCTGGCGGAGGAGGCGGTGCGCCGCTCGCTGGAGCAGGGCGATGAGGCGTGGGAACTGGAGGTGTTGGCCAGCTACCACCGTTTGAGCCGGATAGATCTGAACGACGTGAATGTGGATCTGCAGGACTGGGCGGACCGCCACATGACGTTTCACCTGGCCATCATCAGCGGCAGCCACTCGCCGGTGATTGTGGAGGTGATGGAGTCCTTGTACAACCGTTTGGAGCGCTATCGACACATCTGGTTCGATCCGGCCTTGCCGACCTCCAAGCGCTACAGCGACGATGGGGAGCATCAGGCCATCATGCAGGCGGTGCTGGCCAGGGATGCGGACCGGACGCTGCAATTGTTGGATCAGCACTATTCCCACGTGATGCAGGTGGTGGAAGGCCTGAGCACGGAAGCCTTTCAGCCCCGCTAGTCACTGGCTCGCTGGCCGATCCGAGGCCGGCGGCCTCGCCCGTTCGCCATCAGGCTCGGGGCGAGGGGCGAGCCCGGCGCTTCAGCGTCCGGGCCGTTTCATGCGGTTTCTCGCGTTTATTCCCAAATCAACAGACAGTATTGCTTCTTGCCGCGCCGCAACAAGGTATAGCGTTGATGGCGGCGGTCGGCCTGTTCCAGTCGAGCTTCCAGCGCCTCCGCTCTGGCGCCGTTAACGCTGACCGCGCCGCTTTGCAGCAGCGTGCGGGCCTCGCTTTTGGACGCGGCCAGGCCGCTGGCCGCCAAGGCGTCGATCAGCGGCGTGGATTGCTGCGGCAAGGTCAGCCGCGGCATGCCATCCTGGGCCAGTTGAGCGAAGTCCTCGGCGCTAAGGCGCTCTACATCGTTGTCGAACAGGCTGAGGGTGATGCGCTGGGCGGCGGCGAGCGCGGCCGGGCCGTGAACCAGCTCGGTCACTTGTTCGGCCAGGATGCGTTGCGCCCGCGGCTTGCCGCCGGAGGCGCGGTCCTCGGCCTCGATGGCCTCGATCTCCGCATTGGATAAAAAGGTGAAATAGCGCAGGAAGCGGTAGACGTCGGCGTCGGCCGCGCCCAGCCAGAACTGGTAGAAGGCGTAGGGCGAGCACTTGTTCGGGTCCAGCCAGACCGCGTTGCCTTCGCTCTTGCCGAACTTGGTGCCGTCGCTATTGGTGATCAAGGGCATGGTCAGGCCGAAGGCCTGCTGCTGGTTCACCCGTCTGACAAGGTCGACGCCGGCGGTGATGTTGCCCCATTGGTCGGAGCCGCCGATCTGCAGCTTGCAGCCGAAGCGGCGGTTCAGCTCAACGAAGTCGTGGCTCTGGAGCAGGCTGTAGGCGAACTCGGTGAAGGAGATGCCGACATCGTCGCGGTGAATCCGCTGTTGTACGGATTCCTTCTTGATCATGGCGTTGACCGAGAAATGCTTGCCTACATCGCGCAGGAAATCCAGCGCGCTCATGCTGGCGAACCAATCGTGGTTGTTGGCCATCAGGGCCGGGTTGTCGCCTTCGAAGCTGAGGAAGGGCTCCACCTGACGGCGGATCTTGTCCACCCAGCCGGCCACCACGTCCGCGGTGTTGAGCTTGCGCTCGCTGGCCTTGAAGCTGGGGTCGCCTATCATGCCGGTGGCGCCGCCTACCAGGGCGATGGGGCGGTGCCCGGCCATCTGGAAGCGCTTGAGCAACAGCAGCGGCACCAGGTGGCCCAGGTGCAGGCTGTCGGCGGTGGGGTCGAAACCGCAGTACAGGGTGACCGTTTCCCGGGACAGCAGCGCGTCGAGCGCGTCCGCGTCGGTGGCCTGGGAGATCAGGCCGCGTTGCTGCAGATCCCGGATCAGGGTCGATTGCTTCATTTCGTTTACCTCCATGATTGCGGCGCGCGGCCTTGTTGGCCGCGCGTCCGGACGACGGCGCGGATGCGCCGTCAGAACACGGGCAGCAGTCCCTGCATCACCAAGATTTGGAACAGGATGATGGCGAGGCCGGAGCCGCCTATCGCCCAGTGCAGAGTGCCGCCGCCGCTGACCTGGTAGCCGGGCTGGTAGTTGTCCTGGCTACGCAGCTTGATCAGGGCTAGCGCTGGGAACAGGATGGCGAGCACCACCAGAAAAATGGCGGCGGCGCCCAGCGCGGCGACGAAGCCGCCGGGGAAGAACAGCGCGAAGCCCAGCGGCGGCAGATAAGTGATCAGCGCGGTTTGCAGCCGCTGCCGCAGGCTGTCGCCGCGTTTCAGTGTGCTGGCCATGGCGTCGAACAGGCCGAGCGATACGCAAAGATAGGAGGTGAACAGCGCGATGGACGAGAAGGCGGACAGCAGGGAAGGCACTTGCGGCGTGGGCACCAGCGCGTGGAACTCGTCCAGAAACATGCCCACCGAGCCGTTGTGGGCGGATATGGCCTGGAAGCTGTGGCTGCCGTATCGCGGCAGCGTGCCCAGGGTGTTGAACACCCACAGCAGGTAGACGCCCATGGGAATCAGGCTGCCGGCGATGAAGACGTTGCGCAGCGTGCGAGGTTGGTCGCGGCCCAGGTATTTGACCATGCTGGGTACGCTGCCGTGAAAACCGAAGGCGGTCAGAAACATGGGGATGGCGGCCAGCATGTATTTGGCCGAATCCGTGCTTTCCGACAGGTTGCCGGTGTCGACGTAGGGCTGGATGACCGCGCTTAGCGCGAGAAAAATCAGGATGTTCAGGCTGAACAGCAGCCGGTTGACCTTGTCCACCGCCGTGGTGCTGGCGAAGACGATGCCGCCGATCAGGGCGGTGAAGACCAGCGAAACCTGGGCGGGAGACAGGCTTAGGCCCAAGTACTGGTGCAGGCTGGATTGATAGGTGGAGCCGCCGCCGGAGATATAGGCGGAGGAGAGCGCGTAGAGCAAGAGCAGCAGGCTGGCGTTGATCAGATAGCTGCCCTTGGCCTTGAACAGCGAGCGGGCGATGGCGTCGAAGCCGTAGCCTTCGGGAAAGGACAGGCAAACCTCCAGCAGCATCAGGCCGGTGTAGGTCATCAACGCCCAGATCAGAAACAGGGTCAGGCAGGCGTAGCCGAAGCCCATGCCGGCGGATACCAGCGGCAGCGCCAGCATGCCGGCGCCCAGCATGGTGCCGGAAATCAGCAAGGTGGCCCCTATGGCCTTGAAATTGACTTGCATGTGGAATCCTCAACCATCCTTGATGAAGAGAAGGATGCGTTCGTAAAAACCGGACAAACTCATAGTCGGTATTGGGTCTGGTGATGAAAAAAACGCTCCCGGCCAGGCCGGGAGCGGAGGGGGATCAGGCGGCGATCAAGGCGTCGGCGCCGGTCTTGTCTTCCATGTCCACGATCTGGGCCAACTTGGCGGCGAAGACCTCGCGCAACTGTTCCCAGTAGGCGTCGAAATCCTCTGCTTTGCGCAGGAAGTGAGTCATCACGGCGGCGCGCAGGATGTAGACGCTTTCCACCTTGTCCCATTCGGCGCGGCTGAAGCCACGGCTGGCCACGTAGTGCCACGGGGTGTCGCCGTACTCTTCCACCGACAGCGAAGTCGAGGAGGTCAGGAAGTCGTTGGTGTAGGTGCGGCCGGAAGCGTAGGAGCAGATCTCGTACATCTTCTTGTTCAGCCGGTTGTGGTCTTCCAGGTTGTCGTTGCCGATTTCCTTGAAGGTGAAGTTCACCATGTGGAAGTCCGGGTGCATGATGGGACGCACTTCGAACTGGCGGCGTCCGACGATCAGCGGCTTGGCGGCGGCCAGACGCTGGGCGAACCAGTCCGCGGTCACGATGCCGCGGCCAATCACCTTGCCGTAGCCGCCGATGTTCAGCGGCACCAGGCGGTGGGCCGCCCATACCGCGGCGGCGGTGGCGCCGGCCTTGGAGCCTTCCATGATGGAGGAACCCAGCACCACCTTGGTGTCGGCGCCTTCGGCTTCGTCCACTTCTTCAAACACATAGGCCGCGTGGTAAGAGATCAGGTCGACGATGCGCTTGTCCTTCATGCAGACAGCGCCGGCCGCGTACTGGATGTAACCCACCTTGTGCGGATCCACGGTGATGGAATCCGCTTCCGCCATCGCTTTGAAGCCTTCGTAAACATCGCGCTTGGGCCAGGTGACGCCGGCCGGAATGATGTCTTCGGCGCGGTAGCGGGCCAGCAGCGCGTCGTAGTCCATGAAGCGGTTGTCCTCATCGAGGAACATCGCGCGCACATAGCCGCCGTAGGCCGCGTCCACGTGTACGTAGAAGGAGGCGCCGTATTTCCGTTCGCATTCGGCGCGCAGCTTGATCACCTCGTCGACATGGTCGATCGAGCCTTCCTCCGTGGTGCCCACCACCGACACCATGGCCAGGATGGGATGGCCTTCCTCGATCAGGCGGAAGGTGATCTCGCGCATCTTGGCCACGTCGGTGCGGTAATTTTCGTCCACCGGCAGCGGTACGATGTGTTCCTGGCCGATGCCCAGCACGTCCATCGCCTTCATCCACGAGTAGTGCTTGGATTGCGGCACCAGGATCTTGCCCAGCGAGCCTTGCTTGATGCCGACGCCGCGGCAGGACAAAGCGCGCACTTCTTCGAACAGACCGCGTTTTTTCAATTCGTCGGTCAGGTCCAGCACCGCGCTGGGCGATAGGTTCAGCAGTTCTTTCTCGCTCTTGCCGGCGACCAGATCGCGGGCTTTTTCATGCTGGGCGATGGCCAGCGGAATGGTCTTCAGATTGCGCGCCACCCACATGCCTTCGTAGTTGGCCACGGTGCCGCCGGACGTGATGTGGCCCCAGCTGCGCTTGGGGTCGTAGCCGAACATCCGGCACAGGTCGAGGCCGGCTTCCACTTCCAGTTCGGTGGTGGTGGGCGAGGCTTCGTGCGCGCAGTTGTTGGGGTTGTACATCATGGTCATCACGTAGGCCAGGTTGGACACCATCAGCGTGTCCGCATTCATGTGGCCCAGATAGCGTGGGGAGAACCAGGGCACCGAGGTGTTTTTCAACTTGGAGGACAACTGGCGCAGGATGCCTTCGGTACGGTACAGGGTCTGGCGGAAATCGCCGGCGTGCTGCTCTACCGGGGTGACCAGCGCCGGGTCTTCCGGATGGAAGTCCGCGCGCCAGTGCAGGTGTTCGGACACGGCGTATTCCATCATTTCCTTGAAGAACACGCGGTTTTCGGATTTGGGGCCGATGAACAGGGCATCGACATTAAGCGGGGAGGCGTTCGGAGTGTTCATAACAGATTAACCTTGTAATTTAGGGGGGCGTAGGCGGCTCATTTGCCTTCGGCGGGACGCGCTTTGCTGGCGGGAGAGGTGCGCGGCGCGACGCCGGCGGAGCGGGCGTGTTTGGCTTTTTGGCCGTAGGCGTACACCAGGAAGGGAATCACCAGCATGATGGCGAGCCCGATGAGCTGGAACTGCAGGTATTCATGCGCGGAGCCATGGAAGTTGCCCGGCGGGATGAAGCCGAGGTAGCCGGCCAGCAGCGAAATGACGATGCCCAGGCCGGAGCAGATCCACATGCCCGCCTTGCCTCCGGGTACGCGGAAACTACGTTCCACGTCCGGGCGCTTGTAGCGCAGGTAGATGGCGGCGGAGAACATGAACAGATAGGCCACCAGATAGACGAGCCCGGTCAGGCCCATCAGCATGAAGTAGAAGTTGTCCACGTTCGGCATCACGGTGATCAGGACGCCGACGAAGGTGATGGCCGCCGCCTGGATCAGCACCAGAGTGACCGGCACGCCGTGGCGGTTGGTGGTCTGCAGGAATTTGGGCAGCGCGCCGGAGTCCGCGGTGGCTTGCAAGCCCCGCACCGGGCCCAGCACCCAGGAGTTCACCTGGCCCACCAGACCCAGGCCGATGCACAGGCCCATGACCGGAGCCAGCCAGCCCATGCCCCATTGATTGAAGTAGAGCTCGAAGGCCTGCATCAAGCCGGCGGTCATCGAGATTTTTTCCTTGGGGATGGCGATGAAGATCGCGGCGGAGCCGATCACCGACAGCAATACCATGATCACCGACACCAGGATGATGGCGATGGGATAATTGCGCCGGGCGTCTTTGATGGAGGACACGTTGGACGCGGACACCTCCATGCCCATCACCACGAAAATGAAGCCGATGAAGAGGCCGAGCGTGCCACTGTCGCTAAAGCTGGGGACCAGGTTGTTCCAGCTCCAGGACACGTCGGTCATGATGGGGTGGCCGCCGGCCAGATAGGCGATGCCGCAGCCGATCAGCACCACGCCGGGCATAAACACGCCCAGGCTCACGCAGATGGTGGATACCCAGCCCAAGGTTTTCACGCCGCGCATGTTGACCAGGGTGCAGGCCCACCAGATGCCCACGATCATCGCCAGCATGTAGAGCTTGTTGCTGGCGAGCGCAGGATCGAACACATAGGCGAAGGTGGCGGCGATGATCATGATGATGGAGGTCATGCCGAACACCATCTGTATCCATTGCATCCACACTGCGACAAAGCCCATGCGCTCGCCGAAGGCCTCGCGCACCCAGATGAACAGGCCGCCATCCTGCGGCCAGGCGGTGGCCAGTTCGGCGGACACCAGGGCGGTAGGCACCAGGAACAGCAGCGCGGCCGCCAAGGTCAGGAAAATCGTCATCATCCCCGGTTGAGCCGTCATCGGCAGCGTACGGACGCTGACGACTACGGCGGCGGTGATCATGACAAAGGCGAAGACGCTGATCTTGGGAGGCGCCTTATCTATTGTCGTCATTTTCATCTCCATCGAACAAAACAATAAAAACGTAAAAATATAAAATTTCGAAAATATTATTTATTTCGTGATGTTCTGCGTTTGATGAAAGTCAATATTAGGAAAATTCAATAAAAGATAATTCGAATGGAATATTGTTTTGGACGACGGCAAGCCTTGTCTGAAAAGGGCTTTACGGGTGTTTGGCCGTAGGGAGCATCGAGGACGCGTTTGGGCTGGAAAAGGGGTGAGAGGGGTCTTTTTGTGCGGATCCGTGGCCGTATCGACGACGCGCAGCGCACTTTGAACAGAGTTTTCGCGAGCTAAGGCCCTGAGGCTGGGGAAGCGCAACGGCCAAATGCGAAGGGGTTAGATGGAAAGGCGCTCGCCGCGTCAGCTTGGACATCGCGCCGCCAAGGCCGCGGGCAGGCGAGAATAAAGCGGCTGGATCGCCGGAGGAGGGGGAGGTTTGGCGCTGTTGGGAACGGAAGGAGGCGGCGGCGCTAGCAAGCGCGCCGCCGCCGGGGGGCTAAAAGTTTACAGAGCCTGGGACGGGTTCATGCCTTTGGGCAGCAGCATCCATAGATTGCCTTGCTGCTTCATTCTGCCGGCGTACATGCCGGCTTCGGTGCCGTAACCCCAGAAGAAATCGGCGCGCCCCGCACCCTTGATCGCGCTGCCGGTATCCTGAGCGTGCACCAGCCGCGTCAACGGCTGGGTGGAATGAGGCCAGGTGGTGACCAGGTAGACCGGCGCGCCCAGCGGGATGTAGCGCGGGTCTACCGCGATGCTGTAGCCGCCGGTCAGCGGCACGCCCAGCGCGCCCATTGGCCCGCCGTTGTCGCCCGGCAAGGTTTTGAAGAACACATAGCTGGGGTTCACCGCGAACAGCTCCAGCCGGCGTTGCGGGTTGCGGGCCAGCCAGTCCTTGATGCCCTGCATCGACGCGTCGCCCAGGGTCAGCTCGCCCTTGTCCACCAGCCATTTGCCGATCGATTGATAGCCATAGCCGTTTTGCTCGGCGTAGCCGACGTGGATGAAGCTGCCGTCGTCCAACTGGATTCGGCCCGAGCCTTGCACTTGCAGGAAGAACAGCTCCACCGGATCTTCGACCCAGGCCAGGATGGGCGCGTTGGCCACGCCCTTGCCCTGGTTGATTTCGGCGCGTGTGTAATAAGGCAGCAGGCGTTTGCCGTCCAGCCTGCCTTTCAGCCGCGTGCCGCGGTTGTCGGCGGGAAAGTCGGCGGGGCGGATCTCAATGTCGCCGGCCGCGCTCAGCGTCAGCCGGTTGGGGCCGCTGCGGCGCGCAGCCAGGCTGGACTTGCCGCGGACGGATGCCGGCACGTCCACGCTGTAGAAGTCCGCTGGGATGCCGTACACCGGCCAGGGGGTGCGTTCGCTGCGCGTCCGGCTGCCGCTGAGCAGCGGCTCGTAATAACCGGTGATCAAACCGCTGTCGCGGCCGCCGTCGTTGATCTTCCAGGCGGCGAAGCGATTTTCGAAGAATTGGCGCACAGCCTGCGCGTTGTCGGGGGCAATGCCGTCGGCTTGCTTGCACACTTCCGACCAGCCCGGCTTTCTGGCAATGGCTTTACAGCTTTGCTTCAGCGCGACGAGGGTATCGCCCAGTTCTTGCTGGCTCCAGGCCGGCAACGAGGTGGGCGCGCCGCTTTCACGCGCCGCGCCGCCAGGCTTGCCGGGCGGGCTGGAGGTGGAGCAGGCGGCCAGGCCGACGACGAGCAGTAACAACAGCCATTTTCTAAACATGCGGTAGGTTCTCTGAAACAGGGCTAGGGCAGCGGCGCGCTGCGAATCGGTCTGATTCTACGCTGGGACGCACATGACGGGGCGATGACGGCCGCGGCGAATGTTGCGGCGGCGCCAACGGTAGGAAGCGTCATGCCGCGTTGTCATGGACCGGCAACAAAATTGAAAAGTTTCCTCGCTAGTATGCGGTAAAACATTCGCGCTGAAGCTTGGGCTTGAGCCATATCACTGGAGAATCTGATGAAACGTTTTTGCATCCGCGCCTTGTTGTTGACCACCTTGTTGTCCGCCGGCCTGCCGGCCTACGCCGAGCAGACCCCGCCGACCGATGAGGAACTGACCGCCAGCGTGCAACAGGCCTTGAACGGCGATGCCGAACTGCAGCCGCTGGGCCTGAAGGTGAGCAGCAAGAAGAGCGAGGTGACGATTGAAGGCGGCATGACCGACGACCAGCAAATGTTCAAAGCGGGGCAGATTGCCGAAAAAGTGCCGGGCGTGAAATTCGTCATCAACAATATGGTGCTGAAAAACTAAAAAAGTTTGGTCCGACGGCTTGTCCGGCGGCAGAAAAGGGCGCTTCGGCGCCCTTTTGTCATTTTATTCATTCCGTTTTTTCGCTGGGAATTTAAGATTAATCCGATTGTGGTGCCTTCTCTTATTGCGAAAAATATGCGGTGTTGCCGGCTGAACGGCCTTTCCGGAGGCTGGAGCCGGCAAGGTTTTTCCAATCAGCAGTATGGATCGCACGCCGGCCCACTGCGAAGCACCGGACACGACTCATGGAATATGCATCCGCACTTGGCAAGAGGCTTTCCCACCGCATGATGCTGCAACCGGCGGAGCAGGTGGACAAATTGATTTCACGGCTGGAGGGCGCGGACGAAGCCAAGCTGGTGTATTGGGACGAGCGCAGCCAGCGGCTGCGCGCGCTGAGCCCGCGCTCGCGCCGCGGCCGGCAACTGCTGGCGCGCGGCTTGCAATCGCCTCAAGTGGTGGGCGTGTTCGACGGCTACGCCAGTTATCAGGATATCTATCAGGCCTTCCAGCAGACGCTGGACGACCTGAAGCTCAGCTGAGCAGGACCTAGACGCGCTCCAGCTCCAGCAATTCCGCCATGGTTTGGCGGCGGCGGATCAGGCGGCTGGAAGAGCCGTCGATCAAGGCTTCGGCCAGCAGCGGCCGGCTATTGTAGTTCGACGACATGGTGGCGCCGTAGGCGCCGGCGTCATGAAACACCAGCAGATCCCCTACCTGAGCGTCCGGCAGCGGACGGCTTTCCACTAGGCCGCCTTCCTGTTGCGTGAAGACGTCGCCCGATTCGCACAAGGGTCCGGCTACCACGCAAGGCGCGCGCTCGCCGGATTTTTCCGTTCCGTCCGCGCCCAGGACGGAAATATCGTGATGGCTGCCGTACATGGCGGGGCGCATCAAATCGTTGAATCCCGCGTCCACCAACACGAAACGTCGACTGCCCATGGTCTTGACCGCTCTCACCTCGGAGATCAGGGCGCCGGACTCCGCCACCAGGAAACGGCCGGGTTCGATCTCCAGCCGCACTGGATGTCCCAGATGCGCGGCGATCCGACGCCGCGCCTCGTCCCATAGTTCAAAGTAATGCGCGGTATCGATACGCGCGTCGCCATCGCGGTAGGGAATGGACAGGCCGCCGCCGGCGGAGATCGCTTCGATGTCGTGACCTAGTTCGGTCGCCAGCTTGACCATGGCGCCGCAGACCTGCTGCAGGTGGCCGTAATCAACGCCCGAACCGATGTGCATGTGCAGGCCCACCAAGTGAAGGCCGAACTGACGGATCACCTCCAGCGCGTCGGACACCTGCTCATGCCAGATGCCGTGCTTGCTGTTCTCGCCGCCGGTATTGGTTTTCTGGCTATGGCCGTGGCCAAAGCCGGGGTTGACGCGCAGCCAGACCCGATGGCCGGGCGAGGCCGCGCCCAACTGACGCAGCATGTCGATGGAGCCGGCGTTGACCGCGATGCCCGCGGCCGCCACGCGTTCCAGCGTGGCGCGGTCCAGCACGTCGGCGGTGAAGACGATGTCGGAGGGCTCGGAGGAGTCGGCCTTGTAGCCGGCGGCGAGCGCTCGCTCGATTTCGCCCAGCGATACCGCGTCCACTTTCACGCCCTGTTCTCGCATCAAGCTGAGGATATGGATGTTGGAGTTGGCTTTTTGCGCATAGCGGATCACGTCGAAGCGCTTCAGTTCGGCGATGCGTCGGCGAATGGTGCCGGCGTGGTAAACCCAGAGCGGGCTGCCGTACTGGCGGGCGAGTTCGGTCAGTTGGCGGGCGTCAAAGCATTTCATGGCGTGGGCGTGGCTGGGGTGGCAGACAGAAGCATCATGGCGCGCGTCGCGGCAAAAATAAAATATCAAATTATCGACACTTCTTTCATTTATGATATGGATTGCCAAGTTGCTTAAGGGGAGGCGGAATGGACATCAGCCTGCGCCATATTGAAGTGTTTCGCGCGGTGATGACCACCGGCAGCGTTACCGAGGCGGCCGTTTTGCTGCGCACTTCGCAGCCCACGGTCAGCCGCGAACTGGCGCGCTGCGAACAATTGTTGGGCATGGCCTTGTTTGAGCGCAGCCGCGGCCGCTTGCGGCCTAGCGCGCAGGGGCTGCTGCTGTTCGAGGAAGTGCAGCGCAGTTATCAGGGCCTGGAGCGCATCGTCAGCAGCGCGGCGGCGATTCGCCAGTTCGAGCAAGGACAATTGTCGATCGCCTGTTTGCCTGTGTTCGCGCAATCTCTGTTGCCGGCGGCGTGTCGGCGTTTTTTGTCGCAAGCGCCGGGCATCAGCCTGAACATCGCGCCGCAGGAATCGCCTTTGCTGGAGGAGTGGCTGGCGGCGCAGCGCCATGACCTGGGTTTGAGCGAGAGCGCGCACGCGCCGGCGGGAACGAGGGTGGAGCTCTTGCTGCAGGCGGACGAGTTGTGCGTGCTGCCGGAAGGACATCACTTATTGAGCAAGACGGTGCTGACGCCCGAGGACTTCGAGGGCGAGGCCTTCATCAGCCTGGCGGCGACCGATAGCTATCGGCAACAGCTGGATCAGGTGTTCTCCGAGCGGGGGGTCAAGCGCCGCATGGTGGTGGAGACGCATAGCGCCGCCTCGGTATGCGCAATGGCGCGGCAGGGCATAGGCGTGGCCGTCGTTAATCCGTTGACCGCGCTGGATTACGCCGACGGGGGGCTCGCCGCGAGGCGCTTTAGCGTGTCCATTCCGTTCGCGGTCAATCTGGTGCGACCGCTGCACCGCCCCGTCTCTCCGCTGCTGGAGCGCTTTGTCGATAGCTTGAAGGCCGAATTGGCCGAGATTAGCCAACGGCTGGCCGCGCCCGCGGGGGGGTATAGCCTGTCCACAGTCTCGCGAGCTCAAGCGAGACAAGGCGATAACCACTGAGAAAGTGGAATGTACAAGTGGTGCATGAGCATTTCGAAGCCGGTTTCAACGCGGTATCGCCGACGCGCAGCGGATCGTAAACAGGCGCTTAGTCGCGCAGCGCCACCACCACCCGCTTGTTGCGCGCGCCTTTGCTTTCAATTTTCTTCACCACGACCGGGCCGATCTCGCCGGTGCTGCGCACGTGAGTGCCGCCGCAGGGCTGCAGATCGATGCCGTCGATATTGATCAAGCGGATTTCAGGCAGGTGCAGCGGCGGCGTCACCGACATGGTCTTGATCAACTCCGGCTGCCGCTGCAGCGCCTCCCCGCTGCTCATTTCGATGCGCACCGCGCGGTCTTCCGCCACCAGCCGGTTCAACTCGCTTTCGATGTGCTCGCGGTCCAACTCCATGCCTTCGGGCAGGTCGAAATCCAGGCGGCCGGATTCCGCGCTCAGATTCCCGCCGGTGACGCCGGCCTTGATCACCACGGACAATAAATGCAGACAGGTGTGAATGCGCATGTGGCGATGGCGGCGCGCCCAGTCCAGTTCCAGGATGACCGGCGTGCCGGCGGCGAGCCGCGGCGCATCGGCGGGCACCAAGTGGACGATGGCGCGCGTTTCGCGGTCTCGCCGGGTATCGCTTATCGCACAGCCGCCGCCGTGCCAGCTCAGCGTGGCGGTATCGCCTGGCTGGCCGCCGCCAAGCGGATAGCAAAGCGTGTCCTCCAGCACCAGGCCGGCGTCGTCGTGCCGCGTCACGCGGGTTTCCAGCCGGGTTTGATAGGGGTCGATGTAAAAGCGTTCTGCCATGCGGCGGCTCCTTTTCAGGCTATGCTGGGAAGACCGGCGGCGCGTGCGGCCGCCGGAGGCGATGATATTGAGAATGCCGCCGCCGGCTGTGTATTTCAAGAGACAGCGCTAGCGAAAAATCATGGCAACAGCTTGTCGCAGCAGCGTTTAGCGCAGATAATCGCCGCCTTTTTCCGCTTTCCTTTCCATTGCCCCCATGACCATTCGCCATAATCTGGAACATTACAATCCGCCGCCGGACACAGGCCTAGACGTAATCTACGCCGACGAGGCCATCCTGGTGTTGAACAAGCCTGCCGGCTTGCTGTCGGTGCCGGGCCGCGGCGAGGACAAGGCGGACTGCTTGATCAGCCGCGCTCAGCGGCTTTATCCGGACGCGCTGACCGTGCATAGGCTCGATATGGCGACATCCGGCCTGGTGGTGATGGGGCGCGGCGCCAGCATGCAGCGCGAGTTGTCTATCGCCTTCATGGATCGCAAGGTGGACAAGCGCTATGTGGCGGTGGTGGACGGCATCGTCGAACAGAACAGCGGCACCGTGGATCTGCCGCTGATCATTGACTGGCCGAACCGCCCGCGTCAGAAGGTGGATTTCGAGAACGGCAAGCAGGCCGTTACCCATTACCGGGTGGTGCTGCGCGACGGCCTGCGCCAGACCAGCCGGGTGGAACTGGAGCCCTTGACCGGCCGCGCCCATCAGCTGCGCATGCATATGCTGCATCTGGGCCATCCCATTCTGGGCGACGACATCTACGCGCCGGAGGCGGTGCTGGCGAAAGCCGAGCGCTTGCTGCTGCACGCGGAGCGGCTGACTTTGCGCCATCCGATCACGCGCGAGGAAATGGAGTTTGTCGCCAAGGCGTCTTTTTGAGCGCTCGTTGAAAGCTTCGCCGGGGCAAGCGGCCGCCGCGCCTTGACCCTGCCGGCTCGTCTGGCCGAGACTGGGCGGCGGGTCATGGCGTGAAAGCTCCGGAACGGTTGGAGCGCAAGGCGTGTTTACGCCTCATGTCGTGAGTGCTGCGCCCCGCGGCGGTGAGCGGGGCGGCAAGATGTCTTCCACACAGGAGGCTTCATCATGAAATCTTGGTTTGCTCCCCCTCTCCGTCATCGGCCGTCCGAGCTGGAAGCCAGGGAAACGGCCTTGCCCTATGTCCGTTATATCCCCGGTCGCGCTGCGCCTCATTATTGGCAAGTGCCGGAGGCGAGGGAACTACGGCATGGCCACGACATCGGCTGCGAAGCCGCGGATGAATTAGCCCTGTGGCTGGCCGCGAATCCGGATTGCGTGGGCTTGGGCTTGCTTGGCCGCATCGTCGACGACATCGATTTCGAGAACGAGGCGCAACGCGGCCAGTGCGAGGGCTTTTTCAATCAACTGGAGCAGTTGCTGCTCCTGGGCCTGGACGAACTGGAAGCGTCAGCTGGCGACGAACCTAGCCGGCACTGATTGTTTCCAAGTCGCCAGTCTGCGGACGCCTTCATTGTCCGCAAGGCTTACCCGGCCCGGTTTTCATGGCGAAATCCGGGCCGGCTTCATCTCGGGCGGCTGGCTTCGCCGCTTTCCCCTGCGTCATGTCTTCGGTTTTTTCTGCCGTGTAATCTTGGCTTGCACTGCCAGCCTGTGCATACTTCTTCTTTGATCTGAAGCAAGAACTCCCTAAACAAGCGTGTTGCCGCCAGAACGTTTGTTTAGTGATTTCTACCTTGTAAGGATCTGTCATGTTAAGTCGCAATTCCGCATTGCCCAGCATCGTCGTCGTTGGCGGCGGCGCCGGCGGCCTGGAACTCGCCACCCGGCTGGGGCGCACCCTGGGCGCGCAACACAAGGCCCGCGTCGTGCTGGTCGACGGCTCGCCCACCCACATCTGGAAGCCGCTATTGCACGAGGTGGCCACCGGCGCGCTCAATACTGGTGAGGACGAGGTCAATTACTTCGCTCATGGCTATCGCAACGGCTACGAGTTCGAGTTCGGCTATATGCAGTCGCTGGACACCGAACGGCGCAGCATCCAGCTTGCCGAAGTGCGCGATGCCGGCGGAGCGCAACTGAGTCCGCCGCGCGAAGTCTCCTACGACTGGTTGGTACTGGCGGTGGGCGCGGAGGCGAACGACTTCGGCACGCCCGGCGTCGGCGAGCACGCGATGTTCCTGAACACCCCGGACGACGCGGAGAAGCTGCGCCACCGGGTGCTGGAACTGGCCTTCCGCTGCAGCAGCGGCCTACAACCGCTGGCCAAGCTTGGAATCGCCATCGTCGGCGGCGGCGCCACCGGAGTCGAACTGGCGGCGGAACTGAACCACACCTTGTGCGAACTGCATCATTACGGCGCGCGCCTGCAGCCGGAGCGCGTGGAAATCAGCGTGATCGAGGGCGCGGACCGCATCCTGGCCGCCGCGCCGCCGTCTTTGTCCGCCTATGCTCAGGAGCAATTGGCCGCGCGCAACATCAAGGTGCTAACCGGCAGCCGGGTAGCGGCCGTGCACGCCGACGGCGTGGAGCTGCAGGGCGGCGACAAGGTGGCGGCCGACATCACCGTCTGGGCCGCCGGGGTCAAGGCCCCGGCCTGGTTGGCCGGCTTGGGAGGCTTGCAGACCAACCGCATCAACCAATTGCAGGTGGATAAGTGGCTGCGTTGCCAGGGCGCCGCCTGCGTCTATGCGCTGGGCGATTGCGCCGAAGCGCCGGACGGCGACAGCGGCCGCAATCTGCCGGCCACCGCCCAGGTGGCGCACCAGCAGGCGCGCTGGCTGGCGGACGAACTGAGCCGGCGCGTGGCCGGCCGCCAGGGCAAGCCCTTCGTCTTCAAACCGCAGGGCATGCTGGTGTCGCTGGGCAAGCACAGCGCGGTGGGCAGCTTGGCGGCGGTGGTCGGCCCCAAGCGCGACTACTATGTGGAGGGCCGCGGCGCCAAGCTGATCTACAGCTCCCTGTATCGCATGCACCAAGCGGCTGTACACGGCTGGGTGCTGGCCGGCCTGCTCTATGTCGGAGACAAGTTGCGCCGCGCCGCGCGGCCGTCCTTGAAGCTGCACTGATCCGGCTCAGGCCAAAGACAAGCCCACCCTCGAGGTGGGCTTTTTGTTGGCGCGGCTTGACCAGTCGACGCTTTGCGGACATCTTGTTTGCCGTTGGCATAATTGGGGAGGCAAAGATGGCGCAAGCTTCAAGTTTGGAGATCGACGCCTGGCTGGATCAACGGCCGCTGGGCGGGTTTCAGCGTCGACTGTTGCTGCTTTGCGGCTTGCTGATGATTCTGGACGGGTTCGATGTGCAGGCCATGGCCTACGTCGCGCCGGCGCTGCTGGCGGATTGGGGCTTGGCCAAGCCGGCCTTGGGGCCGGTGTTCAGCGCCGGTTTGCTTGGTTTGCTGCTGGGCGCTTTACTGTTCAGTCCGCTGGCGGATCGCTTCGGACGCCGTGCCTTGCTGTTGTTGTGCACCTTGTGGTTCGGTCTAGGCATGCTGGCCACCGCCTTCTCCGCCACGCTGGAGCAATTGCTATGGCTGCGTTTCCTGACCGGCCTGGGGCTGGGGGGCATCATGCCGA
Organism: Chromobacterium fluminis; assembly: GCF_011602385.1. Classification (NCBI taxonomy): domain Bacteria; kingdom Pseudomonadati; phylum Pseudomonadota; class Betaproteobacteria; order Neisseriales; family Chromobacteriaceae; genus Chromobacterium; species Chromobacterium fluminis. The sequence goes on along the minus strand of NZ_JAAOMA010000017.1, from coordinate 43,788 downwards.
ACGCGATGGCGCTGGCCGGCGAGTACAGCCCGCTCCGGCGCAGGGTCAGCATGATGATGCTGATTTCCTGCGGCTTCACCGTCGGCGCGCTGTTGGGCGGCCTGCTGGCGGCCTGGCTGGTTCCCGCCCACGGTTGGCGCGCGGTGTTCGCGGTCGGCGGGGCCGCGCCGCTGCTGCTGGCGCTGTGGATGTGGCGGCAATTGCCGGAGTCGCTGCAGTTTCTATTGTCGCGGCAACGGCGCGAACAGGCGCTGTTCTGGCTGAGGCGTCTGGATCCGGCGATGAGCGGGGCGACGGCGTCTTGCCTGACGCTGCGGGAACTCGTCGCCGCGGCGTCGTTGCCGCATTTGTTTCGGGCCGGCCGCGCGCAGCTGACGCTGACTTTGTGGACGCTCAGCTTTTTGAATCTGCTTCTGCTCTATTTCCTGTCCAACTGGATGCCGGCCTTGGCGCGGGATGCCGGGTTGGACACACAAAGCGCCATTCTCGCCGGCGCCGCGCTGCAACTGGGCGGCGTAGCCGGCACCTTGCTGCTGGGGATCTGGATAGACAAACTGGGTTTCTTGCGGGTGATGCTGCCAAGCTTCGCGCTGGCGGCGGCGGCCGTTGCCATGCTGGGTCAGTTGGGCGCGCAGCAGGCCGGCTTGTTCGGCCTGTTGTTCGCCGCCGGTTTTTGCGTGGTGGGCGGCCAGCCGGCGATCAACGCCCTGGCGGCCAACGCCTATCCCACCTCCTTGCGCGCCACCGGCGTGGGCTGGAGCCTGGGCGTCGGCAGGGTGGGGTCGGTGCTGGGGCCGTGGCTGGGCGGCGAGTTGCTGCGCCAGGACTGGAGCCTGGCCAGCCTGTTCATGCTGGCGGCGACGCCGGCCTTGTTGGCGGCATGGCTGGTGTGGATGTGTCCGCAGGCGGTGCGGCCGGCCGCCGGTTGAGTCAGATCGCCAGCAGCGCGGCGACGACGCGGCGGTCTTCCGCCAGCAGGATGTTGAAGGTACGGCAGGCCGCCTGGGTGTCCATGGTTTCCACGCCGATGCCGGAGTTGGCCAGCGCGGCGGACAGGCGCGGGTGGCAAAAGCGCAGGCTCTTGCCGGTGCCGAACAGCACCACTTCCGGCTGCAGCGCCAGCAGCGCGCTGAAATGGCTTTCCTGCAAATCCTCGAAAGCGGCCACCTGCCAAGGCGCCACGCTGTCCGCGGTGACGATCAGATTGCCTTCGTGACGCTGGGCGTTGATCAGAACATGGCCTTCGCCATAGCCGGTGAACAAGTTGCGGCCTTGTCCCAGCGATTGCTGCATTTTCATGTGAGCGGATTCCCGATTGCGAGCGCTGCGGCGGACGGCCCTTTTGGAGCGCGAATAACCTGCTGCAGTGCATCAGAGATTGGGATAGGATTATAACTCGACCCCGCCGCTGATTGCCGCCACAACGTCAACGTGGTCATCGCTTCAGCGGGGACATCCAAAGAGATCAGATGAAAGAACACAAACCGCGCCGCCAGGGCAAGACCGCCGTCTCCGGCGGGCGGCAAGCCACGGAAAACATCGTCGTCATGCAGCCAGTCCATAAATCGCAAAAACTCGCCAACGTCTGTTACGACATCCGCGGTCCGGTGCTTGAGCACGCCAAGAAGATGGAAGACGAAGGCCATCGCATCATCAAGCTGAACATCGGCAACCCCGCGCCGTTCGGCTTCTTCGCGCCGGACGAAATCATCGAGGACGTGATCGTCAATCTGCCGTCCGCTTCCGGCTATTCCGACTCCAAGGGCCTGTTCGCCGCGCGCAAGGCGATCATGCACTACGCCCAGCAAAAACAGCTGCCCAATGTGGGCATGGACGACATCATCGTCGGCAATGGCGTGTCCGAACTGATTGTTATGGCGATGCAGGCGCTGCTGGACAACGGCGACGAAGTGCTGGTGCCGGCGCCGGACTACCCGCTGTGGACCGCAGGCGTCAGCCTGGCCGGCGGCAAGGCGGTGCATTATCTGTGCGACGAAGAGCAGGGCTGGTTTCCCAGTATCGACGACATCCGCGCCAAGATCACGCCTTCCACCCGCGCCATCGTGGTGATCAACCCCAACAATCCCACCGGCGCGGTCTACCCGCCGGCGCTGCTCAAGCAGATCGTGGAAGTGGCTCGCCAGCACCAACTGATCATCTACGCCGATGAAATCTACGACAAGGTGCTGTACGACGAGGTCAAGCACACTTCCATCGCCTCCCTGGCGCCGGACCTGTTCGTGGTTACTTTCAACGGTCTGTCCAAAAACTACCGCGCTTGCGGCTACCGCGCGGGCTGGATGATTCTGTCCGGGGAAAAGAAACACGCGAAGGACTATATCGAAGGCCTGAACATGTTGGCCTCGATGCGTTTGTGCGCCAACGTGCCGGCGCAGTTCGCAATCCAGACGGCGCTGGGCGGCTACCAGAGCATAGGCGACCTGGTGGCGCCGGGCGGCCGTCTCGCGCGCCAGCGCGATCTGGCGCACAAGCTGTTGACCGACATCCCCGGCGTCAGTTGCGTCAAGCCGCAGGGCGCGCTCTACCTGTTCCCCAAGCTGGACCCCAAAGTCTACCCGATAGGCGACGATCAGCAGTTCATCCTGGAGCTGTTGCAGGAGGAGAAAGTATTGTTGGTTCAGGGCTCAGGGTTTAACTGGATTGCGCCCGATCACTTCCGCGTGGTATTCCTTCCCAACTCGGACGATTTGGTCGAGGCCATCGGCCGCATTGCGCGTTTCCTGGAAAATTATCGCAAGCGCCACGGCGGCGAAGCCTGAAACCGTGGTTGCTTAAGGCTTGAGCGGAGGGACGGGGGCTGCGGCTCCCGTCTTGCCATCAGGCTTTCCTTGTCAGCGGATACGGTCCGCTGACAAGGAAAACTTGGGACACGCGCCCGCCGCGCGGGCATCGGCTTGGCGGCAGGGCTCTTGATCAGGGCCGGCCGCCGCGGGCAGGGACAAAATACTAGAGACAGGGAGCAGATAATGAAACCGATCAATATCGGCCTATTGGGCGTGGGGACTGTGGGTGGCGGCACCGCCACCGTTCTCAAACGCAACGCCGAGGAAATCAGCCGCCGCGCCGGGCGTCAGATCCGCCTGCTGCAGGCGGCCAACCGCAACCAGGCCCGCGCACAATCGCTATTGGGTCCGGACGTGGACGTGGTGGCCGACGCGATGCAGGTGGTGAACAACCCCGACGTCGACATCGTGGTGGAGTTGATCGGCGGCGACACCGTGGCCAAGGAACTGGTGCTCAAGGCCATCGCCAACGGCAAGCACGTGGTTACCGCCAACAAGAAGCTGCTGGCGCTGCACGGTACCGAGATTTTCGCCCGCGCGCAGGAACAGGGCGTGATGGTGGCTTTCGAGGCCGCGGTGGCCGGAGGCATCCCCATCATCAAGGCGCTGCGCGAAGGCTTATCCGCCAACCGCATCGAGTGGATTGCGGGCATCATCAACGGCACTTCCAACTTTATTCTGACCGAGATGCGCGAGAAGGGCGCGAGCTTCGGCGAAGTGCTGGCCGAGGCGCAGCAGCTGGGCTACGCCGAAGCCGATCCCACCTTCGACATCGAAGGCCATGACGCCGGCCACAAGCTCACCATCATGGCGGCGCTGGCCTTCGGCATTCCGATGCAGTTCGACCGCTGTTATCTGGAAGGCATCAGCAAGCTGGAAGGGCGCGACATCAAGTACGCCGAGGAACTGGGCTACCGCGTCAAGCTGCTGGGCCTGACCCGTCGCACCGCCGCTGGCGTCGAGTTGCGCGTGCATCCAACGCTGATCCCGGCGCGCCAGTTGATCGCCAACGTCAACGGCGTGATGAACGCGGTGCTGGCCAAGGGCGACGCGGTGGGGCCCACCTTGTACTACGGCGCCGGCGCCGGCGCGCTGCCCACCGCTTCCGCGGTGGTGGCCGACATTGTCGACGTGACCCGCTTGCTGACGGCGGACCCGGAGCACCGCGTGCCGCATCTGGCCTTCCAGCCGGACCAGCTGCAGAACCTGCCCATCCTGCCGATCTCCGACGTGGTCAGCTCCTACTATCTGCGCATCGGCGCCGCCGATCGCGCCGGCGTGCTGGCCAACATCACCCGCTTGCTGGCGGAGAACGGCATCTCGATCGAGGCTGTGATCCAGAAAGGCTCGGTGTCCGACGGCACCGCCGAAGTGGTGATCCTGACCCATCGCGTGCAGGAGCAGGCGATTGACCGCGCCATCACCGGCATCGAGGCGTTGGAAAGCATCACTGGCAAAGTGGTGCGCCTGCGCATGGAAGAGCTGAATGATTAAACGCTGGCTGACCGGCCTTGGCGCCGGTCTGATCCTGGCGAGCGCCGGGGCGACGCCCTTGTCCCCCGGCCAGCACAGCCTGTTGCAGGGCTTTTTGATGCGTGGCTGCGTCAAACGCACTCCGGCTTCGGACGGCGTTGGCCAGCACTCGTCGGAACAAGTGCAGAAATATTGCCAGTGCGCCAGCCAGCATCTGGCCGGCCGCTTTTCCTCGGAAGAGGTGATGGGCGTGCTGACCGGCCAGATCAAGAAAGACGACCCGCGCGGCAAACAGCGGATGAAGGACGCCTCCGCCGCCTGCGCCCAATATCTGGAAACTTCCTGATGCGTTATATCAGCACCCGAGGGGGCATGGCCCCGCAATCGTTTAGCGACATCCTGCTGATGGGCCTGGCGCCCGACGGCGGCCTGGTGTTGCCGGAAAGCTATCCGCGGATCGATCGCGAGCGGCTGGACGCCTGGCGCGGCCTGTCCTACGCCGAACTGGCCTTTGAAATCATCCGCCTGTTCGCCACCGATATCCCGGAAGACGATCTCAAATCCATCGTGAAGCGCACCTATACCCGCGCGGCTTTCGGCAGCGAGGAGATCACGCCGCTCAAGCGGCTGCATGACGGCCTGGCCATCCTGGAGCTGTCCAACGGCCCGACGCTGGCCTTCAAAGACATGGCGATGCAGTTGCTGGGCAATCTGTTCGAATACGTGCTGGCCAGAAAGGGCGAACGCCTGAACATCCTGGGCGCCACCTCGGGCGACACCGGCAGCGCCGCCGAGTACGCGATGCGCGGCAAGGCCGGCATTCAAGTGTTCATGTTGAGCCCGGACGGATTGATGAGCCCGTTCCAGCGCGCGCAGATGTACAGCCTGCACGACGCCAATATCCACAATATCGCGATCAAGGGCATGTTCGACGATTGCCAGGACATCGTAAAGGCGGTGCAGAACGACCACGCCTTCAAGGCGCGTCACAAGATAGGCACCGTCAACTCGATCAACTGGGCGCGAGTGGTGGCCCAGGTGGTGTACTACTTCAAGGGCTATTTCAACGCCACGGCGAGCAATGAGGAAAAGGTCAGCTTCTGCGTGCCGTCCGGCAACTTCGGCAATGTCTGCGCCGGTCACATCGCGCGTCAGATGGGCTTGCCGATCGAACGTTTGCTGGTGGCCACCAATGAGAACGACGTGCTGGACGAGTTCTTTCGCACCGGCGCCTACCGCCCGCGCGGAGCGGCCAACACCTACGTCACCTCCAGCCCGTCGATGGATATTTCCAAGGCCTCCAACTTTGAGCGCTTCGTGTTCGATCTGCTGGGGCGCGACCCCGAGGCTTTGAAAGCGCTTTGGCGTCAGGTGGACGCCGGAGCCGGCTTCACCTTGTCCGCGGAGCAGACCGCCGCCGCCGCAGAGGTCTTCGGCTTCGTTTCCGGCAAGAGCAGCCATGCCGACCGCCTGGCGACTATCCGCCAGTTGGACCGCGAAGACGGCGTGGTAGTGGACACTCATACCGCCGACGGCGTCAAGGTGGCGCGCGAGCTGCGCCGCGCCGGCGAAACCGTGGTCTGCCTGGAAACCGCCTTGCCGGCCAAGTTCGCCTCCACTATCCGCGAAGCGCTGGACCGCGATCCGCCGCGGCCGGACGGCTTCGACAGCCTAGAGGACTTGCCGCAAAAAGTGTCGGTGTTTCCGGCGGACGCCGGCGAGGTCAAAGCCTTCATCGAACGTAGTTTGAGCTGAAGCGCCTCGGACGCGAAAACGGCCCCAAAGGGGCCGTTTTCGCGTCCGCCGCGGCGTTAGAACGTCAGCGCCACGCCGATATTGCCGGCGGTCTGGCTGCTGCCGCTGCGGCCGCTGGCGGCGCTGAGCTGGCCGAACATCGACACGCTCTTGCTTAATTGGGCGCTGAGGCCGGCGGTCCATTCCAGCCAATCCGCCTTGGGCTTGCCCAACTTAACGTTGTAGTCGCCCAGCGTGGTGGCCAGGCCGGCGGTGACTATGCGGTCGTCGCGCTTAAACTCGTGTGCGTAGCTGAGTTTGGCGTAAGGGCTGAAACGGCCAATATCCGCCTCCAGCTGCCAGCCGACGCGGGCCACCAGCGAAGTGCCGTTTTGCGCGTTGAAGGCCATGCTGCTGCTGTTGCCGCCCTGCTCGGTGAAGCCGTTTACCTTGACGTGGGCGTAGTCCAGGCCGGCGATGGGGCCGGTGCGGTAGGCGCCCAGCGGCATCAAATAGCCGCCGGCAACACGCATGCCGTATTGGCTCTGACGAGCCGTGCCGTTCAGCGCGATTCGTGCCGCGCCCAGCGATACTTGGCGGCGGGTGTCGATATCGCCGGCGCCGATGTGGGCGTCGCCGTCCAGCCAGAACCGTTCTTGCTTGTAGCTGAATAGCGCGCTCATCAAGGTGCTGCGGTCGTCTACGCTGCCGGGCGTTGCAATGCCGTTGATGTCGGTTTTGCCGTTTTGGCGAGACATCGCCAGCCCCATGCTCAGCGCCGGGGTGGCCTGAAAGTCCAGGCCCACGGTGTACAGCTGGCCTTGCGGTTTGGCGGACAGACCGTCGTAGCCCACCTTGTCGTCGTTGAAGGCGCCGCTGACGAAGGCACTGACCGCGCCGACTTCGCGTTTCTGCGCGCGGATGGCCTGGTAGCGGCTGTCCAGCGTCCCGCCCAGTTGGCGGGCATTGTTCAGCGCGGACTCCGGCAGCGCGCCGGCGAAATAGGGCGCTTGCAGCAGGCCGTATATATAGTCGCCAATCAGTTGATAGGCTGCCGGAGTAGGATGCAAGGCATCGGTGAACAGATAGCTTTGCCCGGGTATGACGGCGGCCAGGCAGTACAGCGCGGACTGAGGGCAGGCCGCGCCGGAGGTATTGCTGAAGCCATAGGCTTGCGAATTGGCCAGAAGCTCCGTGAACAGACCCGATATATTGGCCCTGACTATCCCGTGTTGCAGATTGCCGGCGCTAAGCGCCATGTCTACCAACTGGTTGTAGCCGCTGGCGCCTTTCTGAAGATTGGGCTGCACCGCGGCGTAAACGCTGCTCAGTGTGCCGGCGCTCAGACCGGCGGCGGTCTCCGCCTGGCTTAGCGCCTGATTGATCAGGACGGGGGAATTGCTGGTTTGACCGGAGCTCAGTATCTGCCATGCGGCGCCCCAGGCGGCGACGACTTTGCCGGCGTTGCCGGCGCCGGGCAGGGCGGTCTGAATGGCGGCGAGCACAGAGAGTGGAGCCGCCGAGATATCAGGCAGATTGGGCAAAATGACGGTATTGGCCCCGGCGGCCTTGAGCGCGGCCACGGCTTGTACGGTGTAGGCGGCGGAGGCGCCCAGATAGGCGGTCGGATCGCTTTGGCTGCCGGCGGCAATGACGTCGTTGCCGCCGATCCAGATGGCGTAGGCCGCGTTGGGGTCGGCTTTTTGGCCTTTCTGGCCTAGGTAAGCGTTGATCTGGCCCGGCAGATCGGTGACCGCGATCGCATCGGCGGCAGGGGTCTGGCTGGGGGTGTCCGGATTGGTGTTGGGTGGGCTGGCCGGCTGCGCACGCGCATCGCCCTGAGCGTAATTATTGCCCGCAGTATTTGTGATGTGGCTGTTTAGGCTGTTGTTGGGCGATACGTTTTGGCCATAGTGCTTGGCCAAGACTTCAGCCCAGCCTGTGCCGTAGCCCAGGGTCCAGCGGGCGTTGGACGGCAGGCCGCCCAGGCCGCCGAAAGCTCCGACGTCCGAAAGACTGTCCCCGAAAAAATAGAAATTGCTATAGGCGTTGGCGGCGGCCGGCAGGGCCAGCAGAGTGGCCATGGCCAGCGTGTTCAGGCGCTTGCGCATTTGGAATGTCCCCTTCCGGATAAAACTTTGGTTTTATTTGATTTAGATTTAAGAGTCTAAGCTCTATTCGAACGATTATTTTAATTTCTTTGTTGCATTGTCAATAGGAGGGCACAGGCTGCAGCCCCGGCTCCGCTTGAGCTAGAATGCGGGTATGCGACGTTTACTACTTTGGATGATGTGTTGTGTCTGGGCCGCGGCGGCATCGGCCGCGGGCATGCAGGACCTGGGGCGCTTGGAGACCTTGGCCGGAGACTTCCTCAAGCACGAATTGTCGATGCGTCCCGCCACTTGGACCTTGGGGCAACTGGACCGCAAGCTGGCGGTGCCGGCCTGCGCGCAGCCCAAGGCGGATTGGGCGACGCCGGGGGTGACCACCGGCGTCACCTTCGTCGCGGTGTCCTGCCCGGAGCTGGGCTGGGCGTTGCGGATTCCCGTGCGGATCAATGAAAAGAAAATGGGCGTGGCCCTGAGCCGCGCCGTGGCGGCCGGCGAGGTGCTGAGCGCCGCCGACGTGCGCTTGGTCGACGTGGCCAATCCCAGCCTGGCGCGGAATGTCTTGGACGACCTGCAGCAGGCCATAGGCAAGACCATGCGCTCCGGCGCGCCGGCCGGCGCCTGGTTGCGTAGCTTTATGGTTCGCGCGCCTTATCTAGTGAACAGCAACCAGCGGGTGAAGGTGGTGGCGTCGGGAGAAGGTTTCGCCGCGGCGGCCGACGGACTGGCGATAGGTAATGCCGCCGAAGGCGAGCAAGTGTCGGTGCGCATGGCCTCCGGGCGGGTGATACGCGGGCAAGTGCAGGCGGACGGCAGCGTGATGGTGATATATTGAGACGGCTCGTCGGCAAGCCGAGGTGGCGATTGCGGCGCGCGGGGGCGGATAATTAGGAGAAAGTCTTCAAGATATTGTTTTTCCGTCCGATAATAGAGGTAATCCAGGTTCCCTTTGGGAAGGCCATGCCATGAAAGTAGATAACTCGGGCAAGCTGTCAGCAAGCTACAGCACCCAGAACAAGGCAGCGCCGCGAGATGCGGCCGCCAACGCCAACCCTGCCGCCAGTGGATCCGACAGTGTGACGATCAACCCTTTGGCCAGCCGCCTGAGCGCGGTGGAAAGCAAGGTCAGCGGCGATTCCGGCTTTGACGCCGGAAAGGTGGCCGCGATCAAGTCGGCGATTGCCGCGGGTACGTTCAACGTCAATCCGGAGAAGATCGCCGACGGTTTGATCGCCTCCACCAAGGAATTGTTGGCGCGTTAAGCGCGCGCAGTTGAAAGTCAGGCATGAACGTTGTTGAAGAATTCTGCCAGCTGTGCCGGGCCGAGAGCGCTCTCGTCGCCCGGCTAATCGCATTGCTGGAGCAGGAACAAAAGGTGTTGGTGCAGGGCTTTGACGTTCAGCTGGACGCCCTGGCCGAGAGCAAGAGCGCCGTGCTGGACCAACTGGCCGTCAGTGCCGCCCAGCGCGGTGAACTCATGCGTCAGATCGGCGTGCAGGACAGCGAGACGGTTTACATCTGGCTGGCGGACAAGCCGGAAGCCAGCCTGGCCTGGACCGGGCTGGAAGAGGCGATCCAGCGGGCGCAGAGCATCAATCAGCTTAACGGCAGCTTCATCGACCAGCGCTTGTCGTTGGTGGAGGGCGCGCTGAACACCTTGCGCGACGCTGCAGCGTCCACCGTGGGCTACGACAAGGCCGGCCAGTTGCCGGAACTGGCGACTGGGCGACGCTTCCTCGGCTCCGCCTGAGCTTTTTCAAAGTCCGCCGAACGCTGGCGGGATGGCTGGAAGAGGGAGTGAAAACCTCCCCGGCAAGCCTCAGTATACGAGAGAGCGCCTTTGCGGCGCTCTTGGCTTTTTCACCCCGCCGCGGCCGGTTTTAGAGTCTATTCTCAAGGAGCAGTGGGAATGCCCTGGCCTTTATGGTATCTTCCTCTCCGGGCCTGAGAAAACCACTATCCGGAACCAATGACCCTGATTTCCTTGATTATCGCTCTGGCACTGGAGCAGTTGCGGCCGCTAGGCAATCGCAATCGCGTCTGGCTGCTGTTCACTCGCTACGCCAATCATTTGGAACGCAATCTGAATGCCGGCTCCAACCGCCATGGCGTGTTGGCGTGGTCCTTGGCGATCGTGCCGGCAGTCTTGCTCAGCTTGCTGATCTATTACGCGCTGCACGCCTTGAGCCCGATTCTGGCGATGTTGTGGAATGTCCTGATCTTGTATCTGACCATGGGTTTCCGCCATTTCTCCAGTGCGTTCTCCGAAATCTCCCAGGCCTTGGCCGAAGGGCGAGATCTGGACGCGCGCACCGCGCTGGCGAATTGGACTGGACAGGGCACCGCTGAATTGTCTGTCGAGGAAATTTCACGGCTGGCGATTGAGCAGGGGGTGGTGGACAGCTATCGCCATGTGTTCGGCACCATGTTCTGGTTCGTGCTGTTGCCGGGCCCGGCCGGCGCGCTGTTGTACCGACTCTGTTCTATGCTGAATCAGAAGTGGGGCAACCGCGACGCGGACGAAGACCCATTCGGTCGTTTCTCGGCTAGCGCCGCTGCCTGGCTGGACTGGATCCCGGTGCGTTTGACCGCCGCCAGTTTCGCCATCATGGGCGATTTCGAGGATGCGGTGTATTGCTGGCGCTCCCAGGCCAAAACATGGGGGAACTACGCCAATGGCATTCTTCTGGCTTCGGCCGCGGGTGCGATCGGCGTGAAATTGGGCGATCCGCTCAGACAGGATTACTCCATACGTTTCCGGCCCGAACTGGGCTTGGGCGACGAAGCCGACCCCAACTACCTGAAAAGCGCGGTTGGTCTGGTCTGGCGTTCCGCCTTGCTATGGTTGGCCGTAATCCTGCTGCTCAGCGTCGCAAGCCACATGGGCTGACGACCCAACGCCGCCATTAGGGCGGCGTTGTCTTGTCCGTTTGTGTCATTTGAATACGGGGGCGTGTTGGCGCGTGCGCGCAACAGGCCCCGCGAGTTTTGCAGGAGTGTTGTCCATGCTGTTTTCCGAACTCGGGCTATCGCCCGAGATTCTGCGCGCCATTGAAGAACAGGGCTATTCCCAGCCCACCCCGATTCAGGAAAAGGCGATTCCTCTGGTCTTGTCCAGCCGCGATTTGCTGGCCGCCGCCCAAACCGGCACCGGCAAGACCGCGGCCTTCATGCTGCCCATTCTGGAGCGCCTGAAGAAATACGCCAATACCAGCGTGTCCCCGGCGATGCATCCGCTGCGCGCCCTGGTGTTGTCTCCTACCCGCGAATTGGCGGATCAGATCGGCGTCAACGTCAAGAGCTACACCAAATATCTACCTCTGCGCGCCACCACGGTGTTCGGCGGCGTCAATATGGACCCGCAAACTCAGGAACTGCGCCGTGGTGTGGAAATCCTGATTGCCACGCCGGGCCGCCTGCTAGACCACATCCAGCAAAAATCCGTTCAATTGAACAAGGTGGAAGTGCTGGTGCTGGACGAAGGCGACCGCATGCTGGATATGGGTTTCATTCAGGATATCCGCAAGATCATGGGCATGCTGCCCAAAGAGCGTCAGACCCTGTTGTTCTCCGCCACTTTTGCGCCGGAGATCAAACGGCTGGCCGCTGATTTCATGAAGTCGCCGCAAACGGTGGAGGTGGCGCGTCAGAACGCCACCAACGATCAGGTCGAGCAGATTGTCTACTCGGTGGATGCGTTCAAGAAGCGCCATCTGTTGACGCATCTGATCAAGTCTCGCGACATGAGCCAGGTCATCGTGTTCTGCAAGACCAAGCTCAGCGCCGATCGTCTGGCGCGTGAACTGCAGCGCGACGGCCTGCAAGCCGAAGCCATTCACGGCGACAAGGCTCAAGGCGCGCGTCTGGAAACGCTGGCGGCGTTCAAGGAAGGCAAACTGCGCATATTGGTGGCCACCGATGTCGCCGCCCGCGGTCTGGATGTGACGGAGTTGCCCTATGTGGTCAACTTCGAACTGTCGAACGCCCCGGAAGACTATGTGCACCGGATTGGCCGCACAGGCCGCGCCGGCGCCAAGGGCGTGGCGATTTCGCTGATGTCCCCGGAAGAAACCCGTCAGCACGAGTCTATCGAGAAGCTGACCAAGCAGACGCTGACGCCGCAGATCGTCGACGGTTTCCGTCCTTCCTGGTTGACGCGCCCTAATGAGCGGGAGCGTGAGCGCCCGCCGGCTCCGTCCAAGCCGGAAGCTTCGGTTCTGGCCGGTTCGACCGAGGGCGTGAAGCAGCCTTTGAGCGGCCGTCGCAGCCGCAAGGCGAAGCGGGAAGTGCCCGCCTTGCTGCTGCCTCCGCGCTATAAGGTGGAAATCATTCGCTGATTTGGCGAACACACAAGAAACGGTCCCGGATGGGGCCGTTTTTTTATGGGCGTCATTGGCACTTCCCATCGGCGACGGGGTCGGATATCAGAGCGAACGGTTCCGGGATGGGAGAGGGCGATGAGGATGAAGTGGCGGTATATCGGGGTGGGCGGAGTGATGTTGGGCGTAGGCGCGGCGGCGGGTGCGACGACGACGGTTTCATTGGCTTCGCGGAACGCCGAGGCCAAGCCCGCGGCGGCATCCGTGATGCTGGCGGAGGCGCAGCGGCTGGAGCGCCTGCGCGCGCTGGTGAAACGGCATGCGATCCAATGTAATTGCTCGCTGTGCCTGGGGCGGGATGTGGGCGGAGCGAGTGGCGGAAGAGAACAGGAGTCGAACCTGCCCGGGACCGCTGGCGGCCCCATCTGATTTTGAAGACCAGCCGCCCCACCGGGGACGCGTCTCTTCCTGCGTATGAGCGGGCATTATATCTCGGAATCGAGATAAGCCAATTTTATGCCTGATAAATAAAATGAATTTCTAGACTGAGCATCATGCCATTAGAATGGATTGCCCGCTGCAATGCGCCGCAAGAGCGTGCGGGCCATTCCGTCTACTGAGAATAAAGGAAATCAGCATGAAGCACGTTCTGTCTTTGTTTAGCCAGCTTTGCCATGTCGCGGGACGTCCGGGGCTGCGCCGCGGCAAGTAAGCACATCGCCGGCGGAGCGAGGCGAAAGCGGCCCTTTGGGGCCGCTTTCGCATTGAGCGCGGCAAGCGCTCTCCAGCGGCTAGCGGCGCTACTGTCCCATGGTACTGGTCGGGATAGGGGCGGATGGTTTTTTGTCGGGCAGCTTGATATATTGGCCATAAATATTTTAATAGCATTTTTGTTCTAGTTAGATTTAATTGTTTAGCTTGTAAAATCAAAGTCCAAATGTCATGAGTCCGGCGCGTGAAGCCGCCGGCCGATGGGCAAGGGATGAGCAGGGCTGGGAGCTTGGCATGGGGAAGAGCTGGAAGGCGGTCTTGGGGGGAATGGCGCTGGCGTGTTGGGTGGCCGCGCTTCATGCCGCGCCGGGGCCTGTGGTGTTGACGGTGTCGGGCAAGATCAGCCAGTTCACCAATAAAGAAAAGAATGTGTATGAGTTCCGCGAGCAGGACTTGCAGAGCTTGCGTCAGCATTCGGTGGTGACCCGGACCACCTGGACGCCGCAATCGGTGTTCAGCGGACCGCTGATGCGGGATATTCTGGCCAAGGTGGGCGCCAGCGGCCAGAAGGTCAAGCTACGGGCCCTGAACGATTACGTGTACTGGATAGACCGCCGCGAGTTCTACGACTTCGACGTGGTGTTGGCGCGCTCGGTCAACAACAAGCCTTTGGACATCACCAACCGCGGTCCCTTATGGCTGATGTATCCGCTGGATCAAATGCCGGAAGACAAGAAAGGGCCGGTGATGGACGCCAAGCTGGTATGGCAGATCAACCGCCTGGTGGTGTTCTGATGCCGGCCGGCCAGGAGAGTTCGGGACGAGCGATGAACAAATCGATGCTGTCCGGCTGGAAGGGCATCCCGGCGCTGGCCTTGCTCGGCTTTTTGCTGCTGGCCATCGGTGTTTACATGGCGATCGAGCGTTATGTGCCGGCGCGCGGCTTTGAGGGGCGCAGCGAGGATTTGTACTGGTCGGTGGCGCAGATGCAGCTTGAGCTGGAGAAAGCGCGCGCCGACTTATTGCGTTTGAAGGCGGGGGAGGTCCCCGAGTCGCAGGTGCAATTCCGCTTGGCGGTAGCCAACAGCCGTTTTCTCGACTTCGTCACGCCGTCCAAGATGCAGGAGATGCTGAGCCGCGTGGACGGCTTCAAGGGCACCGCCAGCCTGCTGCAGGATTTCTTCGAGGACGAGAACATTCTGCATCCCAGCCTACGGACCGCGCAGCAGAATATAGACCGCATCGACAGCATCAGGCCGTCGCTGGCGGAGTTCGCGGTTCAGGCGCGCGTGGCCGAGGTATCGTCCCGCGACGCGCGCAATAAGGATTTGCGGCACAACCAGCAATTGGTCGCTTCGCTATGGTTCGCGCTGGGCGGCATTTGCATGGTGATTTTCGTGCTCTTGTACCGCTATCAGGGCGCGCGTCGCGACGCCGCCGCGCGTCAGCAACTGTTGGAACAAGAGCGTGAGGCGCACAAGGCCACGGTGAACGCGGAACTGGACCGCACCACCTTCCTCGCCACGCTGAGCCACGAGATCCGTTCGCCGTTGCAGACCATGCAGGTGTGCGTGGAGCTGATCGAGCCCGACATCGATCCGGCCGGAAAGGCGGCCAAGGCGGTGGGGCGTTTGAAAACCTGCATGGCGCACCTGATGACCCAGGTGCGGGACATCATGGACATCTCCGCGATCAAAAACATGCAGTTCCGCCTGCATATCAGCGATGTGGACGTGGCGGCCGCGCTGCACGAGGTGATCGATGTGCATCGCGCTCAGCTGGACGGCAAGGGCCTGGGCCTGTATGTGCGGCTGGGCGAGTTGCCGCCGACGGTGAAACTGGATGGAGACCGTTTGCGGCAGATCGTCGGGAATCTGCTGACCAACGCCATTCGTTACACGGATCACGGGACGGTCACTGTTGAGGCCGGCGTGGACGGCGCCGATGGCCGCAATATTTTGGATATCCGGGTGATAGACACCGGCATCGGCGTGCCCGAGGAGTTTCAATCGCGCATTTTCCAGCCGTTTTTCCAGGGGCACGCGCGTAGGGTGGGCAGCAGCGGGTTGGGCTTGGCGGTGGTCAAGGAGCTGGTGTCGCTGCTGGGCGGCGAGCTGGAGCTGAAGAGCGTGGTGGGCGTTGGTTCCGAATTCATCGTCCGCTTGCCCATTGTGGTGCCGGATCAACTGCCGGGGCCGGAGCGTTCGGTGTTGGTGGTGGACGACGACAAGAATATCCGCGAACCGTTTTCCGATTGTCTGCAGATGAACGGCTACGCGGTGTCCACCGCCAGCTCGGTGGCGGAAGCCTGTCAAAAGCTGCAGCAAGCGAGCTTCAACGTGGTGTTGTTGGATATGCAGCTGGGCAATGAGAGCGGTTATTCGGTGGCGGAGGCGCTGAAGCGCAGCGTGCGCCACCGCGGCGTGAAAATCATCGCGATGACGGCGTACCCGGAGGAGTACGCCGACCCACGCGCCGCCTGGTTCGCCGCGCGTCTGGAGAAACCGTTTGATATCAGCCGGCTGCGAGCGGTGCTGGGCCGAGCGCTGGAGTCGCCGCCAGGACCGCCTGGACACGCCGGCTAGTTGAACAGCCGCGCTTCGCGAAGAAGGTGCTTGTCGCCCAAGCGACGGGTAAAGCCGCAGCGGTCGAAATATTCCAGGATCTGAATCGCCAGTTTGCGACCGCAGCCCAGCTGGTCGCGGAAGTTGGCGGCGTCGGCATAGCCGGCGTCTTGGTTCAGATTCCGCACGATGGCCGCCATGTCGCGTATGGTCGCGCTGGAGAAATAGCGGTCTCGCACCACGGCATGGACATGTCCCAAGCGCGCGGCTTTGTGCAACAAGGCGCGCGCCTGTTCTTCTTCCAGGCCGGCCGCCGCCGCCAAATCCCGCACCCAATGTGCCTGACCCTCTTCGGCGAAAGCCGGTTCCAAACGCCGCCACAGCGCGTCCTCTTCCGTATTGAAAGCCAGCACGTGCTCGGGCAGGTGCAGCCAGCCGCGGGTGTTGGCCAGCCTTCCCTCCGCCAGCAGCTGATCGATCATCAAGTTGACCGCCGCCTCGCTCTCTTGCGGCAGCGCCAGCCGGCGCACGCGGCCGCGGCTGGCGCCCAGTTGATCCGGCTGCTGAAGATGCAGCGCCGCCAGCCGTTCCAGCAGTTGTTCTTGCAAGTCCGCCCAGTGTTCCAGCGCATAAGCGTGTTGGCCGGCGAGGAATAGCGGCGCGGCGCGCAGCAGTTCCGCCAGGCCGGTTTCGCTCAATTGCCGGTCCCAGGCCAGATCGGGCAGGGAAACCGCTTGCCGGCTGAGGCGGAGCCGCAGATTTTCGGCATCTTCCATTCCCGCCGCGGCCAGGGCGCGCAGGTAGGCCAGCCGTTCGTCGTGGCGCTTGCCGCGGGTGGGCGGCTGCCGCTCCAATACCGTGGCGCAGGCCAGCGTATGCTGCGCGCCGGCGTCTCTCAGGATTAGCCGGTCGCCGTCGGCTAGATGCAGCGGACGGTCCAGGCTCAGTTCCGCCAACCCCTCGTTTCCGGAATGGAGCTGCGGGCGTTCTAGCAGGGCTACCCGACCGGTGCAGTGGCTGGCGGCGTGATGGATGTGCACCGCCTGCCAGTGTCGCAGCGCGGCGTGAAGCGCCGGAGCCAGGCGCAAGCGCACGCTGACGCGGGAGGCCGGCGTCGGGGCCGCTTGAGCCAGCAGCCAGTCGCCGCGCTGAATCTGTTGTTTTTCGACGTCGCCTGTCAGGTTGAGCGCGATGCGCTGACCCGCCTGGCCTTGCCTCGCCGGCTGGTTTTGCACGTGCAGGCCGCGTACGCGAACGGGAACGTCCTTGCCGCTGAGCCATAAGGCGTCGCCTACGCTGACGCGGCCGCCCCAAGCCGTGCCGGTCACCACTAGGCCGGCGCCGCCTATGGTGAAGGCGCGGTCTATCGCCAGACGGAATCGCCGCTCCGTGCCGGTCGCGTCGCCGCGCAGTTGCAGCAGCTGCCGCCGCAAGGCGTCGACGCCGGCGCCGGTGCGCGCGGAAACCGGGAGTAGCGCCGCCGCTTGCAGGCCGTATTCGGCCAGCGTCCGTCGCGCTTCGCTCATGACGTGTTCCAGTGCTTCAGGGCCGGCCAGGTCGCTTTTGCTGACGGCCACGGTCAGGCTGTCCAGCCGCAGCAATTGCAGAATGGCGAGGTGTTCGCGGGTTTGCGGCATCACGCCGTCGTCGGCGGCGATCACCAGCAGCGCGTGGCGCACGCCGCCAACGCCGGCCAGCATATTGCCGAGGAAGCGTTCATGGCCGGGCACGTCGATGAAGCCGATCGCGCCGCCGTCCGGCGTGGGCAGATAGGCATAGCCCAGGTCTATGGTCATGCCGCGCTTTTTTTCTTCCGGCAGACGGTCGGCGTCGGTCCCGGTCAGGGCGTGCAGCAGGGCGGTTTTGCCGTGGTCTACGTGTCCGGCGGTGGCGATAATCATGGCGGGTGAAGCTGAAGGGGTAAAAGGCCAAGTATCGCCAGAAACAGCGGGCTTGGCCATGGGGCCGCGCTCAACTTGCGGGCGCGGCGCCCGGAAGGTAGTGCCCGACGGGATCGATATGGATCAGCACGTCCAGCACTGGATGCTGCTCCAGCACATGGTGGCGCGCGGCCTCCGAGATGGCGTGAGCCTGTTCCACGCGGATGGCGCCGTCTACTTCCAGATGCACATCCACCTGGATCAGATCGCCCATCTTGCGAGTGCGCAGATCATGCACGCCGTGGATGCCGGGGGTAGCCAGCAGGGTCTGGCGGATGGCGGCGACGGCGTCGTCGTCGGCGGCGCGGTCCATCAGGTCATGCATCGCGTCCCAGCCGAAGCGCCAGCCCATGCGGGCGACCAACAGGCCCACCAGCAGCGCGGCCACCGGATCCAGCAGCGGATAGCCCATCAGGTTGCCGATAATGCCCAACGCCACCACGAGCGAGGAGGCCGCGTCGGAGCGCGCGTGCCAGGCATTGGCCACGAGCATGCTGGAGCGCACGCGTCTAGCCACCGCCAGCATGTAGCGGAACAGCGCCTCTTTGACCACCAGGGCCAGCAGCGCCACCCACAAGGCGACGACGTGGACGGTGGGGATGGAGGCGGGATCGTGGAATTTAGCGGCGGCGTTGTACAGCATGCCCAGGCCGACGCCCAGCAACAGCAAGCCCAATACCAGCGAGGCGGCGTTCTCGTAGCGGTGGTGGCCGTAGTGGTGGTCGTTGTCCGGCGCTTTGTGGCTATGTTTGCCGGCCAGCAAGACGACGAAGTCGGCGATCAGGTCGGACAGAGAGTGCAGGCCGTCGGCGATCAAGGCGGAGGAATGCGCCAGGGCGCCCACCACGATCTGGGTGGTGGAGAGAATCAGGTTGACCGCGACGCTGACTAGCGTGCTGATGCGGCCGGCGCGGCGTTTCTCTACGCTGTCGCCGTCGATGGCGTGATGAGTGTGGGCCATGGCAGTGCAGTCCGGCAGTGGGTGGGATGCCGCTATTATCGCACACAAGCTATTAATTTTAAAAAATTGATTGTTTTTATTAATGAGAATGAGAACAAGAATGAACCTCAGCCGTTGGGAGGAGGGCTTGTGACACAATCGTGGTTTTCCGTGGGCGGGGAGGGGAATGGCTTTATTGTTGAAAAGCGTCTTGGGCGCGCTGGCGGTCTTGTTGATCAGTGTGTTGGCCAGGTCCAGGAATTACTATATCGCCGGCCTGGTGCCGCTGTTTCCCACCTTCGCGCTGATTGCGCACTATATCGTGGGCAGCGAGCGCGGCGCGGCCGAGCTGAAAACCACCCTGTTGTTCGGCATGGCTTCGCTGCTGCCTTATTTCATTTATCTGTTGGCCTTGTATTGGCTGATCGACCGTTGGCGCTTGGGGGCGGCCTTGCTGGGCGCGGCGGCTTGCTGGGCGGTGGCCGCCGGCGTCTTGGTGTGGCTATGGACGCGCCAATGAGCCCAGGTTGGCGATGAAGCCGGTTTCGTCCGCCAGGCAGCGCAGGTCCAGCCATAGCCGGCCGTCGGCCAAGCGGCCGATTACCGGCCGCGGCAGCGCGCGAAGCGCTTCGGCCAGCCGTTCTAGCGTGCCGCCTCGGCCGTCGGCGGGCGAAACCGTCAGCGCCCAGCTGGGCAAGCGGTCCACCGGCAGCGAGCCGCTGCCGATCTGGGACAGGCAGGCGGCGTTCTCCACCAGATAGTCCGCTCCCAGCGCGGCGGCCAGCGGGGCGCTCAGGCGCTCGGCGCTGGCGCGCATCGCCGTTTGCGGGCGGGTCAGCAGGCGCAGCGTCGGCAGGGTTTCGGTCAGCCGGTCCGGCTCCAGATAAAGTCGCAGCGTGGCCTCCAGCGCCGCCAGTGTCATCTTGTCGCAGCGCAGCGCGCGTTTGAGCGGGTGTTGCTGAATCTTGTCTATCCATTCGCGCTTGCCGATGATCAGACCGGCCTGCGGCCCGCCCAGCAGCTTATCGCCGGAGAAGCTGACCAGGTCTACGCCGGCGGCGATCATCTGCTGCGGCATCGGCTCGTGAGGCAGGCCGTAAGCGGCCAGGTCGATCAGCGCGCCGGAGCCCAGATCGGTAGCCACCGGCAGGCCGCGTTCGCGCGCCAGTTCGGCCAGTTCCGCCTCCGCCACGCTGCTGGCGAAACCCTGAATCGCGTAATTGCTGGTGTGGACCTTGAGCAGGAGGCCGGTTTCCGCCGTGATGGCGTTGCGATAGTCCTTCAGGTGAGTGCGGTTGGTGGCGCCCACTTCCACCAGCTGGCAGCCGGCCTGGCGCATCACGTCCGGCATGCGGAAGGCGCCGCCGATCTCCACCATCTCGCCGCGGGACAGAATGACCTCGCGGCCGGCGGCGACGGTGGACAGCATGATGAGCACCGCCGCCGCGTTGTTGTTGACCACGCAGGCGGCCTCGGCGCCGGTGAGTTCGCGCAATAGTTCGCTGACCGCCTGGTCGCGGTGGCCGCGGCCGGCGCCTTGCAGGTCGAATTCCAGCGTCGCGGCTTCGCGCATCGCCGCGGTCACGGCGTCCACCGCGGCCTCGGCCATAGGCGCGCGGCCCAGATTGGTGTGCAAGACGGTGCCGGAAAGGTTGAACACCGGCCGCATCCGCATGCGCTGGCGCTCGGCGACTCGATCGCCTACGGCGGCGGCCAGGCTGTCGTCGCTGGCTGCCCAGGGCGGCAGCGCGTGCTGTTCGCGTATGGTCCGGCGCGCCTGCTCCAGCGTTTGGCGCACGGCTTCGGCCAGCGCGGCGTTGCCGTGGCGGCCCAGCAGGCGGGACAGACGGTCGTGGCTCAGCAGGCGGTCTACGGAGGGCAGGCGGGTATACAGGTTTTTCAGGTCCATGGAAGCTTCCGGCGCGGCGTCAGATTCCTTCATTTTACCCGCTTACGCTCGAGAGCTGCCGGCTGCGTATAATGCCCGAATGCAGACACCTCAAACGCCTCCCTTCGCCGGCCTGACGCCGGACGCCATTCTCCACGCAGTGGACAGCCTCGGCCTTTACAGCTCCGGCAGCCTGCTGGCGCTGAACAGCTACGAGAACCGGGTTTATCAGATCGG
This sequence comes from Chromobacterium fluminis, assembly GCF_011602385.1. NCBI lineage: Bacteria > Pseudomonadati > Pseudomonadota > Betaproteobacteria > Neisseriales > Chromobacteriaceae > Chromobacterium > Chromobacterium fluminis. The sequence continues at coordinate 23,070 of NZ_JAAOMA010000017.1, read as the reverse complement.
CATCGACGACGCCGCGCCGCTGGTGGCCAAGTTTTATCGGCCGGAGCGCTGGAGCGATGAGCAGATACTGGAGGAGCACGCGTTTTCGCTGGAACTGGCGGAGCGCGAGATCCCGGTGGTGCCGCCGTTGGCTTTCAAGGGCGTCACCTTGCATCATCACGGCGGTTTCCGTTTCGCCTTGTTTCCGCGTCGCGGCGGCCGGGTGCCGGAGTTGGGCGACGCGCGCACGCTGGAATGGATAGGCCGCTTTCTGGGCCGCATCCACGCTTTGGGCCGGGTGGAGAGCTACGCGCGGCGGCCGGCTTTGGACGCGGACAGCTTCGGCCGCGAGCCGGCGGACTACCTATTGCGGCACGCGGACTTGCCGCCGGAACTGCGCGAAGTCTTCCGCGGCGTGCTGGAGCAGGCGCTGGCCGGTGTCGACCGCGCTTACCAGCGCGCCGGCGCGGTGAGCGCGCTGCGGCTGCACGGCGATTGCCATGTCGGAAATATGCTGTGGACCGACGACGGTCCGCATTTCGTCGACTTTGACGATAGCCGCATGGGACCGGCGGTGCAGGATTTGTGGATGTTGCTGTCCGGCAGCCGCGAGGAGCAATCGGCGCAGTTGGCCGAGGTGCTGGCCGGCTACGAGGACTTTTGCGAGTTCGACCTGCGCGAACTGCATCTGCTGGAGGCCTTGCGCACCTTGCGTCTGATCCATTACAGCGCCTGGCTGGCGCGGCGTTGGCACGATCCAGCTTTTCCAGCCGCCTTCCCCTGGTTCAACAGCCAGCGTTATTGGGAGGAACAGATTCTGACCTTGCGCGAGCAGATTGCGCTGTTGGACGAACCGCCGTTGTGGTCGGTGTAAGAGCGATTTTACGATCTCACGAGCAAGAGCGAGACAAGGCGAAAACGGCATAGAAAGCGGAGTGTTCTCGTGGTATGAGCATTTAGAAGGGGGACTCACCGCGTCACGTCTTACAACGCGCAGCAGATCGTAAACAGGTTCTACTCGCGGGCTCAAAGTCTGGGGTCAGCCGGTGCTGGCCTCCTTATGCTGCTGCATTCTTTCCTTGACCCAGCTTTCGAAGTGGGGCGCGTCCATCGGCTTGGCGATGAAATAGCCCTGGCCCATCAGGCAACCGCGGTTGCCCATGAAGTCCAGATCGGTGGTGGTTTCTATGCCTTCCGCCACCGTGGTCAGCTGCATGCGCTGCGCCAGTTCGATCACGCTGTTGAGCACGGCTTCCAGGTGCGGTTTGGTGGACACCGAGGTGACTAGTGATTGGTCTATCTTCAGTTCGGTGAACGGGAAGCGGGTCAGTTGCTGCAAGGTGGCGAAGCCGGTGCCGAAGTCGTCGATGGACAGGCCCAGGCCGCCCAGCCGCAGCCGGGCGGCGATGCCGATGGCCTCGGCCAGATTGTCGGCGATGGCGGTTTCGGTCACTTCGAAGATGATGAAGCGCGGCGGCACGTGAGTGCTGAGCAGCCGCTGCTCGATTTGCTGGGTCAGGTCGTCGCCCTTCAGCGATAGCGCGGACAGATTGACCGACAGCGGCAACCGCAGGCCGCGGCGCGCCCATTCCTGCCATTGCTTCAGGCCTTGGTCCAGCATGTTTAGCGTCAGTTCGGTGGCCCAGCCGCTGGTTTCCACCACCGGGATGAAGCGGGCGGGCGAGACGATGCCGAGTTCCGGGTGCTGCCAGCGCGCCAACATTTCCGCGCCTTTGAGCAAGCCGCCGTTGAGAGTGACCTTGGGCTGGTAGTAGGGAATGATCTCGCCCTTGTCCAGGGCCTCGCGCACTTCTACCTCGCTGAACAGTTCGGCATGGTGTTCGTCGCCGCCCTTGGGCGTCCACACCCGTTTGAGCAGGTCCAGCAGCTCCGGCTGGCGCAGCGGCTTCTTTAAGCCGCCAAGCACCGGCAGCCCAAGCTCCCGTCCCATCAGCTCCACGGTGGAGATCAGCAGATAGTCTTTGCTGGAAGTGACCACCAGCGGCGCGTTCAGCCCCTCTTTGGCCATGTGCTGCATGACTTGTACGCCGTCCAGTTTGGGCATTTCCAAATCCAGCAGGATCAGGCTGGGCAGATGCTCGCGCATCCGCTCCAGGCCTTCCTCGCCGTTGGCGGCCTGGCGGATCTGCTGCGCGCCCAGGCCTTGGCAGATCTCGCAGCCGTGCTGGCGCTGCAAGGTGCTGTCGTCGATGATCAGGACGTCCTGGATATCCAGTTGCATGGTGTTTCCTCGTTCAGCGGCAAATCGCCTTGGCGATGGTGTCCAGCGACATCACTTCGTCGGCCGCGCCCAAGCGGATCGCTTCCTTGGGCATGCCGAACACGACGCAGCTTTCCTCGTCTTGAGCGATGGTCTTGGCGCCGCAATCGTGCATTTCCTTCAAGCCCTTGGCGCCGTCGTCTCCCATGCCGGTCATGATGATGCCCAGCGCGTTCTTGCCGGCGAACTTGGCGGCGGAGCGGAACAGCACGTCCACCGACGGTTTGTGGCGGCTGACCAGCGGTCCGTCCACCACTTCCACCAGATAGAAGGCGCCGCTGCGTTTGATCATCATGTGTTTGCCGCCGGGGGCGATCAGCGCGCGGCCCGGCAGGATGCGGTCGCCGTTGCTGGCTTCCTTGACTTCGATCTGGGACAGGCTGTCCAGCCGCTCGGCGAAGGAGCGGGTGAATTTTTCAGGCATGTGCTGGACGATGGCGAGGCCGGGGCAGGTGCGCGGCAAGGCGGTGAGCACGGTTTCCAACGCTTGGGTGCCGCCGGTGGAGGTGCCCACGGCGATGATGCGTTCCGTGGTGGCGAACATATTGCCGCCGGTGGGCGCGGACAGGATGGCGTCGGCGGACAGCTTGGGCCGGGTTTCCAGCGGGTTGGACGTTGGCGCCAAACCGCCGGGAGGCGCTCCGCCTCCCAACGTCGCGCCGCCGGCGGAGGGCATCACCCGCACCCGGTTCATTCGCGCGGCGGCGGCGCTGCGCACCGCTTGCACTAGTTGGTTGGCGCTCTCTTCGAGGAAGCCCTTGACCCCGGCCATGGGTTTGGCGATCACTTCCACCGCGCCGGCGGCCATCGCCTGCATGCTGATGTCGGTGCCTTTCTGCGTCAGCGATGAGCAGATCACCACTGGAGTCGGCCGGCTGGCCATCAACTGCTTGAGAAAGGTGATGCCGTCCATGCGCGGCATCTCGATGTCCAGCACGATGACGTCCGGCCATTGCTGTTTCATTTTTTCCATCGCGGCGATGGGGTCGGTGGCCACATCCATCACCGTCATGCCGGTTGCCTGGCTGAAAACCTGGCTCAGCACTTGGCGAACCACTGCAGAGTCGTCCACGATCAGCACTTTGATAGTCATGCCCGAGTCCTTGCCTTATGGTGTGCGGAAATCCTGCTCATGTCCGCGTCTTGCGTCTGTTTTACCCACACATCGCCCGTGGCCAGATCGAACATCACCAACCGCGGGCTGTTGCCGCCCAAATCCTCCGCCTGCACGGATAGCCCGAGTTGCTTGACCAACTGGTAGGCCATGTCGATATTGCGCGACGGCACGTCGTGCGGCTGATCGCGCTCGACGCCTGCCAGCACCGCGGCTCCGCCCACCAGCTTGGCGTGGAATTCCTGCAAGGGCAGCCCGGAGTTCAGCACCTCGTGCAGCATCAACAGCATGGCTTCGTCGCCGTAGCGGCCCGACAGTGTCGATGCCCTGCGGTCGGTGCGCCGAGCCAGCAGGTAGTGGCACATCCCTCCGATTTTGGCCTTGGGGTGCCACAGCGTGATCGAGACGCAGGAGCCTAGCAGCGTGCGGACTTTATGGTGCTTGTCGCCGAAGTACCAATCGCCGGGATGCAGGAAAATATCGACGTCTTGTTTTGTCATTACCAGGGCCTTTGTGCCGAAGGTGGCCAAGCGACCGGTTCATTCGTTTTAATGTAGATCAGTTGCCGCGCCGTTTCAGGGTGGATTCGACGCGCTCTCCGCCTCCGCGCTTGTCTCCTGGATCAGAAAGTAAGCGATTTGCTGTTGCAGGCGCGCCGCCTGTTTGTGCACTTCCGCGGCGGTAGCCGCCAGCGCTTCGCTGTTGGAGGTGTTGCGTTGAGACACCTCGCCTAGGTGTTCCATCGCGTCGCGGACTTGGGAGATGCCGCGCGCCTCTTCCCGGCTGGCGGCGCTGATGCCGCCCACCAGTTCCGCGGTGGCCGCGCTGCGCTCCAGAATGCCGGACAGCACGCGGGCGGCCTGTCGCGCTTCATGGCGGCTGTGCCGGGCCAGTTCGCTGATTTCCCGGGCGGCGTGATGGCTGCGTTCGGCCAGCTTGCGCACGTCGTCTGCCACTACGGCGAAGCCGTGGCCGTGCGGGCCGGCCGTGGCGGCTTCGATGGCGGCGTTGAGCGCCAGCAAATTGGTTTGGTAGGCGATGTCTTCGACGCTTGCGATGCGCTCGGCAATCTGTTCCAGCGCGCTTTCCGCGGTTTGCACCGCTTGTTTGCCGTCAGCCACCTGGCGCGCGGCGTCGTGCGCGGCGGCGTTGGTCAGTTCCGCCTGAGCCAGATTGCCTTGGCTGACGTCGTGCATTTGAGCGCAGGATTGGGCGGTGGCGCCGACGCTGAGCGCGGCGGCCCAGCTGTTTTGCGCCAGCGCCTCGGCGGTGGCTCGGATTTCGCGGGCGCTGTCGGCCAGTTGGTCGGCGCTGTGACGCACGTCTTGGATGATGTCGCTCAGGTGGCGGCTGCTGTATTCCAAGGTGGAGTGCACGCTGCGGCGCGTTCCCGCGGGCGGTTTGCCGCCGCGCCATAGCCGGCCGGCGGCCATTTCACGCATGCGCTCGGCCAGCGCGTCGGGTTCCGCGCCCAGGATGCGCCACAGCTTGCGGTGGATGGCCCAGGCCAGCAGCAGGCCAGCCAGCGCGCTGCCTCCGGCCAGCGCCAGCAGCAGCGTTTTCAATTCCCGGCCGCGGCGCTCCGCTTGCCGAGCGGCTTGCTCGCGCAAGGCATGCGTTTGTTCGCGCAGCTGCCGCAGCGGAACGATCAGCGCCGGCGCGGCCTGGTCCAGCGCTTTGCGGGCTTCGTATTTCTGGTTGGCGGCGGCCTGGCGCATGCCTTGGTCCAATAGCACGAAAGCCTGTTCGCGCTGGGCTTGCAGCCGCCGCATCGAGCCTTGCAGTTCCGTTTTGCCCGGAGCTTGTTGCTGTTCGATGGCGTCGGCGAGTTTCCGCTCCAGTTCCAGGTAGCGGCCGCGAGCGGCGAGATAACTTTCGCGCCAAGACTGGATGTCGCGGCGGCTGGAGACGATGATCAGCGAGCGGTAGTCTATGCGCATTTCTTGGAGTTGGACGTGCATGCGGTCGCTAAGCCGGGCGTGGCGGCCATAGACCTGGGTGATCTCCTCCAGCTGAACGTGGAATTGTTCCAGGCCGTACAGCCCCGCGCCGATCAGGGCCAGCAGCAGAAACAGCAGCGCGCCGAATCCCAGTTTCAGCTGTCGGGAGACGGATAAGGGACTTTGGCCGGGCGCGGGGGCGAAGTGGGCCGGCATGACCGCTCAGGCCTTTTCCGTTTGGGGTTCCGCAGTGGTTTCCTGCTGGCCCAGGCTGGAGATCAAGGCCATTTCATCGACCGACAGTACTTTGTTGACGTTGAGAAGCACGATGAAGTGGCCATCCAGTTTGGCCATGCCGGCGATGAAGTCGACGCGGATCTTGCTGCCGAACTGGGGCGGCGGCTCAATGTCGGCGTCGGGAATGGCCAGCACCTCGTGCACCGCATCCACCAGGATGCCGATCAACTGCAGCTGGTCCTCGCCTTCGACTTCGATGATGACGACGCAGGTGCGGCGGTTGATTTCGGTTTCGCCGCGGGCGAAGCGCAGCGACAGGTCGATCACCGGCACCACCGAGCCGCGCAAATTCATCACGCCGCGGATGAAGGGCGGCATCAGCGGCACGTGGGTGGGTTTCAGATATTCCAGGATTTCGCGTATCGCCAGGATGCCGATGGCGAAGACGTCGCCGCCCAGCTGGAAAGTCAGGTATTGGCGGGCGTCGGCCTGCGCTTCGGCGGAGGCGGCGTTGTCGTGCTTACGCTGTAGATGGAGCGGTTTCATGGCGCTGTCCGGTTAGAAACGGATGAAGTCGGACTCTTCCGCCAGTGGCGGGTGCAGCGGCTTATGCGGCAACAGGGGCTCGCGCCGAGCGCGCGGCGGCGCAGGGTGGAAGGATTCGGCGGCGCCCAGCTTGAAGTAGCCCATCAACTCGTGCAGGTGTTCGGCCTGATCGTTCATTTCCTCGGCGGTGGAAGCAAGCTCCTCGCTGGCGGACGCGTTCTGCTGCGTGGTCAGGCTCAGTTGCTGGATGGCGGAGTTGATCTGGCTGACGCCGCTGGCCTGTTCGTTGGAGGCGGCGGCGATCTCCTGCACCAGATCGGCGGTGCGGCTGCTGGAGCGGACGATTTCCTCTAGGAACTGACCGGCCTGTTCGGCCAGCTTGACGCTGCTGCCGGCCACGCCGCTGATTTCCTGGGCAGCGATCTGGCTGCGCTCGGCCAGCTTGCGTACTTCGGCGGCCACCACGGCGAAGCCCTTGCCGTGCTCGCCGGCGCGCGCGGCTTCGATGGCGGCGTTGAGCGCCAGCAGATTGGTTTGGTAGGCGATGTCGTCGACGATGCCGATCTTGTCGGCGATCTGGCGCATTGCCTCCACGGTGCGACGCACCGCCTCGCCGCCTTCGGCCGCCTCGCGCGAGGCCTTGGTGGCGATGCTCTCGGTGACGCGGGCGTTGTCGTTGGTCTGGCTGATGGAGGAGGACATCTCTTCCACCGAGGCGGATGTCTCCTCAATACCGGCCGCCTGTTCGCTGGCGGCCTGAGACAAGGCCTGCGAGGTGGAGTTGATCTGCTGCGCGGCGCTGGACAGCGCCTCGGAGCCGCTCTTGACCTCGGCGATGATGTTGCGCATCCGCTCTATGGTGACGGCGATGGCGGCGCACAGGCTGTTTTGATCGCCCGGCCGCAGCCGGATTTCCGCGTCCAGATTGCCGTCGGCCACCTGGCGCATTACTTCGGACACGTAGTGCGGCTCCCCGCCCAGAGTACGGAGCAGGTTGCGGGTGATCAGGGTGGCCAGGCAGGCGCTGATCACGGTGGCCAGCAAGGACAGCGCAATCATTACCCAATGGGCTTGCTGATAGCTGGCGTCGGCCTGAGTGGCCAGTTGGTCGTTGAGTTTGTCCTCCAGGTCCGCCAACGCGGTCAGTTGCTGATTGAAGGCGATCATTTGCGGCGCGATCTCGGTCTGCATCAATTTCTTGGCTTCGTCCTGACGCCCCTGATTGGCCAGCTCCACCGCCTTGTCCACCAGGGCCAGCGTGGCTGGCCGCATATTCTGAATGCGGCTCATCTGTTCCAGCTCTTGCGAGGTGTTGTTGCTGGCCTGCCGGAAGACATCGGCCAGTTTCTTTTCCCTGTCCATATAGATGACTTTGGCCGCCTGATAGGCTTGCAGCGCGTTGTTGATGTCGGCGGGTCCCTCGGCCAGCATCACATTGCGGTAGGCAATGCGGATGTCCTGGTTGTCGCTGATCAACTGACGCGCCAGCCGGCTTTCCATATTGTTGATCTGGGTGATGTCGCGTAGGGCGATATTGCTGATTTCCAGCCCGTACAGCGCCGCGCTGACGCAGATCAGCATCAGCGCGATGATCAGGCCGAAACCCAGTCCAAGCTTCTGCGCGATGGACATGCCGTGTTTGTATTGGCTCATTGGGCGCTCCTATCCGTTTTCGCCGCGGTGTTTGTCGTGCCAGCTTCCCATTCCCGGGCGGGAAGCAGCGCGTACCGCTCCGCCTCTTTTTGGGTGGCATGGTGGATCAGGGCGGGCACGTCGAGAATCAAGGCGACTTCGCCCGTGCCCAATATGGTGGAGCCGCTGATGGCCTTGAGATGGCGGAAGAGATTGCCCAGCGGTTTGATCACGGTCTGGAATTCGCCCAGCAGGGCGTCCACCACCAGACCGGCCTTGCGATCGCCGTAGTGGACCACCACCACGTTGCGGCGTTTGGCCGCTACGGTTGGCAGATCCAGAAAGCTGTTCAGGCGCAGCAGCGGCAGCAGCTCGCCGCGCAGATTCAGGCAGTCGTGAACACTGTCTTTATCCAGGGCGGCGGGTAGCTCTATGCATTCGATCACCGCTTCCAGCGGCACCACGAAGGTGGCGGCGGCCACTTCCACCAGGAAGCCGTCGATGATGGCCAGGGTCAGCGGCAGCCGGATGCGGAAGGTGGTGCCGAGTCCAAGTTCTGATTCAATGTCTATGGTGCCGCGCAGCTGCTCTATGCTCTTTCTTACCACGTCCATGCCGACGCCTCGGCCGGAGATGTTGGTGACCTGGTCCGCGGTGGAGAAACCTGCCTCGAAGATCAGACGGAACACATCCTGTTCCGGCAGCGTGGAGTCCGCTGGAACCAGGCCGCGCTCCACCGCCTTGGCCAGGATGCGCTCTTGGTTGAGGCCGCCTCCGTCGTCGGCCACTTCGATCACAATGCTGCCGGACTCATGATAGGCGTTGAGCCAGACATGCCCTTCGGCCGGCTTGCCGCTGGCCAGCCGACGCTCCGTAGTTTCGATGCCGTGGTCGATGGCGTTGCGCACGATGTGCATCAGCGGGTCGCCCAGCTTTTCCACCATGGATTTGTCCAGCTCGGTTTCCGCGCCGGAGATGTGCAGTTGGATGTCCTTGCCCAGTTCGCGCGAGACGTCGCGCGCCACGCGTGGGAAGCGGCTGAAGATTTCGCCGATCTGGATCATGCGCATGGACAGCGTGCCGGCGCGGATCTGTTCGATCAGGTTGGCGATGGTTTGGGTGGCTTCCACCAGCGCGCCTTGCTGAGAGCGGCGCGCCACCAGATTGGCGGCGGCGCCGGCGATCACCAGTTCCCCGATCAGATTGATCAGGCTGTCCAGTTTGCCTGCCTCCACCTTGATGAATTTGCTTTCGGCCGGCTTGCCGCTTTTGGCGTCGCCGGAGGTCTTGGCGCTGGCGCGGGCTGGCGGGGAGTCCTGCGCCGCGTCGACGAGGAGGACGGGATCGACGTCTACCGTGGAACGATCCGCCTGCGCCAATTCCACGATTTCCGCCAGCGGCGTTTCCGTGTCTGTCGCGAAGGGCGCGTCGGACACGGTTTCCGGCTCGGCGGTCTCGGGCTCCAGGCCAAAGCGCAGCCATACCGCCTGGACCGCGTCGGCTTCCTCCGGCGACGCGCTGGCCAGCGTCTGAGCCTGTTGCCGCGAAGTGGGCGGCCACGGCCAGATATGGACCTCGCTGTCTTCGCGGGCGAATTCGAAGACGTCCACCAGCGTCTGCTGTTCTTCCTGACTGCGGTACCGCGCCTCCAGGCGCAGATAGTTGGTTTCCGGGTTGAAGGCGTCGCCGGCCGGCAGCTGGGTGGTGATGGCTTCTATCCGGTCGATCTCGCCTATGGTGGCGAGGTAGCGGATGAAGGAGGATGGGTCCATGCCGTTGCGCAACATGTCCGGGCCGAAACGCAGCGACAGCAGCCATTGCTCCGGCTTTTGCGCGGCGGGCGCGGGCAGAGGTTCGGATGGGAGCGTTGCGGGCGGCGCTTCCGGGGCATCGGTCGTTTCGGTCGCGTCCTGAGCCGCGGCACCGCCGGCCGCGCGGTTGTAGGCGATCAGCTCGTCCAGCAGTTCGGTGTCGGCGAATCGCTCCAGGCTGTCCTTGGCCGCCAGCGCGGTCAGCATCTCCTTGACGTGGTCGTGGCAGCGCAGCAGCAGGCCGGTCAGCATATCGTCCAGGCGCAAGGCGCCGTCGCGCAGCAGATCCAACACGTTTTCCACTTCATGGGTGAAGCCGACGACGATGTCCAGACCAAACAGCCCGGCGGAGCCCTTGATGGTGTGCATGGAGCGGAACAGGGCGTTCAGCTGTTCCGTGGTGGTGGAGTCGGCTTCCGCGTCCAGCAGAATGCTTTCCATCTCCCCCAGCAGATCGTTGGACTCTTCGAAGAAGGTTTGCAGCGCCAGTTCAAGATCCATGCGCGGCCTCGTCCAATGAGAGCTCGCCTTGCAGGCCGATCAGACGGATGAAATCCTGAGAGGCAGGGCTGGGGGCGATGAAGCGCAGCGCGACGCCCTTATGCAGGCTTTCCCTGCGCAGCCATAGCAGCACCTGGGCGATGGCGCAGTCCAGTTCTCCGACGCAGGACAGGTCCAGTTCGATGGCGGCGTGGTCGGCCAGGGCGGCGTGAAGCTGCTGATGCAGTTCCGCCGCCTGGTAAATGGTTTGTTCTCCGCTAAGCGTCAGTTGGAAAACGGCGGCGGTCGGTGTGGCGGGCGCGCCGTCTCGGGCGTCTGGTTTTTTGCGGGTGCGCGGCATGTCGAGCTCCCGTTCAGGGCAGGATCAATTTGGAAACGGCGGTCAACAGCACCGGCGGCTGGAACGGTTTGACCACCCAGGCCTTGGCCCCGGCGGCCTTGCCTTCCTGCTTTTTTTCCTCGGAGGACTCCGTGGTCAGCATGATGACCGGAGTGAACTTGTAATTGGGATGGACTTTGATATTGCGCAGCAAGGCGATGCCGTCCATCAGCGGCATGTTCACGTCGGAGACGATCAGATGGACTTTGCGCCCGTCCAGCACATTTAGCGCCTCCTGGCCGTTGCCGGCCTCCAGCACCTCATAGCCCGCGCCGGCAAGCGTCATGCGCACCACCTGTCGCAGGCTGGCCGAATCATCGACGATGAGTATGGTTTTGGCCATCGGAAGCGTTCCCCGGATCAAAAAAAGGTGATGTTGTTTTGCTTATTGCCCGATTCAGTCTTGTCGCTGCTGTGCAGGACGCGCTGCTCATGGGTGGTATAGCTGTTTTTCAAGGCCTCAAGCCAGGCTGCGGTGTCCGGCGGCGTCGGCCGCTGTTCGGTATCGATCAGCGCCTGGCTGAAGACGCTTTCCAGCCGGCGCATGTCGTTTTGCACTCCGCTGAGGATTTGATCGACTCTATCCTGGAATTGCAGTTGCACCAGGATGTCTTCCAGAGCCTGCTGCAAGGATTGAGACTGAGCGGCCTCTTCGTCCAGTGTGGTTTCTTTGTCCTGCGCGGCTGGGTCGGCGGGGTTCAGCGGAGCGTGAGGCCGCAGCGGTTCGTGCGCCATTTGCGCCAGGCTGTCCATGGCTTTGTCGATCTGGTTTTGCAAGCGGGACAGCTGCTCCAGCGTGTCGCTGCCCAGTTGTTCCATGCTTTGCTCGCCGTCCAGCTGGCGGCCGCTGATCAGGCTGCGCACCAGGTTTTGCAGGGTATTGGCCGATTGGCCCAGCGTGTGCAGATGGATGGCGAGGTCGGTTTGCTGCCGGGTGGCGTTTTGCAAGAGCTGCAACAGGTGCTTGAGCCGGCTCTCCGCCTGCGCCAGCGCCGCGTGGTCGGTGTGCTCGCCGGGTTTGGGCACCGCGCCGCCCACTTGGCGCAAGATGCCGTCGAAGCGTAGGGTCAGCCTGTTGGCGGCGTCGTCCATCTGTTCCTTGCCTAAAGAAATGTGGCCGGCCCATAGGGGGAGCAAGGCGCAAACATGGCTGGCGAAGCCCTGCCAGTAGGCGTCTGGGTTCGGCGTCTGTTCCGCGGGATCGACTGGCGCGGGCCAGTTCAGGGTCAGCGCCAGCGCGACGGAGCTGAGCGCCAGTCCGGCCCAGAGTAGGGCATGCCCCCAAAACAGCCAGCACAAGACGCCGCCATTGATGGCCAGGCCCAACAGCAGGCGGTTTCTTGGCGTCAGAGGCGGGAGCTGAACCATGTCGATTAACCGGGATAGAAAAAAGTCATACCTTTTTTGTAGTTGTTGGTTTTTTCTTATGCAAACGGCCGGCGCGGCCAAGCCGCTTGCGGGGGCAATAAAAAAGCCTCCGTGACGGAGGCTGTCGGGGTGGAAATTGAAGCGTTTCTCAGCCGGGGAACAACAGCGGATTCACCCCGCTGCGGGCAAAGCCGTGCTGTTCCAACTGCTGATCCAGCGCCAGCGTGGCCAGATCGTCGGCCGCCGGTTCGGCGTTCAGGTCCTTGTCCAGCGCCAGGATCTTCAGATAGCTGCCGCAGTCGCCGCAGCTCTCGCCGCGCACCGCGGCCTGCTGGCTGTCGCCTTGCTCCAGCGACCAGTAGCCGATGTCGCGCGTGGCTTCGCAATTGCTGCACTTGGCGCGCACCAGATGCCATTCGCTTTCGCACAGGCTGCAATGCAGGTAGCGCAGGCCGGATTCGTTGCCGAGGCGCACCACGCTGGCTACCGGCGGCATCGCGCACACCGGACACAGGTGGCGGGCGTCGTCGGGTTCGGCCACCGCGGCGACTTGCAATTGCGAGGCTAGTTGGCTGAAGTAAACCGACAGCGCCGCCCACAACAAGGGCGCCCGAGCGGAGCCGACGGCGGCGAAGTCGCCGTCCAGCAGAGCGCGCGCGGCGTTTTCCAGCGCGTCGTCGCTCGTCTGTCCCAGTTCGCGCGCCACTTCGCCGGCGGGGCCGGGCAGGGCGGCGAGTTCCGCGCATAGCGCGCGCAGCAGATCGCGCCAGACCGGATCGCGCGGCCAAGCGGCGGCGCCCAGCGGCGGCAGGCCGTGTTCGGCACAATGATGGAAGTAATCGCCGCGCTGTGGCAGCGCCACCGGCTGTTCGCGCACCAAGCGGTGCTGAGCCGCGGCGATGCGGGCGGCGAAGGCCAGATAGGCCGCCATCGGGTGGCCGTCGGCCAGCGCCGAGAGGCGCCGGCTGCGGGCCAGATAGCGTTCGGCGGGCTGGGGCAGCAACAACGGCGGGATCTCTCCCGCCGCGGTTTGCAGCCGGCCAGCCTCGTCCAGGGGGACGATGCGTATGCTCATGGCTTGTTCTTGTCTCCAGTCATTTCACGATACCAGCGCGGATGATGCTTCTTGGCCCAGGCATGGGTGACCACGCCTTCCACCATCGCCCGTATCGTGCCGCGCACCCAGATGGCGGCGTAGACGTGGACGATGATGCCGGCGATCAGGATCAGCGCGCTCCAGGCGTGCAGGAGCAGGGCCACGCGGATCACCGGGATGGGGAAGTACAGCGCGAAGTACGGCCGCCACATGATGAAGCCGGTGCACACCAGCATCAGCATGCAGCCGGTCATTAGCCAGAACATGCCTTTTTGGCCGCCGTTGTACTTGCCGATGTCGCCGACCTCGTGGCCGGACAGCACCGACTTCACCGCCATCATCCACTTCACGTCTTCCTTATCCAAGAAGTTGTGATGCCAGTAGCGCAGGAACTGGCGCGCGAAGCCGAGGAACATCAGCACCCCGACGAAGGGGTGAATGATGCGCGCCAGCTGCGGCGTGCCGAATACGCCGGTCAGCCAGAAGAAGGCCGGGTAGAAGAAGGCCAGGCCGGAAATCGCCAACAGCACGAAGCACACCGCCACGATCCAGTGGTTGAGGCGTTCCGCCGCGCTGTAGCGCTTGATCAGCTTTTCCTTGCTCATGCCTTTTCCTCCTCTTCCTCTTCCGCCTTATTGGGGCCGACGCCGATATAGTGGAAGAAGCCGAACAAGACCGAAGCCGCCAGGCCGATGGTGGACAGCGGCTTGAGAATGCCCTTCCACAGGCTGACCACCGGGCTGATCTTGGGATCCTTGGCCAGGCCGGAATACAGCTCCGGCTTGTCGGCGTGGTGCAGCACGTACATCACGTGAGTGCCGCCCACGCCTTCCGGATCGTACAGCCCGGCGTTGGCGTAGCCGCGGGTTTTCAGTTCTTCCACCCGCTCGTGCGCGTAGGTCTGCATATCGGACTTGGTGCCAAAGCGGATGGCTCCGGTGGGACAGGTCTTCACGCAGGCCGGCTCCTGCCCCACCATCACCCGGTCGGAGCACAAGGTGCATTTATACGCCTTGTTGTCCTTCTGGTTGATGCGCGGGACGTTGAACGGACAGCCGGAGATGCAATAGCCGCAGCCGATGCAGTGCTCAGACTGAAAGTCCACGATGCCGTTGGCGTACTGGATGATGGCCCCCGGCGATGGACAGGCCTTCAGACAGCCCGGGTCGGCGCAGTGCATGCAGCCGTCCTTGCGGATCAGCCACTCCAGCTTGCCGCTTTCCTCCACCTCGCTGTAGCGCATCACCGTCCAGCTGTGCGCGGTGAGATCGGCCGGGTTGTCGTAGACGCCGACGTTGCTGCCCACTTCGTCGCGGATGTCGTTCCACTCCGAGCAGGCCACCTGACAGGCCTTGCAGCCAATGCAGGTGGACACGTCGATCAGCTTGGCCACCTCGGCCTTGTAATCGCGCACCACCGGCGGCTGGGTAGGGCTGGCGGAGCGGCGCTGGATATCTTGCGATTGCAGTGACATGGTCGCTCCTTATACTTTCTCGACGTTGACCAGGAAGGACTTGAATTCCGGCGTCTGGGTGTTGGCGTCGCCGACAAACGGCGTCAGCGTGTTGGCGCTGAAGCCTTTCTTGGCCACGCCTTCATAACCCCAGTGAATTGGAATCCCGACCTGGTGCACCGTCTTGCCGCCCGACTGCAGCGCGCGGATGCGCTTGGTCACCACCGCCTTGGCCTTGATATAGCCGCGCTTGGACGACACTTTCACCGTGTCGCCGTGGGCGATGCCTTTCTCCTTGGCCAGCGCCTCGCCGATTTCCACGAACTGCTCCGGCTGGGCGATCGCGTTCAGCCGCGCGTGCTTGGTCCAGCCGTGGAAGTGCTCGGTCAGCCGGTAAGTGGTGGCCGCGTACGGGAAGGCGTCATGCTTGCCCATCTGCTCGCGGTCCGCCGGGAACACCCGCGCCGCCGGATTGGACACCACCTTGGGATGCAGCGGGTTGGTGCCCAGCGGCGTTTCGAACGGCTCGTAGTGCTCGGGGAAGGGGCCTTCGGCCATCTTGTCGAGCGCGAACAGCCGCCCCAGGCCCTCGGCCTGCATGATGAAGGGGCCCATGGCGCTGCCGGGCGGCTCGTCGGCCTTGAAGTCGGGCACGTCCACGCCCACCCATTTTTCGCCGTTCCACTTGATTAGCGTCCGCTTCTTGTCCCACGGCGTGCCGTCCGGCTTACAGGAAGCGCGGTTGTACAGCACGCGGCGGTTGGCCGGCCACGCCCAGGCCCAGCCCAGAGTATTGCCCAGCCCGGATGGGTCGCTGTTGTCGCGGCGCGCCATCTGATTGCCGGCCTGGGTCCAGCTGCCGGCGAAGATCCAACAGCCGGACGCGGTGCTGCCGTCGGCCTGCAACAGCGCGAAGCCGGACAACTGCTCGCCTTTCTTGGCCAGGAACTGGCCGGGGTTCTTGGGATCCGGGATGTCCGCCAGCGCCTTGCCGTTGAGCTCCTTGGCCAGTTCTTCCGGCTTGGGCTCGTGCGGGTTGCCGTAAGCCCAGGACAAGCTCATGACGGCCTCGGCGTTCTTGCCGCCTTCCTTGGCGTACTGCGCTTTCAGACGGGTGAAGATGCCGGCCAGGATTTCCGCGTCGGTGATGGCATCGCCCGGCGCGTCCGCGCCTTTCCAGTGCCATTGCAGCCAGCGCCCGGAATTGACCACCGCGCCGTCTTCCTCGGCGAAACAGGTGGTGGGCAGGCGGAACACCTCGGTCTGGATTTCCGCGCTGTTGACATCGTTTTGCTCGCCGTGATTCTTCCAAAAAGTGGAAGTGTCGGTGGCCAGCGGGTCCATGATCACCAGGTATTTCAGTTTGGAAAGCGAGGCCACCACCTTATTCTTGTCCGGGAAGGCCAGGATGGGGTTGAAGCCTTGGCAGAAATAGCCGTTGATCTTGCCCTGGTGCATCAGCTCGAAGTACTGCAGCACGTCGTAGCTCTTGTCCCACTTGGGCAGCCAGTCATAGCCCCACTGATTGTCGGCTGTGGCCTTGTCCCCCCACATCGCCTTCATCAGCGAGATGAAGAACTTGGGATAGTTCTGCCAGTAGTTCATCTGCCCGTCGGCCAGCGGCTTGCTGGTGTACTTGGCCAGATAGGCGTCCAGCGTGGGCTCCTTCTCCGAGGGCATGTTCAGATAGCCCGGCAAGCTGGTGGACAGCAGGCCGATATCGGTCAGACCCTGGATGTTGGAGTGGCCGCGCAGCGCGTTGACCCCGCCGCCGGCCATGCCCATATTGCCCAGCAGCAGCTGGATCATCGCCATGGTGCGGATGTTCTGCGAGCCGATGGAGTGTTGCGTCCAGCCCAGCGCATAGAGGAAGGACGTAGTCTTGTCGTGGGCGCCGGTTTCCGCCAGGTATTCGCAGACCTTGAGGAAGGCGTCCTTGGGCGTGCCGCAGAGGGTTTCCACCATTTCCGGCGTGTAGCGGGCCACGTGCTCGCGCATCAGATTGATCACGCAGCGCGGATCGGACAGGCTATCGTCGCGCTTGGCCATGCCCTTGTCGTCCAGCTGGTAAGTCCAGGTGGATTTGTCGTAGCTGTGCTTCTCCGCGTTGTAGCCGGAGAACAGGCCGTCGTCGAACTGGAAGTCCGGATTCACCAAGAGCGCGGCATTGGTGTAGGCCAGCGTGTATTCCTTATTGTACTTGCCGGTTTGCAGCAGGTAGCGGATCACGCCGGACAGGAACGCAATGTCCGTGCCGGTGCGGATGGGGGCGTAATAATCCGCCACCGAGGCCGTGCGGGTGAAGCGCGGATCGATGACGATCAGCTTCGCCTTGTTGCGGGTCTTGGCTTCAATCGCCCAGCGGAAACCCACCGGGTGCGCCTCGGCCGCATTGCCGCCCATGACGACGATGAGGTTGGCGTTCTTGATGTCGACCCAATGGTTTGTCATGGCACCGCGACCAAATGTTGGGGCAAGACTTGCCACCGTTGGTCCGTGTCATACACGCGCCTGGTTGTCGACCGCCAGCAGCCCCAGGCTGCGGGTGAATTTGTGGGTCAGCCAGCCGGCCTCGTTGCTGGACGCGGAAGCGGCCAGGAAACCCGTGGTCAGCCAGCGGTTGACGGTGACGCCGTCGGCGTTTTTCTCGACGAAGTTGGCGTCGCGGTCGCGCTTCATGTGGGCGGCGATGCGTTCGAAGGCTTCGTCCCAGCTGATGCGTTTGTATTCGTTGGAGCCCGCTTCGCGCACTTCCGGGTAGCGCAGGCGGTTGGGGCTGTGGATGAAATCGATCAGGCCGGCGCCCTTGGGACAGAGCGCGCCGCGATTGACCGGGTGGTCCGGATCGCCTTCAATGTGGAAAATATCGGCTTTGGCGTTCTTGGCGCCGTCGCCCAGGCTGTACATCAAGATGCCACAGCCCACCGAACAGTATGGACAGGTATTCCGAGTTTCCGTCGCGCGCATCAATTTATAGCTGCGCGTGTCGGCCAGCGCGGTCTCGGGCATAAAGCCCAGGGTCGCGATGGTGGTGCCTGCCATGCCGCCGGCGCAGAGCTTGAAAAACTGCCGTCTGCTGACTTGCATGGGTTTGTCTCCTTGGTATGAACCTGGCGCCCTTGACCCACCAAGGGCGCATTGCTCACTCACAGCGGAAAATCTATTATCGCCCTAGGTATCAATTAGTACAAACTATTGCAGCTGATGGCAGGCCAAATTCTATGAAAAAAAATGAAGCGCTGGAGCATGCGGCGCTTGAGCTCGGCATTATCGATTGCCGCGATGGCGGCGCCCAGGCCAGGCAAGACTGGGTGGCGGTGGAAACCCCTGTGGCGCTGGTGTACAACGGCCTGTCCCACGTGGTGATGATGGCCAGTCCGAGGGCGCTGGAAGACTTCGCGCTTGGCTTTAGTCTGGCCGAAGGCATCATCGCCCATCCGGGCGAAATCTACGGCATCGACATCCTCCCGGGCGAGCGCGGGGTGGAGGTTCATATCGAGCTGGCTTCGGCCCGTTTCATGGCCCTGAAGGAGCGCCGCCGCCAACTGGCCGGGCGCACCGGCTGCGGCCTGTGCGGCGTGGAGCAACTGGCGGAAATCCACCGGCCGCTGCCGCCGCTGCCGGTCACCCAAAACTTCAGCCTGGACGCGCTGGCGCGCGCCTTGCCGGCCTTGCAGCAGGCGCAAAGCCTGTCCCAAGCCACCGCCTGCGCCCACGCCGCCGGCTGGGTGACGCCGCAGGGCGAACTCCTGCACCTGAGCGAGGACGTGGGCCGCCACGTGGCGCTGGACAAGCTGATCGGCGCGCGCGCGCGCCAAGGCTGGCGCGACGGCGCCGCCGTCGTCACCAGCCGCGCCAGCTATGAAATGGCGCAGAAGGCCGCCGCCGCCGGCATCGAGATATTGATAGCGATGTCCGCGCCCACTTCGCTGGCGGTGGAGATGGCCGCGCGCTACGGCCTGACCTTGATCGGCTTCGCCGGCCGCGGCCGCGCCAATCTGTACAGCTGCCCCGAACGTTTGCGCATGTAATCCAACAGAAATATTCTGCCAGTAAACGGCATGGCTGCCGTGGATTGATGCCGGCAAGCGTCGCAGCGTCGGCAGCTTGCGCCGAGATGCGTCGGCAGGGGCGGGCGGCTGGTTTTGCGATGCAATATAGGCGGTGAATTCCGTCTTGCAATTCTTGGCAAGTTAGGGTCAGAATCGAAGCTCGACATTTCAACCCTTTCGAATATAAGAAACAAGCATGGCACTCATCGTACAAAAGTACGGCGGCACTTCGGTTGGAACCACCGAACGGATCAAGAACGTTGCCCGCCGTGTCGCCAAGTGGAAGTCGCAGGGACATGATGTCGTGGTGGTTGTGTCCGCCATGAGCGGCGAAACCAACCGCCTCATCGCCCTGGCAAAGGAGATTCAGGACTATCCGGACCCGCGCGAGCTGGACGTGGTGGTATCCACCGGCGAGCAAGTCACCATCGGCCTGCTGGCGATGGCGCTGAAGGAAATCGGCGTGCCGGCCAAGAGCTACTGTGGCTGGCAGGTGAAGCTGGTCACCGACAACGCCCACACCAAGGCCCGCATCCAGGAGATAGACGACGCCGCGATGCGCTCCGACCTCAATGAAGGCCGCGTCGTCATCGTCGCCGGCTTCCAGGGCGTGGACGAGGACGGCGATATCACCACGCTGGGCCGCGGCGGCTCGGACACCTCCGCCGTGGCGCTGGCCGCCGCGCTGAAGGCCGACGAATGTCAGATCTACACCGATGTGGACGGCGTTTACACCACCGATCCGCGCGTGGTGCCGGAAGCGCGCCGCCTGAAGACCGTCACTTTCGAGGAAATGATCGAAATGGCGTCGCTGGGCTCCAAGGTGCTGCAGATCCGCTCGGTGGAGTTCGCCGGCAAGTACAAGGTTCGTTTGCGCGTGCTCTCCAGCTTCGAAGACGAAGGCGAAGGCACCCTGATTACGTATGAGGAAGATGAAAGCATGGAAAAGGCCGTTGTCGCAGGCATCGCATTTGACCGTAACGAAGCGCGCATCAACGTCAAGGGCGTGCCGGACAAGCCTGGCATCGCCTACCAGATTCTGGGGCCGATCGCCGATGCCAATATCGAAGTGGACATGATCATCCAGAACGTGGGCGAAAACGGCGCAACCGATTTCTCCTTCACCGTGCCGCGCGGCGAATTCCAGCGCGCGCTGACCATCCTGCGCGAAGTGCAGACCCATATCGGCGCCGCCAAGATCGACGCCGACGACAAGGTGGCCAAGATTTCCATCGTGGGCGTGGGCATGCGTTCGCACTGCGGCATCGCCTCCACCATGTTCCGCACTCTGGCGGAAGAGGGCATCAATATCCAGATGATCTCCACCTCGGAAATCAAGGTATCGGTGCTGCTGGACGAGAAGTATCTGGAACTGGCGGTTCGCGTTTTGCATAAAGTTTTCGGACTGGACCAGCCGGCGTAAATAATTTCGGATCCACGCTTGACAGGGGGCGCAGCGCTAATTAATATGGCGCTCTCTGAACGGAGAAATGGCCGAGTGGTCGAAGGCACTTCCCTGCTAAGGAAGCATACGGGCTTAAACCTGTATCGAGGGTTCGAATCCCTCTTTCTCCGCCAGTCAGCGCACCCGTAGCTCAGTTGGATAGAGTATCTGGCTACGAACCAGAGGGTCGGGCGTTCGAATCGCTCCGGGTGCGCCACTTGCTGTCCCTATAGTTTAGCGGTTAGAACACCGCCCTTTCACGGCGGTAGCCGGGGTTCGATTCCCCGTGGGGACGCCAGATTTAGAAAAACCCATCGCGCAAGCGGTGGATTTTTTGCATTGTGCTGTCGATTTGAGCGCAGGCGGCGGCAGGCCGCCCGCGCTGGTCCGCGCGGGCAGTCTGGCTCAGAACTTGTGATTCAACTCCACCCACCACTGGCGGCCATAGGGCAGATAGCTGCCCACCGGGTAGTAGGGCCAGTTGCTGGTGTCGTCGCGCTTGATGGTGTCCAGCACATTGTTGACGATGAGCCCCACCGAAGTCTGCTTGCTCCATTGATACTGAGTGCTGAAATTGGCCAGCACCGTGGGCGTCAGATTGCCATTGCCGCTGGCCTTGGGAATCTTGCCGTAGCGGGTCAGCAGCACGGTGGACGACCAGGGGCCGATGTCCCAGCTCAGGCTGGTGTCCAGCTTGTCCGGCCAATCGGTGTTTTCCGGGTCGTTCAACATATTCTTTTCCACATCCCCGGCAAACTGCTGATAAGTGTGCTTCAGCACCTTGGTGTAATTGGCTTTCAGCAGGAAGCCGCCCCAGTTGGCGGTTTTCCAGCGCAGCTTGCCGGCGAGGTCGAAACCGCTGGTGCGCTCGCTGGCCGCGTTGATCGGGTTGACCACAATCTGCTTGATCGCGCCCGGATTGATCAAGGCATTGGCCGGATTGCGCTGTACTCGGCGCAGCGTGTCCTGGCACAGCTGGGACGACGCGTCCAGCACGCCGGCGCGGCACTGCGCCTCGTCGCGCAACAGCTTGTCGCCGCTCAGGTCGGTGACCAGATCATTGATGGCGATATCCCAGTAATCCACCGAAATATCCGCGCTGCTGCTGGGCGACCACACAAAGCCGAAGCCGTAGGACTTGCCGTTTTCCGGCTTCAGTTCGGCGTTGCCGTTCTTCACGTAGTCCGCGCCCGGCGACATGCTTTTGTAGTCGCAGCTGGCCAAGGGCTGGCCGGCCTGGGCGCAACGCCAGTAATCAGTGCTGGACGAGTAATAGCCGCGGCTCTGGGTCAGGAACAGATAATTCATGTCCGGCGCGCGGAAGCTGGTGGCGTAACTGCCGCGCAGCAGCAAGCTGTTCAGCGGCCGGAACGCCAGGCCGGCGCCGTAAGTGAACTTGCCGGCGCTGCTGTCCGGCAGTTGGTAACGGTCGTAACGGCCGGACAGCGTCAGGTCCAGCCGCTTCAACACCGGGATGAACAACTCGCCGCCCAGCGCCTGGCGCGAGCGGGTGCCGCCGGCGTGCACGGCCGGCGAGGTGTTGTAGAACGCGCCCTGATTGATCAGCGGGTCCGGATCGTTGCTGAAGCCCTGGCTGCCCCATTCCAGCGTGCCGGCCAGCTTCACCGCGCCGGCCGGCAGCTTGAACAATTCGCCGCTGCCGCTCAGGCTCAGCGCCTGCAGCCAGGACTTGTTCTGGCTCACCGAGCGCCCGGCGATGCTGTCGAACTCCGCCTGCGTCAGCCGGCGGTTGAACGGTCCGGCCGACGGCGCGTAAATCGGCACCCCCTTGGCGTCCACGCCCTGCTGCTGGCCCAGGAAGAAACTGTCCGCATTGGCCAGCAGCCGCGGCGCGATGTTCTGGCTGGTGTAGATGGACGCGTTGTAAGCGGCTTCGTAACTCCAGCTGCTCTCCGGCACCGTGCCGCGCAGGCCGAAAGTCAGGTTGGCCGCCACATCGTCCCATTTGCGGTTGTAGCGGCTGGCGCCGCCCATCTCCTCCGGCGACAGCAAGCGGCTCCAGACCTCGTAGCGGCCGCTGTTCTGGTTCAGGAAATAGCCGCCGTTGCCGGCGGCCGAGGTCCAGCTGGGGCCGCGGGTATTGTTCTCGCTGTGGTTGAAGGCCAGCAGCGCGTCGCTGAACAACTCCAGGTGATCGTTGAGCGCGTAATTCAGGCTCAGATAACCGTTCTGGCTCTGGTTGGCGGTCTGCACCGTCCAGTAGGAGGCCTTGGCCAGCGGGCTGGCGCAGACATTGCTCTTGCTGCTGCGGTAAGCGCGCACGCTGCCGGCGTACAAGCCGCCCAGCGCGCCGCAAGCCGCGCCGGGATCGATGAACTTGCCGCTGCTCACATCCTTCTGCGACCACACCGTGGTGGGCGCTGCGCCGTTGACGGTGTTGTCCGCCATGAAGCCGCGCTGGCGCGACCAGATCGGGTTGCGCTGGCTCAATTCCAGCGCGTAGACCAGATTCAGCTTGTCCCAGCTCTTGCCGCCGCTCAGTTGCAGGCGCAGGTTTTCGCCGCCGTGATGCTCGCTGCCGCCGGCCTTGACGTTGACCGTGGTGCCGTCGGCCTTCTTCTTCAGGATCACATTGACCACGCCGGCGATGGCGTCCGAGCCGTAAATCGCCGACGCGCCGCCGTTGAGCACCTCGATGCGCTCAATCATCGCCGCCGGGATATTGGCCAGATTGACGAAGTTGACCGACCCCTCGTAAGCCACCGGGTAATCGGCGATGCGGCGGCCGTTGAGCAAGGTCAGCGTATGGTTGGGCCCCAGCCCGCGCAGGCTGATGGCGTTGGCGGCCGGAGTGAAGGTATTGCCGAAATCCGCGCCCTGGGTGAAGCCGGTGTTCTGCGCCAGATTGTTCAGCGCGTCGTAAACATTGGTGTAACCCTGTTTTTCGATATCGGCGCCGCTCAGCACCGTGACCCCGGTGGGGCCTTCCTTGCCGGCGCGCGCAATGCGCGACCCGGTGATGGTGACGCTGTCCAGCGTGTTGCCGTCGGCGGCCAGCGCCGGCAAGGCTTGCCCTGCCAAGGCCAGCGCTAGCGCGGAGAGAGTGAAATGGGGATATGCCATCGCGGAATGCCGGCTGTGCCGGCCCTTTATTGATTTTGGAAAACAAAATCTAGCACGATTGCATATATGTTAAAAATCTGGAAAATTAGATTGTTATTCAAATTGAGAATAATGTGATTGGAAGCATTGAGGGAGCTTGGCGTGGGTGGGGAT
>NZ_JAAOMA010000016.1:0-119418 GCF_011602385.1 Chromobacterium fluminis | reverse complement strand
GCACGCCCGTACAAACCTTTATTGATGGCAAACGGGAATGGAGGGAGAAGGTAGACAACTTGAATTGATCTGACAGTCGGGTGCCGTCAAAACGGGAGACTGTCAGATCAGGTCTGAACTTCTACAGATTAAGGCCGTTGTCGGGCAACATGTAAAACCCGAAGCACCCGGAGTTGATCAGTTACTAAATCGTAAACGCAGACATAGTTGCGATGAAGAACCCACTCTCTAGTGCCGGCAACACGCCCTGCCCGGCCCAACTCAGGATGTAGAAGCAGCCGGGAGGCCTGTTGCTCAAAA
This sequence comes from Chromobacterium fluminis, assembly GCF_011602385.1. Classification (NCBI taxonomy): domain Bacteria; kingdom Pseudomonadati; phylum Pseudomonadota; class Betaproteobacteria; order Neisseriales; family Chromobacteriaceae; genus Chromobacterium; species Chromobacterium fluminis. The sequence continues at coordinate 119,118 of NZ_JAAOMA010000016.1, read as the reverse complement.
AGCTCATCAAGATCAAGGGCCGCTATTGGGTTATCTGCTGCAATGTATTCAAAAATGGCTTCGCGATCCGCCACCGCATCAGGCGTCCAAGCCAGCTTCATCGTTCGGCCATTCTCCGGCGTAACTCCGCCCTCTTGGCAGCAAAATGCGCCTCTACCTGATCGCCAGGAAGCAGTTCACCCGCATTCGCTTGGTCCAGCCCTTGTTGGACCTGGCTACGGAACCACTGATCATACTCAGCGGCCTCCTCATTCTTTCGCACCACTTCGCGCATAAAGTCACGGAGTAGCTGGGCGCCCGTGCGATCCTGCAATTTGGCCACCTTGGCAAACTCCTGCTTCAGAGACTCATCGACACGGAAAGTAAAAGTCGCTTCGCTCATGGCGTTCTCCTATGTGTTACAAGGCACTTAACAAGTAATAAAATCATACGCATCAGTGTGCTACATAGCAAACGGGACGATCAACGCCACTGGCATTGCCACTCTCATTCGTGAGAAAAAGGACAAGCTTTATCCAATTGCCCTGCAAGCCAGTACTGGCGCACCTTCGGGCGAGCAATCCCGGGTCTGTCGCTTCGCCAGGATCTGCCCGCCGCGCTGAACGGTTGAATGGAGGCATTCTCCCGTCTGCATGCCAAGGAAATGCCAAGGCCAGTTTAACGGCTGCCCCGTTGTCCCGCGAGCAAGCTCAGCCGCCGGCCGTGCGCGCCTGCCAGGCCGGATCGCTGGCGAAACGCTCCACCAGAAAATCCAGCATCGCCCGCAAGGTGGCCGGCATTTGCCGGCGCGAGGTGTAAATACCGTAAATGCCCAACTCCTGCGGCTGATACTCCGGCAACAAAGCCACCAACTGACCGCTGGCGATCAGCGGCGCGGCGGAGTACAGCGGCTGCAAGGCAATGCCGGCGCCGGCCGCGGTGGCGGACAACAACACCATGGACTCATTGGCGCTCAAATTGCCGCTGACCGGCACCGCCAACTGCTCGCCGTGACGCTGAAAACGCCACAAACTCTTTCCGAAATAGGAGTAGGTCAGACAGTTGTGCAGCGACAAATCCTCCAGCCGCTTGGGCGCGCCGTGGGCGGCCAGATAGGCGGGAGAGGCGCAGATCACCGACGCGCAACTGGCCAGCGGACGGGCAATCAGGCTGGGGTCCAAGGCATTGGTGATGCGGATGGCCAGATCAATTCTTTCTTCCACCAGATTGACCGCGCGGTTGCTGATCTGCAGATCAATGGCGGTTTGCGGAAAGCGGCGCAGAAACTCGGTCACCGCCCCCGCCAGCGCGTCCTGCGCCAGCGACTGCGCGCAACTGATGCGCAGCAGCCCCTGCGGCTGGCCTGGGTCCGCATGGTTGGCCGCCGGCATCTGACCGGCGATTTCCAACATCTGCCGGCAACGCGCCAGCGTCTCCTCGCCGGCCGGGGTCAGGCTTAGCCGCCGCGTGGTGCGGTGCAGCAGCCGGGTGCCGGCCCATTCCTCCATCTCCGCCAGATAACGGGTGATCATCGCCCGCGACATGTCCAGAGTCTCCGCCGCGGCTACCAGGCTGCCGCGTTCGGTAATGGTCACAAACACTTGCGCCGCGGTGATCCTATCCATGATTCGCTCGATTCATGCAACTAACCATTGCTTATTATCCGGTTTTTGATTCGAAAATAGCAATCTATGATTCACATCAGGCTTGCTACCAAGCCGACCGATCTCAAATTCACCAAATGGAAACCATCATGATCCAACACCGCATTTCCGGCAGCTTTGTAGCAGGCGCCCTGTTGATGTCCGCCGCTTTCGCCCAAGCCGACGCTTTGAAAGTCGATGTCTACAACCCCGGCGCCAAGAGCCTGTTCCCGGTGTCCTCGGAGCTGATCACCGGCAAGAGCGAGGCTGTGCTGATCGACGCTCAGTTCCAGCGCAACGACGCCGAGGCCCTGGTAGCCAAGGTCAAGGCCAGCGGGAAGAAACTGACCACGGTGTTCATTTCCCATCCGGACCCGGACTTCTACTTTGGCCTGGACGTGATCAAGGCCGCCTTCCCGGACGCCAAGGTGCTGGCCACCGCCTCCACTATTGAGGCGATCAAGGCTTCCAAGGACGGCAAGATGGCTTACTGGGGCCCGATCCTGAAGGACAACGCGCCCAAGACCGTGATCGTGCCGGAACCCATCCAGGGCGACACCCTGAAAGTGGACGGCCAGAAGTTGCAAGTGATGGGTCTGAAAGGCCCGACTCCGGACCGCACCTATATCTGGGCGCCGTCGATCAAGACCGCGATGGGCGGCGTGCTGACCTACGGCAATATGCATGTCTGGACCGCGGACACCCAAACCCCGAAAGACCGCGCGGACTGGCAGAAGTCGCTGAAGAACCTGCAGGCGTTGAAGCCCAAGGTCGTGGTGCCGGGCCATTTCCTGAACAATGCGCCGCACACCCTGGCTTCGGTGAAGTTCACCAGCGACTACCTGAAAACGCTGGAAGCGGAACTGCCTAAGGCCAAGAACTCGGCCGAACTGGTGACGGCGATGAAGCAGCGCTATCCGAAGCTGGAAGGCGTGGCGGATCTGGAGCTGAGCGCCAAGGTGCTTAAGGGCGAGATGAAGTGGCCGCAATAAGGCTCTGAGGGCAGCCAGCGAAAGTCCTGATGCTGCGCGGCGCCGACTTGCCGTGTCGGCGTCGGCGCGCCTTGCCTCAGGATTTGTTTGCCGCCCTTTATATTTTCTACGCCTGATGATTTGAATGTATGGCCGCCCGCGTTGCGGGTGGCGCAAGAAAGGAAACCGCCATGTCCGGCATTATTTTGCACACTATTTTCGATCCGCTCTGCGGCTGGTGCTACGGCGCCGCGCCCTTGCTGGAAGCCGCGCGCGGCGTGCCGGGCTTGACGGTGGCGCTGCACGGCGGCGGCATGATGGTGGGCGCCAATCGCCGCCAGGTCAGCCCGGAGTGGCGCCAATTCGTATTGCCGCACGACCGCCGCATCGCGGAAGTCTCCGGCCAGCCTTTCGGCGAAGCTTATTTCGACGGCCTGCTCAAGGATCACGGCGCGGTGATGGATTCCGCGCCGCCCACCACCGCTGTTCTGGCGGCGGAGGAAACGGCCGGCAGCGGCTTGGAACTGTTGCACCGCATCCAGCGCGCCCACTTCGTGGAAGGCCGCCGCATCGCGGAGTTTCCGGTGCTGGCCGAACTGGCCGCCGACATCGGCCTGGACGCGGACGCTTTCGCCGCGGCTTACCATCGTTTGGAAGGCGCGGTTACCGACACCCACTTCCAGGAAAGCCGCCGGTTGTTGGCCCAAGCGGGCGGCCAGGGTTTTCCCACGTTGGCGTTGGAGGAAAACGGCGGCTTGACGGTGCTGGACCTGGGCGCCTACCTGGGCCGGCCGGATGCCTGGCGCGCCCGCCTGAGTCAGGCCGCGTCCAGCGCGGCCCCGGCTGCGACGGAGGCCTTGGCCTGCGGCCCGGACAGCTGTGTGTTGCCGCAATGAAGGAAGGGCATGAGCAAACCGATTTTTGGATGGAACAACATGAACGCTAATCAAACCCCGGGCCAGGGCCACCTGAGCAATGTGGACATCGTCCGCGCCACTTACGAAGGCGATTCCGAGGCCAACGGCCGCAATCTCTTGGCCGCGCTGGCGCCGGACGCGGAGTGGACGGAAGCCGCCGGCTTTCCCTACGCCGGCACCTATGTGGGCGCGGAGTCCATCGTCAAGAACGTGCACGAGCGGCTGGGCCGCGAGTGGGAAGGCTACCGCGCGGCGGTGGACAGCTTCTACGACGCCGGCGAACACGTGATCGCCCAAGGTTTCTACCATGGCGTCTACCGCGCCACCGGCAAAGGCTTTGTCGCCTCTTTCGCCCATATTTACACGCTTCGCGACGGCAAGATCGTCAAGTTCGTGCAGATTGTGGACAGCGCCAAGGTGCTGGAAGCGATGCGGGCCTGAGAGCCTGTTTACGATCTGTTGCGTGTCGGTAGAGACATTGTGCGATGAGTGCCCGCTTCGGAATGCTCATGTACCACTCGACCATTCCGGGTTCTCAGCGGTTTTCGCCTTGTCTCGCTCTTGCTCGTGAGCTCCTGAACCGGTTCTGAGAACCTGGTCCGCCAATGAAAAAACCGCCAGCCGGCAACGGTTGGCGGTTTTTTTTGCGCGGTGTGGACGTTCAGGGACTGATGGCGAAGAACACGAAGGACGCGAAGATCACCAGGTGGACGATGCCCTGCAATATGGTGGTGCGGCCCACGGCCAGCGACATCGAGCTGACCAGCAAGGTGAGCACCAGGAAGATGGTTTCCTTGTTTTCCAGGCCCAGAATCAGCGGTTCGCCCATCACCACGAAGATCAGCGCCACGGTGGGGATGGTCAGGCCGATGGAGGCCAGCGCCGAACCCAGCGCCAGGTTGAGGCTGGTCTGCACCCGGTCCGCGCGCGCGGCGTTGGCGGCGGCCAGGCCTTCCGGCAGCAGCACCAGCGCGGCGATGATGATGCCCACCACGGCGGCAGGCGCGCCGGCCGCTTCCACGAAGCCTTCGATCGACGGCGACAGCAGCTTGGCCAGGCTGACCACGCCCACGAGGCAAACCAGCAGCAGGGCCAGGCTGATGAGCGTCACTTTGACGGACGGCGGCGGCGCGTGTTCGTCCTCGCTGTGGCTGCCTTCCAGCAGGAAGTAGTCGCGGTGGCGTATGGTTTGCACAAAGACGAAGGCGCCATACAGCACCAGGGACACCACGCCGGTGAAGGCCAGTTGCGAGGAGGACAGCAGCGGGCCCGGCTCGCTGGTGCCGTAGTTGGGCAAGACCAGCGCCAGCACGGAAATGGCGGCCAGCACGGTCAGCGCCACTTTGGCGCCGCTGAGCTGGAAGTTCTGTTCGCGATGGCGCAGGCCGCCCAGCAGCAGGCAGATGCCGACGATGCCGTTGCAGGTGATCATGATGGCGGAAAAGATGGTGTCGCGCGCCAGCGCCAGCTTGCTTTCTCCGCCGGCCAGCATGAAGGAGACAATCAAGGCCACTTCGATCACCGTCACCGCCAGCGCCAGGATCAGCGTGCCGTAAGGCTCGCCCACCTTGTGCGCCACCACTTCGGCGTGGTGGACGGCGGCGAAGACGGTGCCGGCCAGCAGCACCGCCAGCAAGGTGATGAACAGCGCGGAGGAGGCAAATGAGTTCGAGGCCAGGATTGCGCCCCAGGCGACAAGCGGGGCGGCGACGGTCCAGCGGGGAATGGTGGTCAGAGACATTGTTGTCCTTGTTATTGATGGGTTGGAGTCAAGCCGCGGCGGAGGCGCCGACAGACGGGTGTTATCACTATACGAATCGGCCCGCGATCCTGCGACCTCGAAACAAGACGAGACGCGGGGGCGGCCGGGAGCCGGCGCGGGATGCGAGAGCAAGGAGGCGCGATGCGTCGCGCGAAGGATATAGACAATGGCAATTGGAACCGGTTCGCCAATGCCTAAAAAAAATGGCCGGAAATCCGGCCATTGGTTGAGAACGGTGGCGATCAGGCTGCGCTTGCCAGGTTCTCTTGACGTTTCAGGCGGCGGAAGGCGCCCCACAAGGCCAGCGCGGCCGCCGAGCCCAGCAGCAGGTTGACCAGCGGCATCGCCAGCCAGACGCCGTCCAGCGCCAGCCACAACGGCAACAGCCACAAGGCGGGCAGCAGCAGGGTCTTGCCTATGGTCAGCAGCAGCGCAGCCCGCGTCATCGCCATCGCCTGCAGCGCGAGAATGCCGATGATCACCAGGCCGTCCAAGGGCATGGCCAGCAAATGCAGGCGCAGCGCGTGGCTGCCGGCGGCGATCAGCGCCAGGTCTTCGCTGTTGTACATGCGCACGATCATGGTGGGGAACAACTGCACCGCCGCCAGCGCGGTGAAGCCCAGCAGCATGGTGACGCGCAGGCCGTAGCGCAGCGCCTCGCGGGTGCGTTCCGGCCGGCCGGCGCCGGTGGAATGGCTGAGCAGCGGTTGCAGGCCCACCGCCAGCCCATGTACTACCAGGGTGAACAGGGCTTCGCTGTAGCCGGCGGTGGCGTAAGCGGCCACGCTCAGGTCCGTGCCCCAGCGCAGCAGCTGGAAGTTGTGGGCGAACATCAGCAAGGCCAGGTTGAACTCCATCAACAGGCTGGACAGGCCCAGCGCCAGGACGGGGCCGCAGCAGCGCCAATCCAGCCGCAAGTTCGCCAGCCGCAGGCGCAGCCGCGCGTGGCGGGTGAAGAAATAGCCGAGGCCGGCAAGCATCACCACCGATTCGGACAGCAAGGTGGCCTGGGCCGAGCCGGCCAGGCCCAGCTTGAACACGCCAACGAACAGGTAGTTGAAGACCACGTTGAGCAGCGAGCCTATCACCATCAACAGCGTGGCCAGCCGCGGGCGGCCGTCGTTGCGCAGCAGATAGGTGGCCACCATCTGGCCCATGGTGAACACCGCGCCGCCCAGCATCCATTGCAGATAGTTGCGGGCTTCCGCCATCACGATAGGCTGCTTGTCGGCTTGCAGCCATTGCAGCAGGGTGTCCAGATACGTGAGTCCCAGCAGCGGGATGGCCAGGCTGATCAGGGCCAGCAGCGCCAGCGCCGCCATCAGGGTGGCGCGCGCGCGTTCGTAGTCGCCGCCGCCTTGCAAGATGGCGATGCGGGTGGCCGCGCCCATGCTCAGCATGGCGCCCAGGCCCACTTGCATCATCACCAGCGGATAGGCCAGCGCGATGGCCGCCAAGCCGTGGCTGCCGACGAAGTGGCCGACGAAGATGCCGTCGATGACCACGTAAAGGCCGGTGGCCAGCATGCCGGCGAGGGAGGGAATGGTGTATTGCCAGAACAGTTTGGACACCGGCAACGTGTCCAGGTCGCGGTGGTTGCTTGTTGTGTGTGACATGGTAGTACCTAAAGAGTCTGTTTACGATCTGCTGCGCTGCGGCGATACGGCGTTGAAAACCGCTTCGAAATGCTCATGTACCACGTGTACATTCCGCTTTCTCAGCCGTTTACGCCTTGTCTCGCTCTTGCTCGCGAGGTCGTAAATAGACTCTAAGAAAAGTTTCAAAAGATCGAGGGACGGCAGGTCGGCGCGCCTTGCCTTGGCGGCGCTGAGTGTTGTCCATTCAATTAATCAATCACGGTTGATTAATTAATTCTTTGAGGTAGCATCTGGGGAAAAGTTCAGAGGCGGATATGGCCAGGAAAACCAAGGAAGAATCGCAAAAAACCCGGGAGGCGATCCTGGACGGCGCGGAGCGGGTGTTTCTGCTGCAAGGCGTGGCCAACGCCACGATGGCGCAGATCGCCGATGCTGCCGGCGTGTCGCGCGGCGCGGTCTATGGCCACTACGACAATAAGATGGAGGTGTGCCGGGCCATGGTGGACCGCGTCTTCGAACTGGACGCGTTGCGCTTCCCGGCGGAGCAGGCGTCGGCGGGCGAAACCCTGGTGGCGGTGGGCATGTATTATCTGCGCCAGTTCCACGAGCCTGGTCCGGCGCAGCGGGTGACGGAGTTTCTGTATCACAAGTGCGAGCGCAACGAGGAAAACCGCGGCATCCTGCGCCGCCGCGAGCTGATGGACCGCGCCACCATGCATTATGTGCGCCGCCAGCTGAGACGCGCCATCGCCCTGGGAGAGCTGCCGCAGGACATCGAGGTGGGCATCGCCGCCGAGTTCCTGGTGCGCTTGTTTGAAGGCATGTACGGGATGATGGACGGCGGCAAGGCGCCGTTCGCGGCTTGCGAGCGCATTTTGCGCGGGGCCTGGCTGAGCCTGGCTACGGTGCCGGCCTGGCGGGGCGGGGCTTCGCATTCATCCGCGTCAATATGAACATTGCGCATTAGGTATGGGTTGCCGCCGCGCGGCCGCCTAGACTGGCTCCTCCCCCCGGCGGGTACCGGGCAGACAGGAGGGGCTCATGACTATAGGCGACAAGCGGAAGCGGCGCGTGCCGGCTTGGGTGGAGACGCGTTCCATTGATTATGTGCCGGCGGCGGAGCGGCGCGGCAAAGTCTGGCATCAGGCGCCGTTCTGGTTTGCCGGGAATTTCGTGTTGACCACCATGATGGTTGGCTTCACCGGGCCCTTGCTGGGCTTGGGGGTGGGCTGGTCCATTCTGGCGGTGGCGCTGGGCGTGAGCCTGGGCACTTTGCTGATGGCCTGCCACGCTAATCAGGGGCCGCGGCTGGGTTTGCCGCAGATGATACAGTCGCGCGCCCAGTTTGGCCGTCGCGGCGCCGTTTTGCCGTTTATGGCGGTGGTCTTCATCTATATCGGCTTCAATGTGTTCGATGTGATCCTGGCCGCCGACGCCATCGCCGTGGTGGCCGCCGCGCCGCGCTCCGTCAGCTATGCGTTGTTGATCGCCGCGGCGGGCATCGTCTCCATCGTCGGTCACGATCTGCTGCATGTGGTGCAACGCTGGCTGACCGGTTTGCTGATCCTGATATTCGGCGCGCTGAGTCTTGCCCTGTGCGTAAGGCTGGCCGCCAGCGGCGGCGTGGCGATGGGGGCTTTCGCCTGGCCGGCCTGGCTGGCGCAGGGGACGGCGGCGGCGGCTTATCAACTCAGTTACTCGGTCTACGTGTCGGATTATTCGCGCTATCTGCCGGAGGAGACGCCGGCGGCGCGGCTGATCGGCTGGACCTGGCTGGGGGCCGCCGGCTCCGCCTTGTGGTTGATGTCGTTGGGCGCGGCGCTGGCGGGAGAGCAGGCGTCGCCGGACGCCATCCAGAGCCTGAAACGGCTGGGCGATGGGCTGGCCCCGGGCTTCGGCTCGCTGGCCGTGCTGGCCGCGGCGCCGGCCTTGGTGGGCATCATGGCGGTGAATTTCTACGGCGCCACGCTGACCGGGCTCAGCGTGCTGGACGCGGTGCGGCCGGCGCCGCGGGGGCTGGCCTTCCGCGTGGGCGGGGTCGCGTTGTTCGCCGTGGCGGTGTGGCTGGCGGCGCTGGGGCTGCCGGCGGATTACCTGGCCAGTTTTCATATTTTTGTCGCGCTGATGCTCTACTTGCTGGTGCCCTGGAGCGCGGTCAACCTGATGGATTTCTACGGGGTGCGCCGCGGGCGCTATGTGATCCGCGACATCTTGCTCGCGGACGGTGTTTACGGACAATGGTCGCGTCCCGGCCTGCTGTCCTATCTGGGCGGCTTGCTGGCGATGTCGCCCTTCGCGGCGGTGGGGGCTTATGTCGGGCCGGCCGCGGCGGCGTTGGGGGGCGTGGATCTGTCGCTGGCGGTGGGTTTATTGGCGTCGGGCGGCACGTATTGGGTGTTGAGCCGCAATGGGGCGGTCGCAGCGGCATGGGAGCGATAAGGTGAGGCAGATCAAGGTGGCGTGTTGTCAGGTGGCGCCGGTGTTTGGCGATGTCGAAGGCAATCTGGCGCGCGCGGAACGGGCGCTGGAGCGGGCGGCGGAACTGGGCGCGCGGGTGGCGGTGTTGCCGGAGCTGGCCAATACCGGTTATGTGTTCGCCTGCCGCGAGGAGGCGCTGGGCCTGGCCGAGGCGGCCGACGGCCGCAGCGTGTCGTTCTGGGCAGCGCTGGCGCGGCGGCTGGGCATGGCGGTGGCGGCGGGCTTTTGCGAGGCCGGCGCCGACGGCGGGTTATACAACAGCGCGGTCTTGCTGGGGCCGGACGGCGAGCGGGCCGGGTACCGCAAGGCCCATTTGTGGGATGCGGAGAAGCTGGTCTTCGATCTGGGCGAGCAGCCGCCGCCTGTGCTGGAGACGCGGTTTGGCCGGCTGGCCTTGATGATCTGCTATGACCTGGAGGTGCCGGAGTGGGTGCGTTTGCCGGCCTTGGCCGGCGCCGATCTATTGTGCGCGCCGGTGAATTGGCCGGTGTTGCCGCATCCGCCCGACGAGCGCCAGGCCGAGCGTTTCAAGGCCCAGGCCAACGCGGCCTTCAACCGCTTGCCGATCGCGGTGTGCGACCGCCATGGTCGCGAGCGCGGCGTGGACTGGAGCGGCGCTTCTCTGATCGTCGACGCCGACGGCTATCCGCTGGCGCTGGCCGAGACGGGGCGGGACGAGGATCAATTGCTGCTAGCGGATCTGGACCTGGCGGCGAGCCGGGACAAGTTCATCAGTCGGCGCAATCATGTGCATGCCGACCGGAGGCCCGAGCTGTACCGAGCGCTGCAGGATGAGGAAAGCCGAGCGGCGTCCGCAGCCGCAACTGACGCGGGCTGAGGCCGAACATCTGCCGACACAGCCGGGTTAGCGCGCTTTGATCGGAAAAGCCGCAACTGGCGGCGATGTCGGCCAGCGGCCGGCCGCTGTGCTGGATGGCGTGGCAGGCGGCTTCCATTCGGGTGCGGCGGATGAATTCGCCTACGCTGGCCTGGAACACCCGCTTCATGCGCCGGTCCATCTGGCCGATGCTGAGGCCGGACAGATCGCACAACTCCTCCAGGTGCAAGGGTCGGTCGTAATGGGTCTGGATGTGGTCGACGCAGGCGGCGAAGCGTTCGTCCAGCAGCTTCTCTCGGGTTAGTTCGGTCAGATCCTTGGAAATGCAGACCAATCCGATCAAGTGTCCGTCAGGGTCGTGCAGCGATTGTTTGTTGGTCAGGCACCAGCCGGGCGCGCGGTCGTGGTAGACGGTGAGGTCCAGCCGGTTGCGCACCGGACGGCGCTCCGAGAAAACTTGCAGATCCTGGCTGCGGTAGCGGTTGGCCATGGCGTTGGGAAACAGCTCGTGCGCGGTCTTGCCTTCCGCCTGCCATTTGTTGCGCAAGGCGCAACGGCCTACGCAGCCCTCGCTCAAGGCCAGATAGCGGCTGTCCAGGTCTTTGACCGCGAACACTACGTCGGGCAACTGATCGAACAAGACGGCCATCGCCTGCATGGCGTTCAGGTCGCTGACGATGTAGGGGCGTTGCGGCGGCATGGACATGGCGGGCGGCCTTATAAGCGGTTTACGGTGTGTTGAGCTCCAAAGAAACAGCCGACCGCCGACGGCGGATCGGGCCATTTAATCTTCATGTCATTCATTAATCATTGTTTGAAAACAAAGTGCATTAATTCAACCCATTTTGCAAGTCCGCCGCGGACGGGCCGCGGCGGCTTGGGTTGAGGTGCTTGGCGCGAGGGTTTGAACCGGGTCTTAATCGTAGCTGGCGCTGACCGTGACGTTGGCGAAGGGTTGGCGCGCCTGTAGCGTCAGGTAGTACCAGCGGCCGGCTTGCGGCGCGGCGATGGCCACGCTTTCCTCATTGCCGGCCGCGGCGGACGCGTAGTCGTAATTGCCGGGCGTTGGGTAGCGGCCCAGCGCCACGTAGAGATCGACGTCGCCGCTGCCGCCGCTGGTCCACAGCTTGAGGTTGCGCGCGCCGGCCGGCAGCAGGATGGTGGCGTAGGCCGCGCCGGAAGCGGAGGCGGAGAGACCGCCGATGGAGCAGTTCTTGCCTAGGTAGCTGGGAGAGGTTTCCTTGCACGGCGGCAGGCCGGTGTCCGACGGCAGCGGCGGTTGGCCTGCGGTGGTGGCGCTTTGCGCCCAGCTGGAGAATTCGGCGTCGTAGCGGCCGCCTATCTGCTGGATCTGATTGAAATAGCCGTTGTAATCGCCGCTGCGGAAGCGGGCGAGGAAGCCGTCCACGTCGCCGCGGTGGCGTTCCATCATGAAGCGGGTGGCCATATAGCCCCAGCGGTAGGCGCGGGTGACGTAGTCCGTCATGTCGTAGGTGTTGCCGAAGATCTGGCTCAGCGTGTAGTTGCCGCTGCGGGCGGCGTCTATGGCCGGCTGGTTGACGTTGCCCAGCGACAGGTATTCGGCCAGCCCTTCTATCCACCATACCGTGGGCAGGCGGGTGCTGGCGCCGAAATCGCCGTACATGTCGAAGCGGCCGTCCAGATAGTGGATGTATTCGTGTTCCAGGTTCCAGACTTTGAAGGTGGGGCGCAGCCAAGAGGCTTCGTGAGCGATGAAGCGCGCTTGGTTGCCGGCCGCGGCCGGGTCGCCTTCAAGATACATGCCGCCGTTGTCGGTGCTGATGCCGTAGATGATGGAGGCGTATTTGGCGTAGTTGTTGTAATCGTCGAACACCACCACTTCCAGCGAGGTGTTGTTGTCGTTGGCCACCGGCTGCTTGCGGGTTTGCAGCATCTGGTGGAAGTAGGACTCCTCTTTTTGCAGCAGCGCGCAGGAGGACTGCAGCTGGTCCAGGGTCATTTCCTGGGAGCGGATGCGGATGCTGGCGCTGCAGGTGTAGCGATTGACCAGGATGGCGTCGGCGAGCCGGGTTTCGAAGTCGCAGGTGCCGTAATCGGCGCAGCTGGCGGCGTCGTAATACTTCACCGCTTCGGCGGCGGCCAGCCACAGCTCGTTGTCGTTGCCGGTCATGCTGCTGCCGGAGAGAATGGCCTGGACCTGGGGTTTGATCGCGGGCTTCAGCGCCGGGTATTGCATGAAGCGCAGCCCTTCTCGGGTGGCGTCGCCCAGCTGGAAGGCGCTTTCAGTGCCGAGCAGGGCGCTCTTGTTGGCCAGGGCGAAGCGGGTCAGCGCCGCCGAGTAGCTGCCGTCATTCTGCAACAGCGGCGCGGCGTTGGCGCGGCCGTGGGCGTAGAAGAACACGGTCAGCGCGCCGGTGAAGCCCTGGCTGGCGGTGGTTTCGCGTAGGGCCTGGGCGGCATTGGGCTGGCCGGCGCTATTGGTGTAGCGTTGCACGATGGCGCGCATGCTGGGCAGGTAGTAAGCCTCGTCCGCCATATTGGTGATCAGCTTCATCACCTCGCCGGCGGTCGTGGAGGCCTGGGCGTTGGCGGAGAACAGTGCGTTGCCGTCGGCCAGTTGTTTGATGCCGGGGCGCAGCACGGAGAGCAGATTGGGGTCCAGCGCCGGCAGGGCGCCACCGCTGGCCAGGTAATAGCCGGCGCGCAGGTAAAGGGTGAGGTTGACCAGGGCCATGGAGCCGGCATTGTACGCCGCGGCCTCTTGGGCGAAGCGTCCGGCGACGGCGTTGAGGTTGGCCGCGCTGTAGAGCGTGGCGGCCAGTTTGCTGTCCAGGGAGAACAGGCCGTAGGTGCAGGTGTAGTCGGGCAGGCCGACCAGGTAGTTGGCCAGGGCCGCGCCGCTGTAGCCGGCCATGGCTTTCACGTCCGGGCATTGCACAACGGCGGCGCGGCGGATCAGCTTGCTTTTGGGCTTGCCGATCACGGTGCGGTCGTCAGGCAAGCGGTAGCGGGATTGCGCGTCGCTTGGCGGACGCTGTTGCCATTGTCGCGGCGGCGGCGCTTGTTTCGGCCGGGCCTGCGCCTGGTGGGGGGCTTTTTGCAGCTTGGGCGCGGCCAGCGCCGGCTGCGCCAGCAAGGCGGCGGCCAAGCTTAGGCTCAGCGCGGCGAGAGGAATGATCTGCATGGCTTGTCTCCGTATGTCAGGGCGTGTCCCTGATGGCGAGATCATGCCAATGGCACAGCGGGCTTTCTTGGCGCGCTTGAGCGTCCGCGCGCGCAGATTTGCCAAATCCGCGGCTGGCGCGGGGGAGCAGGCTAAGAGCCTGTTTACGATCGCGCCAGCAAGGGAGAGACAAGGCGTTGCGGCTAAAGAAGCGGAGTGGTCATACGGTGCATGAGCATGTCGAAGCCGGTTTCAACGCCTTTTATCTATCCATCCCGCCGACGCGCAGCAGATCGTAAACAGGTTATAAGAACCTGCTTACGATCTTTTGTCTGTGCTTTGAAACACGGTTTTCTGCACAGGAGGCAGCGTATCCGACGCGCCCCGGGTCCCTTCAAGCCTGCCGTCGGGTGGCAGGTCCGAGGTCTTAAGCGGCTGCCTGTTCGAGCAGCGCGACGGTAGCGCGCTGCGAGTTCAGCCGCGCCTCGGACCTGACGGGAACCGGCGGGAAGTCGTAGGCCTGGCTTGCAGGGTGGCCTTTAGGGGTGGAGGGGATATTTGGCCAAGCAAATATCTCCTCCCTGCTCGCCGGGCAGCCCCGGCAATCAAAATCATCATCCGCGCAGCGGATTCCATGTCTTGGAGCCATCTCTCGGAAAGATCGTGAACAGGCTCTAAGGGTTTTCGCTAGGCAGTGATTGACGTGGGCGGCGCGAGGCTATATTATCCGCCTCTCTCTGGAGGGGTTCCCGAGCGGTCAAAGGGATCAGACTGTAAATCTGACGGCTCTGCCTTCGAAGGTTCGAATCCTTCTCCCTCCACCAGATTCAACAAAAAAGCCAGGCGATGCCTGGCTTTTTTGCGTTCCGCCGTCTCACAGGCCAAGGTGGCGCGCGTGGAAACGCAGCTGTTCCTCAATCAGGCTGGCGACGAAGTAATAGCTGTGGTCGTACTCGGCGTGGCGGTGCAGCTCCAGCGGGTAGCCGCAGTCCCGCGCCGCCCGTTCCAGCGCCTCCGGCTGCAATTGCACATCCAGAAAGCTGTCGGCGAGGCCAATGTCCACGCGCAGCGGCAGTTGTCGCTGCGCGTGTTTGAGCAACAGGCTGGCGTCCCAGTCCTCCCAGGCGGCGCGGTCTTCGCCCAAGTAGGCGGCGAAGGCCTTTTGGCCCCAGGGCGCGTTGACCGGGTGGCAGATGGGGCTGAACGCCGATGCCGAGACATAGTCCTGCGGTCGTTTCAGCGCGCAGATCAGCGCGCCGTGGCCGCCCATCGAGTGGCCGGCCACCGCGCGTTGCTCGGTGACGGGGAAGTTGGCTTCGATCAGCGCCGGCAGTTCCCGGCTGACGTAATCGTACATCCGGTAATGACGGTCCCACGGCGCCTGGGTGGCGTTCAGGTAGAAGCCGGCGCCCTGGCCCAGGTCGAAAGCCTCGTCGTCCGCCGCTTCCGCGCCGCGCGGGCTGGTGTCCGGCGCGACGATGGCCATTCCCAGTTCCGCGGCGACGCGTTGCGCGCCGGCCTTTTGCATGAAGTTCTCGTCGGTGCAGGTCAGGCCGGACAGCCAGTACAGCACCGGCACGCGCCGGCTGGCCCCCGCTTGCGGCGGCAGGTAGACGGCGAAGCGCATCCGACAGCCCAGCGTCTCCGAATCATGCAGATACTGTCGGTGCCAGCCGCCAAACGATTTGTTGACGCTGATGTTTTCCAGGTTCACGCGCGTCTCCGGCTCAGTAATGGATCACGGAACGGATGCTCTTGCCCTCGTGCATCAGGTCGAAGGCTTCGTTGACGCGTTCCAGCGGCATGGTGTGGGTGATGAAGTCGTCCAGGCGGAATTCGCCCTTCAGATAACGTTCCACATAGTCCGGCAACTCGCTGCGGCCGCGCACGCCGCCAAAGGCGGAGCCGCGCCATACCCGGCCGGTGACCAGCTGGAACGGGCGAGTGGAGATTTCTTGCCCGGCCCCGGCCACGCCGATGATCACCGATTCGCCCCAGCCCTTGTGGCAGCATTCCAGCGCCGCGCGCATCACTTTGACGTTGCCTATGCATTCGAAGGAGAAATCGACGCCGCCGTCCGTCATTTCCACGATCACGTCTTGGATGGGCTTGTCGAAATCATTGGGGTTGACGCAATCGCTGGTGCCCAGCTTCTTCGCCAGTTCGAACTTGCTCTCATTGATGTCGATGCCGATGATGCGGCCGGCGCCGGCCATGCGCGCGCCGATGATGGCGGACAGGCCGATGCCGCCCAGGCCGAAGATGGCCACGCTGTCGCCGGCCTTGACCTTGGCGGTGTTGATCACCGCGCCCATGCCGGTGGTGACGCCGCAGCCCAGCAGGCACACTTCTTCCAGCGGCGCGGCCGGATTCACCTTGGCCAGCGAGATTTCCGGCAGCACGGTGTATTCGGCGAAGGTGGAGGTGCCCATATAGTGGTAGATGGGCTTGCCGTCCTTGGAGAAACGGGTGCTGCCGTCGGGCATCAGGCCCTTGCCCTGGGTGGCGCGGATCTTCTGGCACAGATTGGTTTTGCCGGACAGACAGAATTTGCACTCGCGGCATTCCGGGGTGTACAGCGGGATCACGTGGTCGCCCACCGCCACGCTGCTGACACCGGGGCCGACGGATTCTACGATGCCGCCGCCTTCATGGCCCAGGATGCAGGGAAACACGCCTTCCGGGTCTTCGCCGGACAGGGTGAAGGCGTCGGTGTGGCACACGCCGGTGGCCACCATTTTCACCCGCACCTCGCCGGCGCGGGGCGGCTGCACTTCCACTTCTTCTATGCTCAGCGGCTGGCCGGCGGCCCAGGCCACGGCGGCCTTGCACTTGATGATGTCCTGGCTCATGAGCCCTCCTTTGGTGTTGGATCGTCGTCGCCGGCGGTTTTTGGCCGACGGCGGCAAAACTTTCATTGTATTTCTCGTGTTTGAATAGATAATCGTGGCAATTGGTAAATGATTTTTTCCGAGGTGGAATAATGTTGGGTTGGGAAGGCATTTGCGAATTCGTCAGCGTGGCGGAACAGGGCAGTTTCACCAAGGCGGCGCAGGCGCTGGGGATTTCCGTCGCCCAGGTTAGCCGTCAGGTCACGCATCTGGAGCGGCGGCTGGGCGCCAAATTGCTGTATCGAACCACCCGCCATCAGGCGCTGACCGAGATCGGCGCGTTGTATCTGCGCCACTGTCGGCAGTTGTTGGATTCGCTGGCGGAGGCGGAGCAGGCGATTTCGCGTCATCAGGCGCAGCCGCAGGGCAAGCTCAAACTCACCGCGCCGCTGGCTTACGGCGAAAGCCATATCGCGCCGCTGTTGACTCGGTTTCTACAGTGCCACCCGCAGCTGGAGGCGAGTTTGAACCTGTCCAACCAAGTGCTGGATCTGGTGCAGGACGGTTACGATCTGGCGATCCGCATCGGGCATCTGAGCGATTCCACGCTGATGGCGCGGCGGTTGGCCTCGCGCCGTCATCATGTCTGCGCCGCGCCGGCCTATCTGGAGCGCTGCGGCACACCCTTGGAGCCGGCGGACCTGGAGCGCCACAACTGTCTGTCTTTGGGGGGAGAGCATTGGCATCTGCTGGACGGCGGCCGCAGGCGGCAGGTGAGGATCAAGGGCAGCTTGCGTTGCAACAGCGGTCACGCCTTGGCGCACGCGGCGCGCTTGGGCCTGGGGCTGGCGCAATTGCCGGATTACTACGTCGCCCGCTTTTTGAGCAGCGGAGAGCTGATCGAGGTGCTGGCCGATTACCGCGAGCCGGAAGAGGGCATCTGGGCCTTGACGCCGCATAACCGCCAACTATCGCCCAAGGTTCGGCTGCTGATGGACTTCCTGGCGAACTCCCTGACCGACGATCCGTTGGCCTTGCCGGAATAGCAGGCCGCTTTCGCGGTTGCCAAGCCAGGGCGCAGTGGCAATAATCGCGCATTCGATTTTAGGCGGGAGCGCGGAAATGTTGGCGATTGGCGAATGCAGGGTGGAGCGGTTGGTGGTGCACCGGGTGGGCAACGCCGCGCGCGGCGAGGGCGCGCGCTTGTCCGAGCGGACCAGCTCCGTGGATGAGGAAGTGTCCTCCTTGTTGCTGGGCGGCTATTTGAAGAACATTGTGTCGGACAAGCGCCAACACCAGTTTTTCCATGAGTCCGATCTTAATCTGAACGAGATCTACCATTTCACTCGCCAGTTTTTCCGCGGAGAGCTGGATTTCCTGGCAGTGTCCCAGCGTATCGCCAAGCATCTGTACGCGCGTTCGCAGCATCCCAACATCAATGCCGGCGACCTGCTGGTGATCTTGTTTTCCGGCCTCAGCGACGGCGACCGCGAGCTGCGCGCGCTGGGGGTGTTCAAATCCGAGATCCGCGATGATTTCCTCACGGTGGTGGAATCCGGCGACGTGTTCGACATCAGCCACGCGTCCGGCATCAATCCGCGCTTGATCGACAAGGGCGCGTTGATTTTGGAGCATGGCCCCACGGTGTACGCGGTGGACCGGCTCAGCCGCGAGGCCAAGTTCTGGCTGGACGATTTCCTGAAAGCCATGCGGGTGCCGGACAAGGTGTCCAGCAGCAAGATGATGGCCAGCGTGGTGGAGCAGTTGTCGGAGGAGATAGAAGACCCGCTGCAACAGGCGCGCTTCAAGGATGAGTTTCTCACCCTGGTGAGCAGCGAGGAAGACGTGTCGGCCAGGCAACTGGCCAGCGCCGCCGAGAAGTTCGTTCCGCGCGAGCAGGTGGATCAGGCCATGGGTTCCGCCGCGGAGTCCTATGGTTTCGCGCTGGACGAGGAGGCGAAACTGCCGGCCAAGGGCATGGCGCGGCAGTTGGAAAAAACCTTGTCCAAGTACGGCGTCGGCCATGGCATCAGCGTGTTGCTGCCCAGCGGCGTTACCTTGAAGAATATCCAGTCGCAAAATGACGGCGAAGGCGAACTGACCCTGACCCTGCGTCTCAACAAACGCGGCTGATCGCTAGCCGAGTTTGTGTCTTGCCGCGCCGGTCGCGTGACCGGCGCGAAATCTTTTGTCGTGTTTCCTCGTCAAGCGTGTGGCCCTTGTCGCCTTGCCCTGCTTAGAGCCGCGGAAAACCCCCTGCCCCTTCTTGTCGTTCAATCTGTACCGTCTACGGCGGCGCGCCTTGGTTCAAGTGGTCTGCGGGGTTTTGTTTGTCTTGCTCTCCCTTCTTGTCGCTATTCTCGGCATCGCCATGTCTGGCGGCCTGGGTCGTATGCGCTATTGATTATTGTTTGTCGGAAATAATGTTGGTGTTGTTATTTATATCTTTAAATGTTTATTAATTCATATATTAATAATATATTTAAAAAAAGAATTATGCGTACTGGGTTGTGTTTTAAGATAAATCCTATATTTGATTATGAAATATTTTTTTATCATCGAGTTTTAAAGCCTAAATAAAGCGGCGTTATTCCGTTTTGTTTCACACGCGAGCAGCCGCCGCGGGAGCGACGGCTATGAATACGCAGGCATGATGTGTGCGGTGAGTCACGGCCGGCACGGCTTGTTTGGTAAAGACGGACCTTGCATTGCCATGTCAAAGACATTATGGCGCGGGGCTTTGCCGGCAGGGGTTTGCAACCTTGGATGATTCTTTGAGATTCATTGACTTGGGATGGGTGCTGCCGGCAATGTGACTGCCACATTGTCATGAGTTAATTGGCTAAGTCAGAGCCGTAATTAAACTTGTAAATCATATGCTTTTTGGGATTCTTAAAATGACGGCGCGTCAAGGCGAGCGTGGCGGATATTAAGCTGTCAGTATTCCAAACGGTAGGAAATCCATGGAAAATCTTAATGTTATGCTGGTGTCCGGATCTTCGCGGGACAATGACCGTTTTCAGCGCATGCTGTTTCGGGCCGGTATCCGCAATATTCGTCATTGCGGCCATATTCGCGAGGCGGAGCAGCAATTGCTGCGCGAGCCGGTGGATTTGCTGGTATGCGATATTCAGATGCCGGACGGCGGCGGCGCCGAACTGATCGCCAAAGTGTATGCCGGCGTGCGTCGCGGCGAGTTGGCGGACACGCCGATGCTGTTGTGGCAGAGCGCGGCGGGCAAGCTCTTGCAGGAGTCGCATGTCAGGCTGGCGCGCGAAGCCGGTTTCAACTATGTCTGGGTGACGCATCCCAGCATGGATGACGGCGAATGCGCGCTGTTTCTGCGTCAGGTCGAGTTGGCTAGGGAGGCGATGGCCGAAGCCGCCCGGGTCAACGGCGTGCCGGGGCGTTTGGGAACCCGGCCTTTTAGCGAGCAGGAGGTGATTGAAGCCCTGTGCTCCAAAGGCAATATCTCGATCGATTTGCAGCCGCAGGTGCGCCTGCGCGATGGGGCGGTGGTTGGCGCGGAGGCGCTGGCGCGTTGCATGCATCCGACGCGGGGCAATATCCGCCCGTCGGTGTTTCTGCCTGTGGTGAGCAAGTTGGGCCTGGATTTGCTGCTGTTCTTCCATGTGCTAAGCGGCGTGATCGCCACTCAGCAAGCGTTGAACGAGCAGGGCGTGCGCTTGCCGATTTCCATCAACGCGTCGGCGGCCACCCTGGCGTCGCCGAATCTTGTGCGGGAGATCACCATGCGTTGGGACAAGACCAAGCTGGCCCGATCGTTGCTGGTGATCGAACTGACGGAAAACATCGAGCCGGAAATCGGGCTCGATTTGATGGTGGCCTTGAACCAGTTGCGCGCCAATGGCTTCGACATTGCCTGCGACGACTACGGCATCGGCATCTCTTCGTTGAAGATGTTGTCCGCCATGCCTTTCTCGTCCCTGAAGCTTGATCAACTGTTCGTCGCTTCGATGCTGGAGAGCTCGCGACATTACGAAATCGTCCGCTCTTCCATCCTGCTGGGCAAAGAGCTGAATCTGCAGGTAATCGCCGAAGGAGTGGAGAGCGCGCGTCACGTCAAAGCTTTGCGGGAAATGGGCTGCGAGACCGGTCAGGGCTTTGGTCTGTACCGTCCGATGGCGCCGTCTCGCTATATCGAACTGGCGCGGCGGGCACCGGTGGAGTGGGATGCGCGAAGCCCGGACAGTTAGGCTAGGCGGCGGGGAAGCCGGGTGGGGAAGGAGGCGGAGGCATTCCCGCAGGAAGCGGCGATAAGCGGATGGGTCAATTTTAAATGAGAACGGCATGAGAAAAAGAATATCGCTGATGATTCTGGATGACCATGACGTGGTCAGGGTGGGGCTGGAAGCCAACCTCAAGCAATATCAGGAGTTCGAGATCGTTGGAAGTTTCGCGCAGAGCTCCCAGCTGCTGGCGGTTTTCCGCAAGCAGCTGCCGGATGTCCTGTTGATGGATTTTTCCTTGGGCAGCAATGAAGTGGACGGACTGAACCTGATTCAGTCCATCAATGTCCGTTATCCGGAGTGCAAGGTCCTGGTGCTGTCGTCGGTCGACTTGGTGGGAACGGTCAACCTGATGCTGCGCGCGGGCGCCCGCGGCTTTTTCAGCAAGTCGCAGCCGGTGGACGCGCTGGCGGGGGCGATTCACAGCGTTTATGCCGGACGGGTGTATCTGACGGTCAAGATGATGAGCGAGATGAATCTTTTGCTGTCGGGCGACATCAAGCTGGAGGAGGGCAAGGTGTTGGATCCGTATTCGCGCCTGTCGCCGCGGGAACGCGAGGTGGTGCGCTGTTGCCTGGACGGCATGAGCACCAGTCAGATTGCGGAGAAGTTCTCGCGCAGCATCAAGACGGTCAGCACCCAGAAAAAGGCGGCTTTTCAGAAACTGGGCATCAATACGGACAGGGAACTGTTTTTATTGAACTCCAAATTGGAGTAGCGGTGCGACTTCGACATTTGGGCTGCCTGATCGTCCTGTGCGCGCTCTTGTCCGCTTGCGCGGATCAGGGCAGCAAAATCCAGTTGAGCCGGGAAGAGGCGGAGTGGGTAGGCCGGCATCCGGTAGTGGATGTGTACGTACTCAGGTCCAAGCTGGCGCCCAATCGCAAGAACAGCAATATCCAGTACAAGGGTGTTGAGGCTTTCTTTCTGCAGTACGTGGGCAAGAAAAGCGGCTTGCAATTCAACATCGTGCAAGTGCATTCGGCGCAGAGCCTGATCGAGGCCAGTCGCGGCGGACGGGCGATGATGCTGGCCAGCATCAATCAGGACGCGATAGGCGAATTGAACCTGAACAAGGACTACTACTTCACCCAACCGTATTCCTCGCAGCCCTTGATGGCGATCACGCGTCGCGACCACCCGGTGGTGTTCGACCACGACAAGCTGCACGGGCGCAAGCTCGCTTTCATCTTCAACGACAACTCCCGTTCCTGGCTGCTGGGAGACCAGGCCAATCTGGACCTGCTTGTGGTGGAAACGCCGACTCAGGCCTTGAGGGCGATCCGGGACCGGCGCGCGGATGTTGGCCTGGTGCCGGAAAGCTACGCCCGCTTTCTGTTGAATTATCGTTTTCCCGATTTGACCAGCTCCGGCGCGCTTCCCGGGTATTACGCGATCTACCGAATGGGGGTCAGCAAAAGCCAGCCCCTGCTCTATGCGATCCTGCGGCGCAGCCTGGAGCAGATGTCGGCCGACGACGTCGACGCCGCCCGCCTGGCTTGGGAAGAACAGGTGGCGGCCCGGCCGTCGGTCTACAACGTGTTCAGAAACTATGCCGGAGAGGGCACTGTGCTGGTGCTGCTGTTCTTCGTCTTGCTGTTGGCGATGCGCTCCACCACGCAACTGCTGCGCAAGGCGCGAATGGGCGAAGCGGCCAAGAGCGAGTTCCTGGCGGTGGTCAGCCATGAAATCAGAACGCCGATGAACGCCATCATCGCCGCCGGCGAAATGCTGCAGGCCATGCCCATGGGCGAAAAGCAGCGCGAACTGGTGTTGCAGTCCAATCTGGCGGCCAACAGCCTGCTGCAACTGCTCAACAATATTCTCAACGCTTCGCGCTTGGACGCTGGTCAGGAAAGCCTGGAGCCGTCCTTCGTTAATGTCGGCTCTATCTTGGAAGGGCTGGTGAAGCTGTACACGCTGGCGGCGCGGATGAAGGGGCTGGAGCTGCGTTATGTCTGCGAGCTGCCTGAGCAGGCGCTCCGGCTGGATCCTTCGCACCTGCAGCGGGTATTGCACAATCTGATTTCCAACGCGATCAAGTTCACCGACAAAGGTTCGGTCACGCTGCGGGCGAGCTTGCAGAGCGGCCGCTCGGGCGGCAAGCGCGGCGTGCTGGTGTGTCAGGTGATCGATACCGGCATAGGCGTGCCGCTGGCGGCGCAGAAGACTATTTTCGAGGCCTTCGTGCAGGCGGATTCCGTCGCCACCCGCAAGTTTGGCGGCTCCGGGCTGGGGTTGACCATCTGCAAACGCCTGGTGGGCTTGATGAAGGGGCGCATCACGCTGGACAGCGACGGCGAGACCGGCACCACGCTTACCATCAAGCTGCCGGTGCGTCTGGGGCCGGCGCTGGCCAAGGAGGAGACGGAGACGGAATCATCCGGGCCGCCTCAGGCGGTGGGGCAAGGGCAGCGAGTATTGGTGGTGGAGGACCATCCCGCCAATCAACTGATGATTTGCGAGCAGCTGCGCCAGTTGGGCTGCCGGGCCATCGTGGCCGGCACCGGCGCGGACAGCCTGTTGATTCTGCAGCAAAGCCAGGATATCCGGTTGATCCTGATGGACTGCAGCCTGCCGGACTTCAGCGGTTACGAGGCGGCGCGACGGATACGGGCGTGGGAGCAGGCAGAGGGTCGCGCTCTGTTGCCCATTGTGGCGATCTCCGCGGCCAGCGGCGATCCGCACCGGGAAAAGTGCATGGACAGTGGCATGAACGGGGTGCTGGTCAAGCCTTTGCGGCTCAGGGATCTGCAGCACATGCTGTTCATGTGGCTGCCGGAAACGGTTCCAGTTTCCGACTCCGCGGGATCGCCGCTCCAGGACAGCGGGCTATGGGAGATGTTCATCGAACACAATGAGCGCGATTACCGCCAGGCGGTGAGGGCGGTTCAGCACGCTCATTGGTCCACGGCCAGCCAGCATTTGCACCGGATCTACGGCGCGGCCATGACCATGGAGCAGCAGGAGCTGGCAGAGTTGGCGCGAGAGCTAGAGGGCATGCTGTTGCAGGGCGATGCGGAGGGTTTGAATGAGCTCATGGACGCGTTGCGCGCGATGCTGGATCGGTTGGCAGGCCAAGCGCCGCCGGTCGGAGAATGAAGCTGGCCGGCGGCTTGGAGCTTGTGCGTTGGGCTATCGTTTCAACCCTAGTAAAGCGTGAGCCGGCTTTTGGAGCGTGTTCACGATCTCGCGAGCAAGAGCGAGACAAGGCGACAACGAGCGAAAAAGCGGAATGTACGAGGGGTACATGAGCATTTTGAGCTTGTTTTTAACGCCCTTGTCTAAAATCCCGCCGCAGCGCAGCAGATCGTCAACAGGTTCTCAGGCTTGCAGCGCCAGAGCGCCGCTGCGCCCGGGAATCTCTCCCATCACTACGCGGCCGGCGGGCAGCGCGGCCGTGTCCAGGCTGTTGAACAGCTCGATGCAGCTGCACAGCTGGTAGCCCTGGGCTTTCCAGCCCACCAGCAGATGCTCGAAGGTATAGCCCAGGCGCAGGCCTTCCAGCTCGGCGTGCAGGGTGTACACATGGCCGGTGGCCGGCGCTTCTTCCGTCAGCGCCAGGATATGGTGATGGACGTTGTCGGCGGTGAGGCCGTCCAGGCCTATCAATTCGTCCAGCGTCGGCAGCGTGGTGGGCAATTGCGGCACGCCCAGCGGCTGGCCGGCGGTGTCCACCGGCTGGAACGGGTGGGTGCCGCGGCCGTCGGACGCGTACAGCATGCCCAGCTCGCGTTCATAGGCCAGCGCCGCGTCGTTGATTTGCCAGCCGGCCGCGCCGTGGGTGCGCGCGGGTTCGCCGAAGATCTGTTCGAAGCGTTCGGCCGCCTTGCGCATTTCGGCGCGGGTCCAGGCGGCGTCCTTGCCGGCGACGTAGTCCTGCCACTTGATGTGGTCCCAGGTGTGAATGCCGACCTCGAAGCCCTGCGCGCGCACTTCCCGCATCAGCTCGGCCTCGCGCTTGCCGATGTCCGGGCCGGGCAGCACGGTGCCGTACAGCAGGGTGCGGATGCCGTAGTGCTCCACCACCGAGGTGCGCGACACCTTGGACAGGAAGCCGGGGCGGAACACCCGTTTGATCGCGCGGCCGGTGTGATCCGGGCCCAGGCTGAACAAGAAGGTGGCCTTGGCGTGGTGCTGCTGCAGCATGTGCATCAGCCGCGGCACGCCGTCGCGGGTGCCGCGCCAGGTGTCCACGTCGATTTTAAGAGCGAGTTTTCTCATGAAGGATCTCTGAGGCCGGCGCCGGGCCGTGGATCTTGGGCCGACGCCGGGAGCAGCTTACTCGGACAGGTCGCGGCTAGCGGCTACTTGGTCGCGGTAGTAGTCGTAGATGCCGCGCAGCGCGTCGGCCATGGTCACGCTCGGTTTCCAGTCCAGGTCCGTCATGGTGTTGGCGATCTTGGGCACGCGGTTCTGCACGTCCTGATAGCCTTTGCCGTAGTAAGCGCCGGAGGTGGTTTCCTCGATCTTCACCTTGTCGGCGTTCAGCTGGTATTCCGGGTAGACGCGGGCCAGGTCCAGCATCATCGCGGACAGTTCGCGGATGGAGTAGTTGTTGGCCGGGTTGCCGATGTTGTAGATCTGGCCGGAGGCCTTGCCGTCCTTGTTCTCGATGATCTTCATCAGCGCGCTGATGCCGTCGTCCACATAGGTGAAGGCGCGCTTCTGATGGCCGCCATCCACCAGCTTGATGGTTTCGCCGCGCACGATGTGGCCCAGGAACTGGGTGATCACGCGGCTGGAGCCTTCCTTCGGCGTGTTGATGTTGTCCAGGCCGCCGCCGATCCAGTTGAACGGGCGGAACAGGGTGTAGTTCAGGCCTTCCTGCATGCCGTAGGCGTGGATCACGCGGTCCATCAGCTGCTTGGAGCAGGAGTAGATCCAGCGCGGCTTGTTGATCGGGCCGCAGATCAGCTCGGAGTTCTCCGGGTCGAACTCTTCGTCATGGCACATGCCGTAGACTTCCGAGGTGGACGGGAACACCAGGTGTTTCTTGTACTGCACGCACTGGCGCACGATGGGCAGGTTGGCCTCGAAGTCCAGTTCGAACACGCGCAGCGGGTTGTTCACATAGGTGGACGGAGTGGCGATGGCCACCAGCGGCAGCACCACGTCGCATTTCTTCACGTGGTACTCGATCCACTCCTTGTTGATGGTGATGTCGCCTTCGAAGAAATGGAAGCGCGGATGATCTTTCCACTCGGCCACGCGGTCATCGTGCATGTCCATGCCGTAGATGTGCCAGTCGGTGGTTTCGATGATGCGCTTGGTCAGGTGGTGGCCAATAAAGCCGTTGACGCCGAGGATCAGTACTTTTTTCATTGAGATTTCCTTCATCGTCCCCTTCGGAAGGGGACTGTGATTTGCATGTGTATTCCGTGAGTCCGCCGCTTCAGGCCAGCGCCAGCGTCAGTGTCGTCGCCGGATCCAGCGCCGCGCCGTCCAGCGTGGCGGACAGAACCTTCAAGCGGCCGCCGTCCACGGCGTCCAGCCACAGCGCGCCGTTTTCTGAGTGTAGCCGGGCCGTTTGCAATTGTTGATCGTGACCGCCTGCGCGCAGGGTTTTCCAGATCACCAGCCGGCCGCCGTCGATGTCGGCGAAGGCGCCTGGAAACGGGTGGGTCAGCGCGCGCACGAAGTTGTGCAGCTGGGCGGCGCCGGATTGCGGATCCATGCGGCCGTCCTCCGGTTTGCGGCCGCCGAAATAGCCGCCCTGGCTCAAGTCCTGTTGGCGGAATTCAGCCTGGCCGGCGAGCAGCGCCGGCAGGCTGCGGGCCAGCACCATCTCCGCGGCCACGGTGACCTTGGCGAACACCTCGTCGGCATTATCGTCCGGCAGGATGGGCACCGCCATCTGGTCGACGAGGGGGCCGTTGTCCGGCTTGACGTTCATCACGTGCAGGGTGGCGCCGGTTTCGGTTTCGCCGTGGATGATGGCCCAGTTGATCGGCACTCGGCCGCGGTATTTGGGCAGCAGGGAGCCATGCATATTGAAGGCGCCGCGCGCCGGGCATTCCAGCAGCGGGGCCTTCAGCATGTGACGGTAATAGAAGGAGAACAGGAAGTCCGGTTGCGCGGCTTGCACTTGAGCCAGCACTTCCGGCGTGTTCGGGTCGTCTGGGGTGATCACCGGTATGCCGTAGTCGCGGGCGACTTGCTCCACGCTGGCGAACCAGATGTTTTCCTTGGGGTTGTCGCTGTGGGTGACCACCAGCGCCACCTCCACGCCGCCGCCGATCAGCGCTCTCAGGCAGCGCACGCCGACATTGTGATAAGCGAAGACTACGGCTTTCATGGCTTGTCCTTTTGCTCCAGCACTGCGCCGATCACATAGCGCGGCCTATCCCGCACTTCCTGATAGATGCGGCCGATGTATTCGCCGAGCAGGCCGATGCCGAACAGCGCGATGCCGATCAGCAGGAAGGCGATGGCGAACAGGGTGAACAGGCCGCCCACTTCAGGTCCGACGATGAGGCGGCGCAGCACCAGATAGACCACCAGCACGCCGGAGCCGGCGGAGACCAGCATGCCCAGCAGCGAGAATAGCTGCAGCGGCACGATGGAAAAGCCGGTCATCAGGTCGAAGTTCAGGCGGATCAGGCTGTACAGCGAGTACTTGGATTCGCCGGCGAAGCGCTCTTCATGGCCGACGGTGACTTCGGTCGGGTTCTGCGCGAACTGATAGGCCAGCGCCGGGATGAAGGTGTGCAGCTCGTTACACTGATTGATGGTGTCGATGATGCGGCGGCTGTAGGCGCGCATCATGCAGCCCTGGTCGGTCATCTTGATGCGGGTCAGCTTCTCGCGCAGGTGGTTCATCGCGCGGCTGGCCAGATGGCGCCACAGGCTGTCGTTGCGCTGGCGGCGGATGGAGCCGACGTAGTCGTGGCCCTTGTCCATTTCCGCCAGCAGCAGCTTGATGTCCTCCGGCGGGTTTTGCAGGTCCGCGTCCAGCGTCACCACCCGATCACCGCGGCTGTATTCGAAGCCTGCGAGGATGGCGCGGTGCTGGCCGAAGTTGCCGTTGAACAGCACTACCCGGGTCACGTCCGGCCGCAGGTCGAACTGCGCGGCGAGCATGGCCGGACTCTTGTCGCGGCTGCCGTCGTTGACGAAGACGACTTCATAACGCACGCCCAGCGCGTCCAGCGCCGGGTAGAGGCGGTCGAACAGCGCGGGCAGCACGTCCTGTTCGTTGTAGACCGGGATGACGACGGAAAGATCGATTACGCTTTTCATAATGTTTTATACGCTCAGCACGGGCTTCAGCACGCCGCTCACGGCGGCGCACACGCGTTCCACGTCCTCGTCGGCCATGGCCGGGAACAGCGGCAGGGTGACGGTGCGGCGGCCGATGTCTTCCGCCACTGGGAAATCGCCCGGCTGGAAGCCCATCTCGCGGAACAAGGTGAACAAATGCATGGCGGGGTAGTGTACGCCCACGCCTATGCCCAGGTCTTTCATTCGGGCGATGAATTCGCCGCGGTCCATGCTCATTCGGTCCAGCGGCAGCAGCGGCTGGAACATATGCCAATTGCTCTGGGCCATGTCCTCAAGCGGCAGCTCGCAGCCCAGCTCGCGGTCGAAGCGGCGGAAATACAGTGCCGCCAGTTCGCGGCGGCGGGCGTTGAAGCCTTCCAGCCGCGGCAGTTGGCCCAGGCCGATGGCGGCGGCGATGTCGGTCATATTGGACTTGCCGCCCAGCACGTCCACGTCCATGCCGCCGTCGGCGTGGCGGGTGACGCCCTGCAGCCGCAGCTTCTCGAACAGACGGGCTTCGTCCTCGTCGTTCAGCACCAGGCAGCCGCCTTCGCCGCTAGTCATGTTCTTGTTGGCGTGGAAGCTGAAGGACACCAAGTCGCCAAAGCTGCCGATGCGGCGGCCGTCCCAGTTGGCGCCCATGGACTGGGCGGCGTCCTCCACCACGCGCAGACGGTGGCGCTTGGCGATGTCGTACAGGCGGTCGCGGTCCACCGGCAGGCCGGCCAGGTCCACCGGGATGATGGCGCGGGTGCGCGGCGTGATCGCCCGTTCCGCCAGGTCCAGGTCGATATTGCGGCTGGCACGGTCGGCGTCGACGAACACCGGCTTGGCGCCCACCTTGAGAATGACGTTGGCGGTGGCCACCCAGCTCAGCGGGCAGGTGATCACCTCGTCGCCGGGGCCGACGCCGGCCACCTGCAAGGCCATTTCCAGCGCGGCGGTGGCGGAGACCACCACCCGCACCGGACGGCCGCCGACATGGGCGGACAGCTCGGCTTCCAGTTGGCGGGACTTGGGACCGGTGGTGATCCAGCCGGAGCGCAGCACCTCGCCGACGGCGGCGATGGTGGCTTCGTCGATGTCCGGGCGGGTGAAGGGCAGGAAATCCATGTGAGCCTTTCTGGCGTTAGCTGCGGGCGACCAGCACCACGCCGATGATGATGACGCCGATGCCGATCAGCTTCTGAGCGCTCAGCGCTTCGCCGAACAGCCAATAGGCCAGCAGCGCGTTGACCACGTAGCCGATGGACAGCATGGGGTAAGCGATGCTGACTTCCACTCGCGACAGCGCCATGATCCAGACCACCACGCTGACCACGTAGCAGGACAGGCCGCCGACGATGGGCAGATTGGTGGCCAGCGACCAGCCTATCGGCAGTACGTTGGAGGCGGAAAAGTCAAAGTGGCCGATCTGGCGCACGCCGGCCTTCAAGCATAGCTGGGCGGCGGCGTTGAGCAGCACGCCGAGCAGAATCAGGCCGAATTCGATCAACTTCATAGTAGAGCGGGTCCAAAGGTTGGCTGTTTCACGGCTTGACCACCACCAGGCGGCGCGGATCTTGGTAGACCACCCGCATTGGCAGGCCCTGGGCTTGCAGTTCCTGATAAGTGGCGGGGTCGGTCATCGCCAGCGCGCGCGGGGCGGCGTTCCAGGCGGCGACGAATTGTTCCAGGCGCGGCATCCAGCGCCGCGGCTCCTGGCTCTCGCCGAATTCGAACTCATCGACAAACTGCACCAGGGTGACCGGGCGGCCCAGGTAGAAGGGGAAGGTCTGGTCGTAATAACGGACCGAGAACACCGGCGTGTCCGCATGGAGATAAGGCTGGATCTGGCGGACGATTTCCTTGCTGCCCTTCAGCCGACCATAGCTGTCGTGGCCGGCGGCGGCGATGCTGACGGCCAGCAAGCTGCCGAAAGCCAGCCAGCACAGCGCGGCAAGCTTGCGTTCGCGGCCCAGCAAGCGCCAGGCGACGGCGGCGCAGACCAGGAACAGCAAGGCGGCGGCGGCGACGAAATGGGCGAAGCCGTGCAGCACGTCGAGCGGGATGTCCTCGGACGCGAAACGATCAACAAAGGGGTAGAGCGCAAGCGCGGCCAGCCACAGCAGCAGCGCCGGCAGCAGGTGCTTCTTCAGCGCGGCGGAGGGCATGCGTTGCAGCGTGGGCGCCAGCAGCAGCGCCAACGCCGGGAACATCGGCAGGATGTAGGACGGCAGCTTGGAGCTGGACTTGCTGAAGAAGGCGAAGATGAAGACCGACCAGATCAGCAGCAGGCGGCCGACGCGCAGCCGCGCGCCCGGCTCGCGCCAGCCGTCGCGGCACAGCGCCGGCAGCAGGCTGGTCCAAGGCAGCAGGCCCAGCAGCAGATAGGGTACGAAATACCACAGCGCGCCGGTGCGTTTGTGTTCGGTGGTGAGGAAGCGCTCCAGGTGTTCGCGGATGAAGAAGAAATGGGCGAAGTCGGGGTTGCGCTGGGACACCAGAATGAACCACGGCGCGGTCAGCAGCAGGAACAAGGTCAGGCCGCTCAGCCAATGCATGCGTTTCCAGAATGCCCATTGCCAGTTGAGCAGGCTGTACAGCACCAAGGTGGCGCCGGGAATCAGCAGGCCGATCAAGCCCTTGCTCAGCGTGGCGGCCGCCATCGCCGCCCAGGTGACCCACATCCAGTTGCGGGTCGCGCGCGCGTCGGCGCCGTCGTGTTGTGCCAGCAGGAAGCCGCACAGCGCCACGGTCAGGAAGAAGCTCACCCCCATGTCCAGCGACAGGAAATGGCTGTTGGCCACGATCCAGGCGCAGCTGCCGGCGGCCAGCGCCGCGTAGCGGCCGGCGTCTACGCCCCAGAACCGGCGCGCGGTAAAGCCGCACATCGCCACGGACAGAAAGCCGGTCAGGCCGGGCCAGAAGCGGGCGGCGAACTCGTTGACGCCGAAGGCGGCGAAGCTCAGCGCGCCCATCCAGTATTGCAGCGCCGGTTTTTCGAAGTACAGCAAGCCGTTCAGCCGCGGCGTGATCCAGTCGCCGCTGTGCAGCATGAATAGCGACAGCGTCGCGTAGCGGCCTTCATCGGCGTGAATCAGCCCGCGGTAGCCGAGGGAGCCGAACCAGACGACGGCGAACAGCAGCCATAGCGCCGGCTCCTGCCAGGGGCGGGCGGCGCGGCCGGAGAGCCCGGCCGAAAAATGGGGTTGATTCATGCGGAACGGATGGTCATGGGATTGTTATGGACAGCTGCGCAAGGATACCCGATTTCGCCGTTCTTGTGATTGGCTAAACTCATGTGTGCGCTGAAGAAAGCCGCGGTATCCGGCTTGGCCGCGGCTCTCAGGCCAGCCAGTCTCGCGGGGTCAGAAAGCGCTCGGTCAGCGCCGCTTCCGGGCTGCCCGGCTCCGGCTGGTAATTGTACTCCCAGCGCGCCAGCGGCGGCATTGACATCAGGATGGATTCGGTGCGGCCTCCGGACTGCAGGCCGAACAGGGTGCCGCGGTCCCAGACCAGGTTGAATTCGACGTAGCGGCCGCGGCGATAAAGCTGGAACTGGCGTTCGCGCGGTCCCCAGCTGTCGTTCTTGCGGCGCTCGACGATGGGCAGGTAGGCGTCGGTGAAGCCGTTGCCCACCGCCTGCATGAAGCGGAAACAGGAGTCGAAGCCCCAGGCGTTCAGATCGTCGAAGAACAGGCCGCCGATGCCGCGCGACTCGTTGCGGTGCTTCAGGAAGAAATACTCGTCGCACCAGCGCTTGTAGTCCGGGTATACCTGCTCGCCGAAGGGCTGGCACAAATCGCGGGCTACGCGGTGCCAGTGCACCACGTCGGCTTCCACCGCATAGAACGGCGTCAGATCGAAGCCGCCGCCGAACCACCATACCGGCGCCTCGCCGTCCTTTTCCGCGATGAAGAAGCGGACATTGGCGTGGCTGGTGGGGATATGCGGGTTTTCCGGATGGATCACCAGCGACACGCCCATGGCCTGAAAGCCGCGGCCGGCCAACTCCGGCCGGTGGGCGGTGGCGGAGGCGGGCAGCGCGTCGCCGTAGACATGGGAGAAATTGACGCCGGCCTGTTCGAACAGCGCGCCCTTGGCCAAGACCCGGCTGCGTCCGCCGCCGCCGCCCGGCCGTTGCCAAGCGTCCTCGACGAATTGAGCGCCGCCGTCGGCCTGCTCCAGCGCCGCGCAAATGCGGTCTTGCAGGTCCAAGAGAAAGGCTTTGACATCATTGACGCGCGGCTGGCTCATCGCAGTATCCTGAAGGCTTGAAATGGGCTGCATTGTAGCAGACGGGGCGGCGCGCGCAGGCGCGCTGCCCGGGCTTTGAACATGGGAGACGCGCATCGTGATTGATCTGTATACCTGGGGCACGCCCAATGGGCGCAAGATTTCCATCATGCTGGAAGAACTGGAGCTGCCATACGCCGTGCACACCGTGGATATCGGCAAGGGCGAGCAGTTCGCCGAGTCCTTCCTGGCCATCAGCCCCAACAACAAGATTCCGGCCATCATCGACAGCGAGGGGCCGGATGGTCGGCCGCTGGCGATGTTCGAGTCCGGCGCCATTTTGCAATATTTGGCGGAAAAGCACGGCCGCCTGCTGCCGGCGGCGGGCGCGGCGCGCTACGAGGCGTTGCAATGGCTGATGTTCCAGATGGGCGGCTTCGGGCCCATGCTGGGGCAGGCCCACCATTTCCTGCGCTATGCGCCGGAAAGTCTGCCTTACGCGCAGAAGCGCTATCACGACGAGGCCTTGCGCCTGTATGGGGTGCTGGACCAGCGGCTGGAAGGGCGGGATTACGTCGCCGGCGAGTACGGCGTCGCCGATATCGCGCTCTATCCGTGGGCGGCGCGTCATGATTGGCATCAGGTGGATCTGGCGGCGTTTCCGCGGGTAAGCGATTGGTTCCAACGCGTCGGCGAGCGGTTGGCGGTGCGGCGCGGCATGGCTGTGCCGGCGGCCTGAAACGCAAAACCAGCCGCGGACACAGGGGCCGCGGCTGGCGATGGAAGGGCGTGGCAAGGCTGAGATTAGAAGTGGTAGCTGATGCCGGCCTTCAGCACGCTGGTGCCGGACGTCTTGACCACGCTTTGGCCCGCCATCTGGAAATCAGTGCCGGCGATGTATTCGTATTCGCCACGCAAGGACAGGTTTTTGTGCAGCTGATACTGCGCGCCGAAACCAAGACCCAATCGGGTGTCGTTGAAAGTTTTGTTGGCAACTCGGTCGATCTTGAGCTTGGTGTGCACGTTGTTCAGGCTGGCCTTGCCGAAAACTTCCAAATCCTGGGTCACCGGCAGGATGCCCAGCACGGCGATGCGCTCGGCCTTGGTGGCGACGGAGCCGTTGCCGGTGCGGCCGCTGAAGGAGCCGTTGGCCGTGGATTTGCCGAAGTCAGCGTAGGACAGCTCGGTAGCCAGATATTGGTTGAAGCGGTAACCGGCGCCCAGTTCCCATACCGTGCCGGCGGCCTTGGCGTCTTTCAGGACGATGTTGCGGTTGCCGGACTCCGGCTTGGAGAAGTTATAACCAGTGTTGCCGAAGACGTAGAAGCCCGGATCGGCTGCATGCGCGGACAGAGCTGCCAGGCTCAACACGGAAGCGGTGATTAGTTTTTTCATTTTTGCGACTGTTTGCTTTGTTGATAACTGCGATATTGTGCGAATAAGAAGCAAGTCAGTCTGTTGGGCTTGTAAGCGCTCTTTGTGTGAAGGGTAAAGGGCTTGTGTAACAATCTGTAACAAAACAGGGTGGGCGGCTGAAAGAAAAGATGCCCGCCGAAGCCGGCGGGCACGCAAAGTCACACAAAGGGAAGAGAACGGAACCGTTGCAAGACCGGCTGGGGGCCGATCCGGCTCGTGCAAACAGTTTGCTTCAGCTGGTCCTTGCCTTCCATTGTTGCTGTGTTCTGGCTTGATGACGGTTGGTGACGAGGCGGCTTGGAAGTTTGCGTAGCTGTTAAATTCAATGTTCAGTTGTGATTGCTTGCAACTTTAATTCAAGGCGAGGAGGCCGGCGCAGCTGGCGCAGACAAGAAAAAAGGCAAGCGAGAAGCTTGCCTTGATTGTAAGAGCGCGGCGTTCAGGCGGCGGCGAACAGGGCCCAGCCGTCTTGCTCGGCGGTGGTGGCCGGCGCTTGGGCGCGCTGGTTGAAAAACTTCAGGCTGCGCTTGAGCACTTCGCCGCGTTCATTGTCCACCATTACCATATGGTAGCTGTTGGACAAAGGCATGAAATCGACCTTGCCGCCCAGGTGGCGCTGTAGGTGATGGGCGGAGCGCGGGCTGGTGATGTCGTCCTCGTCGGCATGCACGATCAGCGTCGGACAAGTGATCTGTTCCAGCCGCGACATCAGCTGGCGGCGCAGCCCATCCACCTGGCGGATGCAGGCCAGCGGGATGTAGGCGTAGTGGAAGCGCTCGCCGCGTTCAAAGCGCTGCTGGATCGCTTTGCGGATGCGGGCGTTCTTGATGCCGAAAGGTTCCACCTCCGGCACGCGCATCTTTTTAGCCAGGCCGGGAATGCGGTAGACGATGTGGCGCGCCCAAGTGAGCTTGGGCAGGCTCCAGCCGTCGAGGAACAGCGGCGGCGCGTACAGCGCGAGGCCGTCCTTGTGGTTTTCCAGCCGCGCCACTTCCAGCGCCACCAGGCCGCCCAGGCAAACGCCGGCCAGATGCACTACCTTGTGGCGCGTCTTCAGCTCCAGGTATTCCTTGCGTATGGTTTCCACCCAGTCCTGCCAGCGGACGGACAGCAGATCTTCCGGCTCGCCGCCATGTCCCGGCAACAGCGGGGTGTGCGTGACGATGTCAGCCTCCTCCAGCGTGCGTCCAAGCGCGCCAAGGTCGTATGCGCTGCCGCCCAGACCGTGTACCAGCAGGGCGGCCGGTCGTGAAGAAACCATGGAAAATACCCGAATCCAAGTTGAGATGCTGGCATTATCCCGGCGCCTCGGCCCTGGGTCTGTTGGCTTCCTGTCCCCGCTTTGTGACGGCGCGTGACCCAATTCAGATTGCTTAACAAACTGCGGCTTTACTTTTCGTCGGTTCTGGCGAAAGCGTTTCGGCATCCTTCTAGAGCGGGTTTACGATCTTGCTAGAGCGAGACAAGGCGAAAACGGCTGAGAACCTGTTCATAGTTTGCTGCGTTTCGCGAAGCGTTGTACTCACCGTGTCACGCCTCGAGGCGCGCAGCAGATCGTAAACAGTGCTTATTGCTGCGGCTGCATGATGCGCAGTGTAAATCGCGCGCCGCCTAGTTCGCTGGCGGCCACGCTGGCCTGGCCGCCGTGATGTTCGGTGATCAGCTTGACGAAGGACAGGCCCAAACCGTAGCCGCCGGTGGCGCGGTCGCGGCTGCGGTCCAGGCGCAGGAAGGGTTCGAACACCTTGTCGCGCTCAGCCTCGGGGATGCCGCAGCCGTCGTCGTCGACATGGATCAGCAACTGACCGGCGGCGTTGTGACACACCGTCAGCCGCACTTGGGTGTTGGCGTATTTGAAGGCGTTGAGCAAGAGATTGCGGCTGGCCACGTACATCAGTTTGCGGTCGAAGGCGCCGTTGCCCAGCGCGCAGTCCAGCTCCAGTTTGATGCCGGGCGGCTTCAGCGGCGTGACCAGATCGATCAGATCGTCGAACCAGTCGTAAAGGTCAACGGTTTCCCAGTGCAAGGGAACTTCGTTGCGGTTGAGCTTGGCGAACTCCATGCTGGTGTTGAACAGCTCTTCCAACTCCTGCATATCGCGCTCCATGCCTTCGCGGTAGCGCCGCCACTCCTGCTCGTCCTCTTCTTCTTCCAGCATGGTCAGGCCGAAGCGCAGCCGCGCGATCGGGGTGCGTATCTCGTGGGCGATGGCGTGAGACAAGGCCTGGCGGGTTTCCATCTGCCGCTCCAGGCGGGCGGCCATGCTGTTGAAAGCCAGGGACAAAGGCGCCAGCAGCCGGCTTTTCGAAGGTTGGGCGCGGGCGCTGAAGTCGCCGTCGGCGAACACCTCCGCCTTGCGGCGCACTTCCAGCAAGTCTTTCCACAAAGGACGCAGGCTGAAGTAGATCAGGGTGCCCAGCGTGGAGCCGGTCAGCAAAATCCACAGCAGCAGGATTTCCATGTCTTCGCTGATCCAACTGCTGTTGCTGGCCGGCGCCTCCAAGGGGCCCAGCAACAGCAGGCGCGGATCATGGGGCAGCGGCACGTAGAGCAATTGGTTGTCGAAGTCCAGATAGGGACGGCCGCTCAGCAGCGCGGCGTGGCCTTCCTGCTCGAAATCGTCGGGAGGGTGGGCGATTAGTTTGACCGGATAGCTGAAGGCGCGGGCGATGTCGGCCAGCTTGCCGTCCCAGTCCTTGTGCGGCGTCTGGGCCAACTGCTGGCGGATCAGCGTCACGGTGCCGTTCATGAACTGCAGCTTGCCGTCGCGGTCGCTGTTTTCGTACAACTTGGTGACCAGGAAGCCGAAGCCGATGATGATGATCAGCTCCACCAGCATGGTGGCGAAGAAATAACGGGCAAACAGGGTGCCCAGCGACGGTTTGAGCCAGCCGCGCAGACGACGGGTGCTCATTGCTTATTCCCAGTCGCTGCGTGAGAACAGATAGCCTTTGCCGCGCACGGTCTTGATCCGGGCCGGCGCGTCCGGATTGTCGCCCAGTTTGCGGCGCAGCCGCGAAATGCGCGCGTCTATCGAACGATCCAGCCCATCGAAGCCTATGCCGCGCAATTCGCTCATGATGTCGTCGCGCGACAACACCTGGCCGGCGTGGGAGGACAGCAGCCACAGCAGGTCGAATTCGGCGGTGGTCAGATCGATCAGTTCTCCATTCAAGGTGGCCTCGCGCGTGGCCTGGCTGATGCAGAACTGGCCAAAGGTGAAGCTGTCTTCGTCGCCGGCCTCGCCGTCCGCCTGCGCGCCCGGCCCGCCGCGGCGCAGCAAAGCGCGCACCCGCGCCAGCAGGCGACGGGGCTCTACCGGCTTGGCCAGGTAGTCGTCTGCGCCCAGTTCCAGCCCCAGGATTTCGTCCACGTCCTCGTCGCGCGCCGTCATGATCAAAACCCTGCCGTTATAGCGCGGGCGGATTTCACGGCAGACGTCGAAGCCTTCCTTGCCTGGCAGCATGATGTCCAGGATCACCAGGTCCGGCTTTTCTTCCAGGATGATGGCCGGCGCGGTGTCGCCGCGGCCGTGCTGGGAGATGCGATAGCCGTGCTTGCTCAGATAGGCGCCTATCAATTCGGCTAGTCTCACGTCGTCTTCGACAATGAGAATATGGGGGGTATCGCTGTTCATGTCCGTCGACGGGATTTCGGTGGTTCAAATCAAAATATTAGCACGCGGTGTTTGCCGGCGACTTTAGCATTATCGTGACTGCTATTCGTCATAAATCATTGATAGCTTTTGTAAATTATAAGGCTTGCTTGATTTTCCGGCGCTATCAATCCAGAATCGGTCAGGCAAAAAAGCCGGCCGTGGCTGCTGTCGTCGCCAGGGACCGATGAATTAAAACGGGATAAAGAGAATAGGAACTTGCCATATGCAACAGATAAGAGAATGGGCCGTGTGGCTGGCCATCGCCCTGGCCGGCGCAGCGGCCTTCGCCGTTGTGGCCCTCAATCGCGGCGAACCGGTCAACGCTGTTTGGCTGATTGTGGCTGCGGTGTCGGTCTACTCCATCGCCTATCGTTTTTACGGCCGCTTCATCGCCGACAAAGTACTGGAGCTGGACGCCCGCCGGCTGACCCCGGCGGAAAAATACAATGACGGCCTGGACTACGTGCCCACCAATAAATGGGTGTTGTTTGGCCACCACTTCGCCGCCATCGCCGGCGCCGGACCGCTGGTGGGGCCGGTGCTGGCCGCGCAGATGGGCTATCTGCCGGGCACGCTGTGGATTTTGGTGGGGGTGATGCTGGCCGGCGCGGTGCAGGACTTCCTGATCCTGTTCTTGTCGGTGCGCCGCGACGGCAAATCGCTGGGCGAGATCATCCGCACCGAACTGGGCGCTATTCCCGGCATTATCGCCTCCATCGGCATTCTGATGATCATGGTGATCCTGCTGGCGGTGCTGGCGCTGGTGGTGGTCAAGGCGTTGACTGGCAGCCCCTGGGGCACCTTCACCATTGCGGCCACGATACCGATCGCTCTGTTCATGGGCGTCTACACTCGCTACATCCGGCCGGGCAAAATCGGCGAGATTTCCGTCATCGGCTTTATCCTGCTGATGCTGGCCATCGTTTACGGCGGCGACATCGCCAAGAACGAAACCCTGGCGCCCTTGTTTACCTTGAGCGGCACCACGCTGGCCTGGACTCTGATCGGCTACGGCTTCGTCGCTTCGGTGCTGCCGGTGTGGCTGTTGCTGGCGCCGCGAGATTATCTGTCCACCTTCCTGAAAATAGGCACCATTGTCGGCCTTGCCATCGGCATCATGATTGTGGCGCCCAATCTGCACATGCCTGCGGTGACCAAGTTCATCGACGGCAGCGGCCCGGTATTCTCCGGCAATCTGTTCCCCTTCCTGTTCATCACCATCGCCTGCGGCGCGGTGTCCGGCTTCCATGCGCTGGTGGCCTCCGGCACCACGCCCAAGATGCTGGAGAATGAAACCCACGCCCGCGTGATCGGCTACGGCTCCATGCTGATGGAAAGCTTCGTCGCCATCATGGCGTTGATCGCCGCCTGCGTGCTGGATCCGGGCGTCTACTTCGCGATGAACAGCCCGGCGGCGGTGATAGGCAAGACCGCGGAGGAAGCCGCCCAGGTGATTTCCAGCTGGGGCTTCGTCATTACGCCGGACATGTTGACCCAGATGGCCAAGGACGTGGGCGAGAGCACCATTCTGTCTCGCGCCGGCGGCGCGCCGACTCTGGCTGTGGGCATGGCGCACATTCTGTCCAATGTGATTGGCGGGCCGGCGATGATGGCCTTCTGGTATCACTTCGCCATCCTGTTTGAAGCCTTGTTTATCTTGACCACCATCGACGCCGGCACCCGCGTGCTGCGCTTCATGATCCAGGACCTGCTGGGCCTGGTGATCAAGCCGATGGCCAACACGGAATCCTGGGCCGCCAACCTGATCGCCACCGGTCTGGCGGTAACCGGGTGGGGCTACTTCTTGTATCAGGGGGTGGTGGATCCACTGGGCGGCATCAACACCTTGTGGCCGCTGTTCGGCATCGCCAACCAGATGCTGGCCGGCATCGCGCTGATACTGGCCACCGCTGTGCTGATCAAGATGCAGAAAACCCGCTATATCTGGGTTACCGCGGTGCCCACGTTGTGGCTGCTGGTCGTGACGCTGACCGCCGGCTGGCAGAAGCTGTTCCACGCCAGTCCCAAGATCAGCTTCCTGGCCCACGCCGACAAGTTCTCCGCCGCCGCGGCCAAGGGCGAGCTTCTGGCGCCGGCCAAGAATATGGCGCAAATGCACCAGATCATCTTCAATGACTATGTGGACGCCACTTTGACGGCGCTGTTCATGGCGGTGGTGATCGCCATGCTGGCGTTCGCGTTGAACGTGATGCGCAAGTCGCTGGCGGTTAAGTGGTCCACCGCCAAAGAGGTGCCGGCGGTGTTCCGTGAGGAGGGCGCGTAATGAACAAGCTATGGCAGCAATGGGCGAAAACCGCCCGGTTGATGGTGGGCGTCAAGGATTACGACGCCTATGTCGCCAGCCGCCGCCGTTTCAATCCCAATGCGGAGGTGATGAGCCGGGAGGCCTTCTTTCGCCGCTGCCAGGACGAACGCTACGGCGGCAAGAGCATGAAGAAGTGTCCATGCTGACGTTGTTCTCGCTGCATTAAATCACCACCGCCCGAGTAGTATCCGCCGGGCGGTGGTTTTTTAGCCTCAAGCCAGAATCAGCAACAGGCCCGAGAGGACGAGCAATCCCATGCCCACCGATAACAACATGGCGCTGGATACTTGCGTTTCATAACTTTGGTAGCGAGACGCCAGAATGAAAACATTGACAGCCACCGGAAGCGCTGCCATCAGAACGGCGATCTTGACGCTGAAAGGGTCAAGTTCAAAGCCGTAACGGCAGGATAAAAACACCAGTCCCGGCAGCACGGTCACTTTTAGGACGGCCAGAAAAATCGAGTCAGCTTGGGCCAGGCCTGTCATTGGGTGGATGGCCAGCGCGGCGCCCAGGGCGACCAGCGCAAGCGGTCCGGTTGCATCGGTCATTTGCCTGGCGAAGATGTGCAGGGCGCTGGGTAGACTCAGTCCGGCGGCGATGAAAACAGCAGCAAGAAGTACAGCTAGGATCAAAGGGTTGCGGACGATGCCTTTGGCTATCGCGATCAATAGCGGCCAGCCTCCAGGCTGAGCATGGCCGGTCCGAACGCTGGTCATTTCCATCAGCAGGCTGCCTCCCGCCAGAATGACAAGATTGTCCGCTGTTGTGATCATTACCGCGGGCAACACGGCGGCGTCTCCAAACGTCATTACCATCAATGGCAAGCCCATATAGCCGACGACGCCGGAAATAGAGGCCAAGCCTCGGAGTCCAGCGATGCGTAGATCCCCTCCCCAAAAGAGGCGGCCAACAGCGGCGGCGATTAAAAACACCAGTAGGCAAGCTAGGTAGTAGGCGTTGAGCAAATTCCAATTAATACCAGCCTGGTAGTCCGCGCTCAGCGTCTTCATGAAGATAAAACAGGGTAGGAACAGCCAAAATACGACGCCGACCAAGCCTCTGACGGTTTCTTTTCCAATGACGCCCGCGCGAACTATCCCATACCCGCATAGAATCATCGCAAACAGGGGTAATACGATGGTTATGATTTTTCCCATGGCTCAAGCTTCATTCTCTACCAGTAGCTTATATGCAATGGATGCGATTTTTTGGGGAGAGTAGGCGCTTGAGCGATAGTAGTTATGCAAGTGTAGTCTCAAAGCCTTGTATTTGGCTTCGGTTTCAATAGCCTCTGCTTGCATCTTGATTTTGATGAGTTCAATGACATGCAACCATCTTTGACTTGGGATGTTGGTTAAATCTAAAGATGGGCAGTACTCTTTTAACGCTTGTTTTATTGTGTTGGGATGTAATCCGACAAGGTTGATAAAGTAAGATTTTTCATCTTTAGCTTCTAGGAAGTCAGGGATGTTTAGTACACCGTAGTTTGAATCAGTCTCGAATATTCCGCTGACAGAACGGTAAATATTGGGTGGTTGTAAGAAAATTTCTTCGCAAGCTTGTGCTGTACGAATGATTTTTTTTAGGTTGATTTCATGATTGCCCAGCTTGATGTCATTGTTTAGGCATAGTTTGAGAACTTGTTCTATTGGGGCAATTCCTGAACGGTTCCCAAAACCAGCCAATGAGCCCTCTATCATCTGAAATCCGGATTGAATAGATTGCATGGCATTGGCCACGGCAAGCCCATTGTCATTGTGTGCGTGAAGGCAGAAAGTAATGCCGGGATAGTCTTTAACTAGTTTGGAGCAGAGCCATTGGGTGATGTGGGGTTGTAAAGAACCAAGTGAGTCGTTGATGCGTATGATAGAGACGCCTAAAGAGATTGCCCAGTCAATTTGCTGGCAAATGGCTGAGTAGGTTTGATCTGATACGCTCGTTCTGAAATTGTTTAGTATGCTGGCTTTAAACTTTTTTGCCCCCAGTTTTTTAAATGCCATTAAGGCCTTTTCGAACTCGTTTTCATTTTTACGATAAGTGATCATGCCAAAGCTGAAAATAGTATCCTCTATGTCCTCAATGTTTTGCTTTCTTTGGCTAAAGTAGTAGTAGGCAGTTTCCCAGCAATTTACTAGGATGATAAATGTGGTCTGGGTGTCTGACGGTAGTGTTCCGTCCCTTTTTTCTTGTTGTACTCGGTCCCAGACCAAAGGCTCTTCAGGACCACAGCCAATGACGAAATCTCTGATTCCGGCATCAGTAAGACTATGCAAAATTTGCATTTTTGCATCTAGTGAAATGGGGAAGGCTGTCCTCTCAATGCCTTCTCTTAAGGTTTCATCCACTAGATAAGGAACTGAGAATTTTTCGTGTCTTAACGGTAGAGGTGATAAGGCGTACATTGGTGTGCTCCTTTTCTTTTGTTTAGAGCATCCCCGAGTTTTTTTGAGTGTGATTCAGTCTCCCCGCTTGATGTTATCGAGTCAATTGATCATTTTTTATTTTATTCTTGTTTTATTAAATTAGATTATCGATCCGGTTTTTCTGCTTTGAGTATGAGGTATTAGTATTTTTTCGTGTTTCTTGTAAGATAGGTTTAGTTGATGTAATGCGAGGGTTGCATGAGTTAATTTGATGGCTACGTTTGTAGGTAGAGGAAAGTAGGGGGAGAGGAACAGAGTTGGATTCAGTTCCTAAACCGGTTGAAGGGGGGCTGATTTGCTTGGGCGGGAGGCCCGGATCGTCATGTTGAAGCATGAGGATCCTGGGAGGGGCGTGTTGTTTCTGCTAGTTCAATGCAGCAGATAACTAACGCTGAAGTTGATCAGGCCGCCGCCGACGATCAGCCAACCAAACAGGATGGAAGCCAGCAGCATCGGTTTGGCGCCGGCCTGGCGGATGGCGGAGAAGTGGGTGGTGATGCCCAGCGCGCCCATTGCGGCGGCCAGCAGCAGGTTGTCCAGCGAGACGATGGCGCTGACCCACGCGGCAGGCAGCAGGTTGAAGGAGTTGAAGGCGGCCACGGCAAGGAAGACGACGGCGAACCAGGGGATGGCGATGCCGCTCTTCTGTTGGCGGCTGCCGTGGGGTTTGGCAGCCAGCCAGCTGGACAAGGCGATCAGGAACGGCGCCAGCATCATTACGCGTATCATCTTGGTGATCACCGCGGTGGTCATCGCCGCTTCGCTGACCGATTTGCCGGCGGCAACGGCTTGCGCCACTTCATGGATGGTGGAGCCCGCGAACACGCCGTAGTTGAACTCGGAAATGCCCAGATGGCTGGTCCATTGATACAGCATCGGCCACAGGAACATCGCCACGGTGCCGAACACCACTACGGTGGCGACGGCCACCGCCACTTTTTCCGCATGAGCCTTGATCACGGGTTCCGTGGCCAGAATCGCGGCCGCGCCGCAGATGGAACTGCCCGCGCCGATCAGGATCACGCTTTGCTCGTCCATGCCCAAGTATTTGCGGCCGATGCGGAAAGCCAGCAGAAAGGTCGTGCACAACACTAGGGTATCGATCAATACGCCGGCGAAGCCGACGGCGGCGATGTCCTGGAAGGTGAGTTTGAAGCCGAACAAGATGATGCCCAGACGCAGCAGCTTTTGCTTGGAGAACTGGATGCCGTGGTGGCTGGCGCCGGCAAAGTAGCGGTAGACGGTGTTGCCTATCAGCATGCCGCCCAGAATGGCGATGGTGAGCGCGGAGAAGCCCAGGTGTTTCATCGCCGGCAAATCCGCTGCGTACAGCGAAGCGGCGGCGACGGCGATGGCCAACGCCAGGCCCGGCATGATTTGGCGAAGGTTTGTCATAAGTAAATGCCTGTTTGGTCTATGGCGAATGGTGCTAACGATACGCCCCTCGATTTCAGTAGAGAAACGGATAAAATGGATATATGTCAGTAGCAAAATCAATATAAGGAGAAGACATGGCCTTAAAGCTGACCCTGCGCGAACTGGAGGTCTTCGTCGCGGTGGCCGAATACGGCACCGTCACCCTTGCGGCCCAGCAGGTGGCGCTGACTCAGTCCGCGGCCAGTCAGGCGTTGGACAAGCTGGAAACCGGCCTCGATGTGCGCCTGTTCGACCGGATCGGCAAGCGGCTGAGCCTGAACGAGCACGGCCGGCTGCTGTGGCCCAAGGCGCGTGCGATGCTGGACGCGGCCCAGGACATGCAAAGCCTGTTCAACGCCGGGGCGATGTCTTTGAAGATAGGCGCCAGCAGCACGGTGGCCAACTATTTATTGCCGCAGCAGTTGGCGGCCTTTCGCGCCGCCTGGCCGCTGGCGCGGCTGGAGCTGGACGTGGCCAATACCCGCGACATCGTCGACGCGGTAGCGGCGCTGCGGGTGGA
This sequence comes from Chromobacterium fluminis, assembly GCF_011602385.1. Classification (NCBI taxonomy): domain Bacteria; kingdom Pseudomonadati; phylum Pseudomonadota; class Betaproteobacteria; order Neisseriales; family Chromobacteriaceae; genus Chromobacterium; species Chromobacterium fluminis. Next base: position 75,463 of record NZ_JAAOMA010000016.1, on the reverse strand, counting down.
TTTCGGTTTCATCGAAGGGCCTTGCCACCACCCGGACTTGATTGCTCAACCCTGGCGTCAGGACGAACTGGTGGTGTTCGCCGCCGCCGATCACCCCTTGGCGCGAGGCGAAGCAGCGCGTCAGGACCTGGCGAAGGCCGAATGGATTCTGCGTGAAGCCGGTTCCGGCACGCGCGAGGAAGTGGATCGTCTGTTGTTGCCGCACCTGGCCATGCTCAACGTCAGCATGGAGCTGGGCCATTCCGAGGCGATCAAGCACGCGGTGGCCGCCGGCCTGGGGGTCAGCTGCCTGTCGCGGCGGGTGGTGGCTGATCTGTTGCAGACCGGCGCGGTGGTGGAAGTGAGGGCCGGTTTGCCGGCGCTGACGCGCACGCTGTACCAGGTGCAGCACCGCGACAAGACGCTGACTCGCGGCATGGCCGCGTTCCAGAACATGACGATGGCGGCGCTGCTGGCGTAAATGAAAAACGCCGGACAGTTGGGGTGGGCTGTCCGGCGAGATTCAATGCGCGCCGCTGTCGCCGCCTGCCGCGGTGAACGGCGGCTTGGCGAACCACACCAGGCCGATCAACAGCACGAATAGCACGCCGGACAGCCAGAAAATCTCATTGGCCGCCATGATGTAGCCCTGCTTGGTGATTTGCAGCGAGGTCAGCGCCGCCTGCTGTCCGGAGGATAGGCCGGCCATGTCCAGCAGCCGGAACCAGGCGTTGGACGCCTGATCGTAGAGGCTGACATGCTCGGTCAGGCGCGCGTGGTGCATCGCCTCGCGGCGGTCCCACATCGTGGTGGTGATCGAGGTGCCGATGCTGCCGGCCAGAATCCGCAGGAAGTTGGACAGGCTGGACGCGCTGGCGATCTGGCTAGGGTGCAGGCCGGACAGGGTGATGGTGGTCAGCGGCATGAAGAAGCAAGCCACGCCGATGCCCTGCACCACCTGCGGCCACACCACATAGGCGAAGTCCATCTGCGGGTTGAAGGTGCTGCGCCAGAAGAAGCAGATCGCGTACACGCTGAAGCTCACCGTCACTACCCAGCGCATGTCCAGTCGCTGCGCGTACTTGCCGATGATGGGCGACAACACCACCGGGATCAGCCCGATGGGCGCCGCGGCCAGGCCGGCCCAGGTGGCGGTGTAGCCCATCTGGGTCTGCAGCATCAGGGGCAGCAGCACCACGGTGCCGAAGTAGAGCATGAAGCCCAGGCTGATGGCGACGGTGCCGACGGTGAAGTTGCGCTGCTTGAACAGGCTGAGGTCGACGATGGGATGTTTCTCGCCCAATTCCCAGATCACCAGATAGACCAGCGCCAGCACCGCGATCACCGCAAGAGTGACCACTTCGGTGGAGTTGAACCAGTCCAGCTCCTTGCCGCGGTCCAGCACCATTTGCAGCGAGCCTACGCCTATCACCAGCAGAGCGAGGCCGATGCGGTCGATAGGCAGATCGACGGTTTCGGTTTCGCGCGGCTTGAGGATGCGCCAGGAAATGAAGGCCGCCGCCAGTCCCACCGGCACGTTGATGAAGAAGATCCAGCCCCAGTGCCAGTTGTCGCTGATCACGCCGCCCAGAATCGGGCCGAACACCGGCGCGACGATCACTGTCATCGCCCATAGCGCCAGCGCCATGCCTTTCTTCTCCGGCGGGTAGCAGGACAAAAGCAGGCTCTGCGACAGCGGAATCATCGGGCCGGCCACCGCGCCTTGCAGCACGCGGAAGAAAATCAGCATTTCCAGGCTGCTGGACATGCCGCACAGCCAGGAGGTGAGCACGAACAGCAGGGTGGAGGCGGTGAACAGCTTCACTTCGCCCAGGCGTTTGGCCAACCAGCCGGTCAGCGGCACCGCGATGGCGTTGGCCACCCCGAAGGAGGTGATCACCCAGGTGCCTTGGCTGGTGGCCGCGCCCAGGTTGCCCGAAATGGTGGGTAGCGCCACGTTGGCGATGGTGGTGTCCAGCACTTGCATGAACACCGACATCGACAGCGCCAGCGTGATCCAGACCAGCTTGGAGCCGGTCAGTGGTGGATGATTCATGGTCCGGCCCCCTTATTCGGCCTTGCTTTCACCCGCGTTGGCCGCCAGCAGCGTCCGCACCAGTTCGTCGGCCTGTTTCAGGTCCGGCAATTGGCCGGAGACGTCCTGATGGGCGACGAAGGGCTGGGCCTCGGCCACCGCCTTGCCGTCGGTGCTGGAGGTGTCCACCACCGCGTCCATCGACAAGCCGACGCGCAGCGGGTGCGATTGAAGGTCTTTCGGGTCCAGCTGGATGCGCACCGGCACCCGTTGCACCACCTTGATCCAGTTGCCGGTGGCGTTCTGCGCCGGCAGCAGCGAGAAAGCGCTGCCGGTGCCGGCGGACAGGCCCACCACTTTGCCGTGGTAAACGATCTTGCCGCCGTAGAGGTCGGATTTCAGCTCCACCGGCTGGCCGATGCGGATCTTGGCCAGTTGGCCTTCCTTGAAGTTGGCGTCCACCCACAGGTTTTGCAGCGGGATCACCGACATCAGCGGTGTGCCGGCGGCCAGGCGCTGGCCAACCTGCACATTGCGGCGGGCGACGGCGCCGTCCAGCGGCGCCTTGATCTCAGTGCGTTGCAGCGCGAGCCAGGCCTCCTTCAGCCGGCTGGCGGCGGCTTTGACCGCCGGCTGCTGCGCCAGCGCGTCCTTGCCCAGCAGCGCGGCGCTAGCTTTTTGCTGTTCGCGCGCGGCGTCCAGCGCGGCCTTGGCGCCGGCGACGGCGTCGTTGGCGTGGCTCAACTCTTCCGCCGACAGCGCGTCGGTGCCGGCCAGCTGTTTGCGACGCTTCAGGTCAGCGTCGGCGCGGGCCAGTTCGGTTTCGCGCAAAGTGACTTGAGCGGCCAATTGCTGGGTGTTGTTCATCAACTGCCGCGTCTGGCGCACGACTTGGGCGAACTCATTGCGGGCGCGGTCGAAGTTCAGCTGCGCATCGTTTTTGTCCAGGCTGACCAGCAACTGGCCGGCCTTGACGTGTTGGGTGTCGTCCACCAGGACTTTGGCGACGGTGCCGCCCACTTCCGGGGTGACTTGCACCAGATGGCCGCTGACATAAGCGTCGTCGGTGTTTTCCTGGTGGCTGAGCACCAGCGCCCAGTAGGCGCCGTAGCCGATGGCGATGGCGGCGAACAGGGTGGTGGCGACGATCAGATTGCGCTTGCGGCCTTGCGCAGTTTTGGTTTTCTTGTCCATGGATGCGTTCTCAGTGGGTGGCGGGCGCAGCGTTGAAGCCGCCGCCCAATGCGGTGTTCAGGGAAACCCAGGCCAGTTTGCGGCCGGCTTCGGCGTCGATGCGCGCCGATTGTTGCGCCAGAGCGCTGTCCTGGGCGTCCAGCAGGTTCAGCTTGTTGATGATGCCGGCCTTGAAGCGGGCGGCGGCGGAGTCGGCTGCGCGATGGCTGCTGTCTTGCGCCTGGCGCGACTGCTCCAGCTGCTTGCCGCTTTGCTGCCAGCCGCTGACGGTGTCGGCGGCGTCGCGCAGCGCGTCCAGCACGGTCTGGTTGTAGCTGTGCACGGCGATGTTGTAGCCGGCCCGCTGCTTGCCCAGATTGGCCTGGATCGCGCCGGAGTGGAAGAGGGGCAGGCTGATCGCCGGCATGAAGCCCCAGAAGGTGGAGTCGCCGTTCATTAGCTTGTTGAATTCCAGCGAGGTCTGGCCGGCGAAGGCGGTCAGCTTGATATTGGGATAGAACTCGGCGCGCGCTGCCTTGACCGCGCCGGCGGTGGCTTCCACCCGCGCGCGCTGGGCGGCGATGTCCGGGCGCTTGCCCAGAAGGTCGGCGCTCAGGCTGTCGGCGTCCATGGCCGGCACGGTCAGCGCCTTGCCGGCTTGCAAGCCGCGCAAGGCTTCCGGGCCTTGGCCGGTCAGCGCCGCCAGCGCATGACGAGCGCGGTCGCTGTCCTGGGTTAGCGCGCTTTGCTGCTGGCGCAGGCGATGCAGCGAAACTTCGTTGCCGCGCTGGTTGTCGCCCGGCAGCAGGCCGGCGTTGATACGGGCCTGGGTCAGCGTCTGGCGGCTTTCCGCCAGTTGGATACGCTTGGCCAGCACCGCGCTTTGCGCCTGCAGCCGTTGCAACTGGGTGTATTGGGCGATGACGGCTTGAGTCAGCGTTAGCCGGGTTTGCGCGCCTTCGAAGGCGATGGCTTGCTGCTGGCCGACGGCTTCGTCGATCTGGCCGCGGTGCTTGCCCCAGAAGTCGAACTCCCAACTGCCCATCAGCATCGCGGTGTAGGCGTTGACGTAGTCGCGCGAGATCGGCGCCGGGAACTCGTAATGGAGCTGCGTCATATTGGCGCTGAAATCGAGTTTGGGGCCGCTATTGCCTTCGACGATGCCGACTGCGGCGCGCGCTTGGCGCAGCCGGGCTTCGGCCAGTTTCAGCGAGGGCGCGTCCTGCAGGGCCTTGGCTACCAGCTGGTTCAGCACGGCGTCGTTCAGTTGCGTCCACCAATCATTGGCGATCTGTTCGCCCTGGCCATTGGCCAGCCGTAATTGTTCGGCTTTGAGCTCAGATGCCGGGACGTTGTCAGGGCCGAAGCTCGCGCAGCCGCCCAGCAGGGCGCTGAGCAGCAGGGCGCTGACGCCGTGCTGCCATTGAGTCTTTTTCACCTTGTGGGACTCCCGTATTCACTTGCTGTATTAGCAATTGGTAAAGTGATTGATGATGTGATAGTCACGCAAGTTATTATAAGGGCGAAAAAAAGCCGGTTTCCCAGCTTTAACCGCCCAGGCTGCAGAGCAGCTTGCGCAATAAGCGTTCGAACTCCTGTTTTTCCGCGGCGTCGAAATCCGACCACAACTCGCGGTGGCATTCGCGTGAAACGGGCAGCAGGGATTCCACGAGTTGCACGCCGCTCGGCGTCAACTCCAGCAGGATCTTGCGCCGGTCCTCCGCGCTGGGCGAACGAGCCGCCCAACCATTTTTGACCAGTTCGTCGGCAATGCGCGTGGCGTTGGTGCGCGATGAATCCAGCGTGTCGCTGATTTCAGACGGATAGAGCGCTTGTTGCGGGCAGGCGTACAGCGCCAGCAAGGCCATCCACACCGTCTCGTTGAGGCCGTGATGCTTCAGCTTGTCGCACAGATGGGCGGACAGCCGCGGCAGGATGTGGTACAGCAAGCGCGCCAGAATGACTTCCTGGCGGGGCACGCCGGGAAAACGCGCTTCGATCCGGTTAACGGCCTGCTCAAGCGTTTGAAATGACTTGGTTGGATTCATGGTCGTTATTTTAGTAACGGAAGTTACTATTCCGCAAGTGATAATTTTGAAGGGGATGGGACAGATGCAGGCCGGCGGGGCGTTGGATGCAAAAACGCCCAAGAGCGATTGCCTTGGGCGCTGGAGGGCGGAGCCGGCGAAGCTTAGTCCAGAAGCTGCAGCACCCGTTCCGGCGGCCGCCCCACCACGGCGCGTTCGCCGCAGACGGCGATAGGGCGCTCGATCAGCTTGGGATTGTCTATCATGGCGGTAATCAGATGTCTGGGTTCCAGCGTAATGTCGTCCAGGTAGAGTTCGGCGTACTCCTCCTCTTTCTGGCGAATCAAGTCGCGCGGCTCCATGTTCAGGAGAGTCAGCAGGCGCTCCAGTTCTTCGTAACTGGGCGGGTGCTTCAGGTACTCTATGATTTCTATTTCCGCGCCGGCGTTTTCCAGCAGGCTCAGCGCCTCTCTGGATTTGGAACAGCGGGGGTTGTGATACAGGCGGATCATGCTGGTCTCTCCTTGTTATGGCTGGCGTGGAGTGGATTGATCGTGGCACGAAATCGAAGCCGGCGCCAGCGGCGCGAGCTTGAACGGCAAGATATGCACTATGACGTTTTATTTATATCAGTCCGGTTTGGCAAGTGTCGGCCTAACCGTTAACATGCATTGACTCTCATTGTTATTTATCCGCCATGCACCCCTCCACTCGCAGCCACTTCGGGCTGGCAATCCTGTTGGCGGCCCTGTCCACGCTGGGGCCGTTTTCGATCGACACTTTCCTGCCGGCGATGAGTGCGATCGGACAAAGCCTGGCGGTCTCGCAACTGCAGATGCAGCAGGCGTTGACGGTATATCTATTGTCTTACGCGGTGATGATGCTGTGGCATGGCTCGATCTCGGACGCGGTGGGCCGTCGCCCGGTGGTGCTGGTCACCACCTTGTTGTTCAGCCTGGCGTCGATAGGCTGCGCTTTGGCCGACAGCCTGGGCCAGCTGCTGCTGTTCCGCGCGCTGCAAGGCTTTTGCGGCGGTGCCGGCCTGGTGGTGGGGCGCGCCATCATCCGCGACAAGCTGGACGGCGCCGACGCTCAGCGGCTGATGTCGCAGGTGACCATGCTGTTCTCGCTGTCGCCGGCGATTGCGCCGGTGGTGGGCGGCTGGCTGTTCGGCGCTTTCGGCTGGCATTCCATCTTCGTGTTCATGGCCTTGATCGGCCTGGCGCTGTTCCTGATGAGTTGGTTTGCTTTGCCGGAAACCCATCATGAGTCCGCACGGCAGCCATTGAAAATAAAGTATCTGTTGGCCAACTACTGGCAGGTGGGGCGCAAGCGCGAGTTCCAGCTGCTGACCGCAGCGGTGTCTTTCAATTTCGCCGGCTTCTTCTTGTACATCCCGTCGGCGCCGGTATTTCTGATGCAGCATCTGCACCTGGGGCCTGAGCAGTTCCTGTGGATGTTCGGCCCGGCGGTGTCCGGCATCATGTTTGGCGCCTATTTGTCCGGCAAGATGGCGGGGCGGGTGTCGCAGAAGGACATCGTGTCGCGCGGCTACGTGGTGATGTTCATCGCCGCCGGCTGGAACTTGCTGTACAACCTGCTGGCGCCGGAAGCCGCGATGCCGTGGGCGGTGCTGCCACTGGCGCTGTACACCACCGGCATGTCGATCGCCGCGCCGTCCATCACCCTAAACCTGATGGACCAGTTCCCATCGCTGCGCGGCACCGCTTCCTCGCTGCAGGGCTTTTTCCAGACCATGATGTCCAGCGTGGTGGCGGGTCTGATCGCGCCGTTGGTTTGGGGCAGCCCGCTGAGCCTGGCGGCCAGCATGATGGTCATGCTGGTGCTGGGGTTTGTGTTCCGGATGGGTTATAGGAGGAGAGTAACGCGTTAGCGTTCTTTCAACGCCCAGTTCAACTCAGGCAAGCGGCCGGATTTGTGCGCTAGCTGGAAGCGTTCGCGCAGTAGGGCCAGCGCGATGCCGAGCACCAGGCCGCTGAATAGCCCTACAGCGGTAATTAAAGAGCGAACAGGTTTGCTCTTTAGCTCGGGTATTGCAGCGCTGTCCAGAATCTGGATTTGAGACGAATCCTTGGCTTCATCGATTCTGGCCAGTTCATATTGCTTCGCCAGCAGTTCAAAAATTGTTTCCTGATACTTCAGCTCGCGCAGCCGTCTCAGATACTCCAGTCCGGATTGCGGCATTTTACCGGTGGGCACCATCACGTCGCCTGCGGTTTCGGCGCCGTTTTCCAGTTTGGCCAACTGAATTTTCAGGCCTGCCAGTTCTTGTTTGGTTCGCTGATAGAGCGGGTTCTGCTCGGTGGCATAGCTGCGCAGCGCCTCCAATTGCACCTCTTTGGCTGCGACGCTGGCTTTGAGTTGGGTGACGGCGTTCATAATGGCTTGCACCTGGCCGTCCGGTTGAATCATGCCGGTGCGTTCCTGGGTCTGGCGCAGTGCGGTTTCTGCCGCGGTGAGCTGAGTCTTGGTCTGTTTGAGCTGGGTTTCGAAAAACAGCCGGCGTTTGGCCGCATCAGTGACCGCCAGGGACTGGTTCAGCCGGATCAATTGGGCGATATAGCCATTGGCCAAGGCGGCGGCGAATTGAGGGTCCTTGTCTTCCACGCTGATGCTGATCAGACCGTCCTTGCTGCTGATGATGGCGCTGGCGCTTTGCAGCGCTTTTCTGGTTTCGTCCATCGTTTCCGTGGCATAGCGCTGTTTCAGTTTGAATTGTTGAATTAAGTTGTCCGCCACGGTGCGGCTTTGAAGAAGGCCGATATAGAGATCGCTCGGGTTCTTCAGCCCGGCGATGCCACCCACCCCTGCCATGCCGGCAAGTCCGCCCAGTTGGCCCAGCAGCATATTCGTGCTCGAGCTTTGCTGTTGAGGCGGCAGGATTTTGGCGGTGGAGATATACAGAGGCGGCAGAATCAGGCTCAGAATCAAGGCGCTGCTTCCCAGCGCGAGAATGCTGCCGATGACCCAGTGCTTGTGCTTCAGCAAAGTCTTCAATACGTCGAAGAAGTCGATGTCATCGGAAGAGAGGCTTTGAGGTTCTGCCTTGTCGTGTGTGGACATGTCTGAATCCCGAGTTAAATGATGACTTGCTTTACTTCAAGACTTTCAGACCGGCGGCGCCTAGCCCGAACTGATAGAGAATCGATGTCCATTCCTTTAGCGACTGAGTCCAACTGCTGACAACCAATTCGTCGGGAACGACGATAGTGTCGCCCGGGTTGATGCGCTTGCCGCCTAGGCTGTTGAACCAGCCAGCGTTGTTATTGCTGGCCACGGTGCCGTCGGCGCGGATCACGTAGGTTGCGGACTTGTCGCCGGTCTGGCTGATGCCGCCTGCCAGGTCCAGATAGTCTTTCACCGAGCGCTGCGCTCTATAGATAAAGGCATTGCTCTGGTAAACGGAGCCCAGGACATTGACTGTGCCCGGGCGGCGCGGGATGGTGATGGCGTCGCCGTTCTGCAGGGGCAGGTCGGGTAGGTCCTTGACTTGAGCGCTGCTGCCGCTCAGTTCTAGCACGACGCGTCCCTCCGCTTTGATGGCGCGCATTTTTTCCGCCAGCTTGCGTTGGCGTTCGACTTCTGCGGTAATGGCCGCGACATTGTCTTTATCGGTCTGTTTGGACAGCCGCGCGGCGGAGGCCTGCTCCAATTCCTTTTCAAAGCGGTTGGCTACTTCGTCCAGCTTGGCCTGCTGTTCTTTTTTGATGTTTTCGCGCTGCAAATTGGTGGCGAAGATATAGCCGTTTTCCGTGGCGCCGCCCAGGCGCATGATCAGATCGCGCAAGGTCTCGCCTTTTTGCAGCAGAAAGGTGCCGGTTTGTTTCACTTCACCGCTGACGCGGACGTATTCGGTGTCTTGCTGAATATTTACCGGCAGGGCGTTGGGAGCGAACACGCGGAAAATATCGCTGGCGCCCAACTTGAGTTGCTGCAGAGCGACGTGATCGAGGCTGCTTTTCCCATTGGAGGTCTGCCATTGCGTCTCGAAGCGATTGTCTACGCTTTTTTCCAATTGCCAGGCTTTGCCTTCCGCTGCGGACTCCAGGCCGCCAGCCCAGTGCAATAGGTCGGCGGCGCTGTCGCCATCGGAAAATTCATAGATGGCGGGATGCTTGACGTCACCTTGCAAGGCAACCCGTTTGCCGGCGGGCCTAATTTGAATCACGTCGCCGTCGCGCAGAGTCAGATCGCTGGACTTGTCCCCATCCACCAGAATTTTGTAGAGGTCTAGCTGGCCGACGGCTTTGCCGTCTCGCATTAATTGGATTTGGCGCATCGATCCATTGTCGTTGGGGCCGCCCGCGGCGAACAGCGCGTTCAGCAAAGTGCTCATCCCGCCCAGGGTATAGCTGCCGGGCGCGCGAGCATTGCCGACGACGTACACTTGCACAGCCCGGGTTTGCAGCAGGCTGGCGCTCAAATCGAAGTTATGGAACACGCGCGAGACGCTTTTTTTCAACGTGTCTTGCAAATCCCTGAACTTCACGCCGGCAATCGCGATGGCGCCGACTCTGGGCAGATAGACCGTGCCGTTGCGCTCAACCGTCAGAGTCAGGTCGATATCGACCATGCCCCAGCCCTTCACTTGGATCTGGTCACCGGCGCCAATCACATAGTCAGGATTGACCTGAGCGGTGCCGCTGGGGGCAAAGGTTGACGGAGGGCTGTCGAACAAGTCTGCGCCGAAAACAGGAAGGATGTTGCCGGTGGCTACTTTCACGTATTCGACGAAGGGCGGTAGCTTCTCTTCCTGCGACTCATTCTGCGGTAGTTCACGCTTGATTGGTTTTGCGCTGGATGGTGGCAATCTGCGCTGTTGTTGCCATTGTTGTTGAGGCGCTTGTTGCTGCCATGGTTGTTGTGCAAGCGGGACTTGATTGCTGATGCTGGGCTGCCCGTACATCATGGCTTCCGGCTCATAACTCGGCATCATGGTGCTGGAAAAGTCGCCGCCCGCGCTTGGCATGGCTGCGATGGCGGGACCGGCGGCGCATAGAGCGATAAGCAGGGGAACCATCTGGCGGCGAAGGCGTGGATAGTCGGTCATGGTCGCAAGAAGAGGGGTCATGGGCGTTCGTTTCAATCCAGTGATTTCGTAACTTGGATGCCGGCTTGTTTGGGGCCCAGTATCAGCGAGGTGCGATAACGGGACTCGTCCCGCTGAGCTTGCCAGAGCCAGGAGCCCGAGGCATAGCCGAGCAGACTGCCGGCGGCAACGTCGGACAACCAGTGGTCTTTGCCGGCGACGCGTCCGAGCGCGCCGATGGCGGCTAAGCCGTATAGCCAGGGCTGATCGTACTCTTTGGCAAATGGCGTCAGTGCTCCGAACAGTACTGCGGCGTGATTGGAGGTAAAGCTGCTTTGGAAGCGGGAACTGCCCGTTGGCTGCTGTTGCCAGGGGCTATCGCTGGCGTCTGGCCGCGCGCGATTGCTCAGCCCTTTCAGGGCGACGCTGCCGGCGACGGCGAGTGCTGAGGATTCCAGCGAGATCAAACCGGTGTTGCTGAGCCTGTCGTCGCCCAGGGCGAAGGCTCCGCCCGCCAGGCCTAGGGCGGCGATTGGCAGGGTCTTGCCTATCTGTTTCCAGCCCTTGAGCAGGCGGTTGTCCTGATGCCGGCCCACCGCTTGGTTCACCGGTTTGTCCAAGGCAATCGCCGCCAGGGTCATGCCGGTTGCAATGGCCACGGCGCCAGGTTTGTCCTCCATGGACGCGAATTGTTTGGAAGAGTCGTTCAGCCGCAGTCGTACCAATGGCCAGGGGTGGAAAGACGGAGCGGGCGGGTTGACTTGAGGCAGGTCTTGCTCATCCGGCCGTTCGGCGAAATTGCCCAGGCCGTCGTAGGCGTTCACATCGCTGCGCGGGTCATTGAGCTGATCGTAGAGGTCTCCGGGCGACAGCACCATCTGGCCGACATCTCGCGTCCATGGGGACAAGGCGAAATTGCCCACCGCCTGGGTGTCCAACGTCAACATGCTGTTCAGCGGGATGGAAATGAACAAGCCCTTGTCCTTATAGGGCGAGCTGGGCAGGCCGGGTGAGGTGATGTCGTTGCCGTTGGTGCTGGTGTACCAGGCGCCGATCTCGATGCCGGAGCGAAAGCGGCGTTTCAGCTCCAGACGGGCGCCGCTGTCTTTGGCGAGAAAGCGGCCCGCCCGCACCGTGGCGGTGACGTTCATCGGCAATTTATAGTGCAGCGAGGCCAGTGCGGTGACTGTCTGGTAATCGCGTTTGCCGAGCCAGCCCTTGAAGTCGCGTTGTTGCAAGGCGTCCAAGGCGAGGTCTATCGCCCAGTGGCGGGTTTCGGGGTAATAGATGATCTGGCCGCCGGCGCCGCGGAACATTTCCTCGTAAATGCCGGCGGAGGCGCGGGCATAGGTATTCGGCCCCAGGGTCAGATACTGGTTCAGCAGCAGGCGGTCCAGCTTGGGAGAATTGGTTTTCTTGTACTCGGCCACGTCGGAGCGGACATGAGGCAACAGGCTGTTGGATGGCTGTTTGACGCCGGAGACCGTGTTGTAGAGATTGGCGCTGAGCGCGCTATTCAGAAACAAGCCGGTTCCCATACGCCGCGTATAGGTGGCGGCGGCGGCGATTTCATAGCGGAAGGCGCCGCTGGGGTCATTGAAGTAAACCCCGGTCTTGGGCACCAGTCGGAAGCGATTGGCCTCGTTGTCCTCGGCGTTAAGTTGGACGATGTCGCCGTCCTTGCCCGCCAAAATCTCCAGGTTGACGCTGTCTTTGATGCTGGCGCTGAGCTGCTGCGCGTCGACTTCCTCCAACTCCAAGTTCTTGCCTGGTGTGATGCTCACGCTTTCCAGAAAGCGTTGGCGATCGATCTTGCCCAGCAGGTAGTCGTTCAAGGTGGACAGCTTGAAAAAACTATAGGTCGCGATGGGCTGTTCCAGCTTGGTGTAGACCACGCGGATGCTGCGCGTTTCAATTGGGGTAAAGTACAACGCGGTGCGAACCGCGCGGCCCACCGCACGGCCCACATTGGAAATTCGGCTATTGTTCAATTCCAGTACGAATTCGTCGCCGCGCATGCTGATGCGGATGTTTTTGAAATCCTGTTTGCTTAAGGCGCTAACCAGGCCGTGGCCATAGGCGCTATTGGCATGCCATTGACGCAAGGTGGGGCGGAGCGGGACTTCGGGACCGCCGCTGAAATAAGCGGGTTCGCTGATTTTTGGAACGAATTCGTGCTCATTCAAGGGGATTTCGATAGAGGCGTTCAGACTGGCATGGGTTTTTTGCTTGGCTAACTGCAGGCCCAGCCAGCCCCATCGGTATTCAATGCCGGCCGCAGGCCCTTTTTTTCTTTGCGAAGCGAAGGTGTCTTTGGAACGAATATCCGATATATAGTGATTCGCGTCGTATTCAGCTACCAGCGACCAGCGGGGGAAGCGTTCAGGAGTCCAGCGCAGGCCGCCGAAAGGGCCTTCGATCCGGCCGGAGCCGACGCCCGCCGAGACTTCTAGGTTGGGTCGGAGGCGCTTGCTGGCCACTAGATAATCACCGCGCCATAGGGCGGTGCCGAAAATATCCGTTCGGCCATAGGAGAGCGCGGGCCAAAAGTCGGCCTCTTCAAACAAACGCCATTTGGTGTCGATGGCTTTGTCTTTATAACTGCCGTAGCCGCCGCCGTATTGCTGATCGTCAAAACCGGCAATGCCGGCAATAGAGATATAACGCCCCGAAATCTGCAGGAAGGGAAGCGCCGTTGCCGAGACCCACAAGGTGCTGTATGGCTTGTCGGAGCTGAAACCAAAGCTTAAGGAGCCATCGCGGCCAAGGTCCGCCGACGGCATATTGATGTAGCCGGATTGGCCATTGAGCGACGGTTGCGCGTAAACCGGCAACAGCAGGCCGCAACTACCCCCGAAAACGATCCCTTTTATCAGAATGCCACGCATGGATTGCTTTATTTAGAGTTATTGATTTGGTCTTGCAAACAACAAATGAATATCAATAAAGAACGTCAAGCTTACGCAGCGCCTGTGTCAGACGCAGGCAGAAACACAGGCAGCCTGTTGCGGGTGCAGGCAGGCTGCCTGTTCGGGACGAACGCCAGTGTCCGGTCAAGCCGCGGTGCATAGGCACGGCGGCTTAATGGTGGGTGGTGGCGGAGTGGGAGGTAGAGGAGTCGCTGTTGCTGGAAACTGCAACCGCTGCGGCAACCGCTGCGCCGATGGCGGCGATGGTGCCTACGCTCAGGCCGGCAATGCCGGCGGTGGTGCCGGCGGCGCCAGCGGCTGCCGCGGAGGTGGTGCCGGCGGCGCTGCTGCCCGCGGCCGAGGTCGCTGCGGCTTCCTCTGCGGCAAACGCCGGAGCAGAGAGCAGGCCAGCCAAGGCAAGAATAAAGACTTTCTTCAACATGATAGTGTGCCCTTGTGTATTTGTGCTTCGAAGTTAATCTAAGTGCAACATTTAAAACAGGAAAACTATCAACTTCATAAAATCAATACTACTTGCCATCAGCATAGTGCAAGACTGTAAGTCTGCAAAGTGACAACTGGGGATTTGTCAACGCGACGGGAATGAGTGTGCCATTAATGTCGCAGCCAGCAGTCGCTGCGCGAGCGATGCGCCTCCAGCACAGTTTGGAAGACTTTGGGATCCTTGGTGTAGGTCATCTCGCCCGCCGTCGGGAAATGCAGATCCTGCAGCCGCGAAACCCAGAAGCGCAGCGCGGCAGCACGCAGCATCAGTGGCCAGGCCTTTTTCTCTTCCGAGGTGAGCCTGCGTTCCGACTGGTAGCCGGAGAGCAGAGCGGCGGCGCGTTCGTCGTCTATGCCGTGGTCCGCGTTGCGGGCCCAGTCGTTGACCGCGATGGCCAGGTCGTAGAGCAGCACGTCGTTGCAGGCATAGTAGAAGTCGATGAAGCCGGCTATGCGGTCGCCGTCCAGCAGTACATTGTCGCGGAACAAGTCGGCGTGGATCACGCCCGAGGGCAGGTGATCGAAACGGTGGCTGTCCTGAAACTGCACCTCCTCGCGCAGCAAGGCGGCGGAGTCTTCGTCCATGTGAGAGTAGACTTGGCGCGCGGTTTCGCTCCACCAACGCGGGCCGCGGGGATTTGCCATCTTGCCGGGGAAGGTGGCGCCGGCGATATGCATTTGCGCCAGCATCTCGCCGACGGAGCGACATTGCGCCGGGGTCGGCTCCGCGACGTCGGCGCCGTCCAGGCAGCTAACCAGGCAGGCCGGCTTGCCGGCCAGCATCGAGGCGAACTGGTCGGTGTTGTCGGCTACCGGCGCCGGGCAGGCTACGCCGTGGCGCGCCAAGTGGCTCATCAGCGTCAGGTAATAGGGCAGTTCCTGCAGCTTCAGCGCTTCAAACAGCGTCAGCACGTAGCGACCGTGCGTGGTGGTGACGAAGTAATTGGTATTGGTGATGCCGGAGGCGATGCCATGCAAGTCCAGCAACTGGCCCAAGGTGTAGCGCTTGAGCCATTCTTGCATCTGGTCATGGCTGACCGTGGTGTAAACAGACATAGTTGCCCTCTCAGAACCGGATCAGCACCCAGCGCGGGATGATGATGCGGTTGGCGGGGTCGATCTGTTTCATGGAGCCGGAGCCGTTGTCGTCCATCAGGTAATAGGGCACGCCGTGCGACGGTGTCACCTTGACCATGTACAAATGGCCGTTGAGCCGGTATTCCTCGATCTTGTCTTCGCCCTTCTGGATGATGCGCACCTCCGGTTCCGCGGTAGCGGCGTTTTGTTCGCTGATCGTCGGCGGCGGCGGCACCGGGGTCTTGGCGGGAGGGGGCGTATCGGCCCAGGCGGCTGTCAATGGCAGCAGGGCGAGGGCGGCGAGCAGGCGGCGCATGGCGTGGTCCTTGATTGTCATCAGTTTTAAAGGTGCAGCAGTTGTTCGCGCTCTTCGGGCAGCGCTTCAAAACCGCGGGTTTCGTAATGTTTGAAGATAGTTTCGACGATTTGCCGCGGATCGTCGATCAGTTGGATCAGATTCATGTCGTCGGGGTTGATCATGCCTTCGCTGATCAAGCGGTCCTTGACCCAGTCCAGCAGGCCTTCCCAGAACTCCCGGCAGCACAGAATGATGGGGATCTTGCGGCTCTTGCCGGTCTGGATCAGCGTCAGCGCCTCGAACATTTCGTCCAGCGTGCCGAAGCCGCCCGGCATCACCACGTAGGCGATAGCGTGTTTGACGAACATGACCTTGCGGCTGAAGAAGTGGTTGAACTTGATGCTCAGGTCTTGGTATTCATTGGGTTTCTGTTCATGCGGCAGCACGATATTCAGCGCCACCGACGGGCTTCTGCCGTAGAATGCCCCCTTATTGGCGGCTTCCATGATGCCGGGGCCGCCTCCGGAAACGACGGAGAAGCCGGAGTCCGACAGCAGGCGCGCGACTTCTTCGGTCAATTTGTAATATTTGTGGTCGCGCGGCGTGCGCGCGCTGCCAAAAATGCTCACCGCCGGCATGATGCCTTGCAAGGCTTCCGCCGAATCGACAAACTCCGACATGATCTTCATCACATGCCAGGCTTCGCGGGAACGGAAACGCTGCATCATCGCGTGACGATCGCTGGTTTGCGGTAATTTATCGGACAAGCTCATATTCTGCCTCTTTTTATGAAAACACTGTTATTGATCGACGGCTCTTCTTATTTGTACCGCGCCTTTCACGCGATGCCCGATTTGCGCTCTCCGGATGGCCGCCCGGTGGGGGCTGTCTACGGCATGGTGAACATGCTCAGGCGGCTGGAGAAGGAAGTGCAGTTCGATTATAGCGCCTGCGTTTTCGACGCCAAAGGCAAGACATTTCGCGACGACCTTTACCCCGAATACAAGGCCAATCGCCCGTCGATGCCTGAGGAACTGGCCTCTCAGATTACGGCGGTCCATGAGGTGGTGCAAGCCTCGGGCTGGCCGATGCTGGTGGTGCCGGGGGTGGAGGCCGACGACGTGATCGGCACGCTGGCGCGAGCCGGCGCGGCCGCCGGCATGAAGGTGATCATCTCCACCGGCGACAAGGACATGGCGCAATTGGTGGACGGCCTGGTGTCCATCGTCAATACCATGACCAATGAAACCTTCGACCGCGATGGGGTCAAGGACAAGTTCGGCGTGCCGCCGGAATTGATCGTCGACTACCTGACCCTGATCGGCGACAAGGTGGACAACGTGCCGGGCGTCGACAAGTGCGGTCCCAAGACCGCGGTCAAGTGGCTGGAGCAGTACGGCAATCTGGACGCCATCATCGCCCAGGCGGCGGAGGTAGGCGGCAAGGTGGGCGAGAACCTGCGCGCGGCCTTGGACTGGCTGCCCAAGGGCCGCGAGCTGATCACCATCACGTGCGACGTCGATCTGAACGCGGACATGCCCTACGGCCTGGACAGCTTGCAGCATGGGATCAAGGACAAGCCGCGGCTGGCCGAGCTATATCAGGGGCTGGGCTTCCGTACGTTCTACCGCGAGGTGACCGAGGGCGAAGACATGCCCGCGGTGGCGCAAACCACGGCCGGGGCCCAGGGGGACGATCTGTTCGCCATCGAAGCCGCGCAAGACAGCCCGGCTCTGCCGGAGGCGGTGGCGGAGCGACGTTATGAAACCATTCTGCTCGCTGAGCAACTGGACGCCTGGCTGACCAAGTTGGCGACAGCGGATGTTGTGTCGCTGGACACCGAGACCACGAGTCTGGACCAGATGCAGGCGCGCATCATCGGCATCAGTTTCTCGGTGCGTTCCGGCGAAGCCGCTTATCTGCCGCTGGACCATCACTATGCCGGGGCGCCCGAGCAATTGGATCTGGAGCAAAGTCTGGCCAAGCTGAAACCTTGGCTGGAAGACGCCGACAGCAAAAAGTGCGGGCAGAACCTGAAGTACGATCGCCATGTGTTCGCCAATCACGGCATCCGCTTGGCTGGCGTGATCGACGATTCCCTGCTGGCTTCCTATGTGGTGGAGAGCCATGAGCGCCACAATATGGACGATCTGGCGCGCCGTCATCTGGGCGAGTCCACGGTCAGTTACGAGGAGATTTGCGGCAAAGGCGCCAAGCAGATCGGCTTTGGCGAGGTGGACGTGGACACCGCGTCCAACTACGCGGCCGAGGACGCCGATATCACGCTGCGCTTGAATCAATACTTTTCCGGCCTGTTGACCGGGCGCTTGCGCGAAGTCTACCGCGACATCGAGCTGCCGGTGGCCGAGGTGTTGTTTGCGATGGAGCGCCATGGAGTGTTGATAGACCGCGACCGGCTGGCGGCGCAAAGCCATCAATTGGGCACGGAAATGCTGCGGCTGGAGAGCCAGGCTTATGAATTGGCCGGCCAGCCGTTTAATCTGAACTCGCCCAAGCAGTTGCAGGAAATCTTGTTCGGCAAGCTGGCCATTCCCACCAAGGGAGTGAAGAAGACTCCGTCCGGCGGTTATTCCACCGATGAGTCGGTGTTGGAGGCCTTGGCGCTGGATCATCCGCTGCCCAAGTGCATCCTGGAATACCGCGGCCTGGCCAAGCTCAAGTCCACTTATACCGACAAATTGCCGCTGCTGATCAATGCCGCCACCGGCCGAGTGCATACCAATTACGCGCAAGCGGTGGCGATCACCGGGCGCTTGGCCAGCTCGGACCCGAACCTGCAGAACATTCCAGTGCGCACACCGGAAGGGCGTCGCGTGCGCGAGGCCTTCATCGCGCCGCCGGGGCACATGATCGTCAGCGCCGACTATTCGCAGATTGAGCTGCGCATCATGGCGCATTTGTCCGACGACGCCGGCATGCTGCAGGCCTTCGCCAGCGGCGAGGACATCCACCGCGCCACCGCCGCCGAGGTGTTCGGCGTGGAACTATCCCAAGTCAGCCCCGATCAGCGGCGCGCCGCCAAAGCGATCAACTTCGGCCTGATCTACGGCATGAGCGCCTTCGGCCTGGCCGCGCAGCTGGACATAGAGCGCAGCGCCGCCCAGCAATACATCGACCGTTATTTCATGCGCTATCCGGGCGTGGCGGAGTATATGCAGACCACGCGCGAAACCGCGCGCGAGCAAGGTTATGTTGAAACCGTATTCGGCCGTCGCCTGTATCTGCCGGAAATCAAACTGTCGAATCAGGCGCGCCGCGCCGGCGCCGAGCGCGCGGCGATCAACGCGCCGATGCAGGGTACGGCGGCGGATCTGATCAAACTGGCGATGATAGCGGTGCAGAACTGGCTGCAGGACGACGCCATGGGCAGCAAACTGATCATGCAGGTACATGACGAACTGGTGCTGGAAGTGCCGGAAGCCGAGTTGGAGCTGGTTAAGCGGCGTTTGCCCGAGATCATGGCCGGCGTGGCCAAGCTCAAGGTGCCGCTGTTGGCGGAGGTGGGCGCAGGGGAAAGCTGGGAAAGCGCGCACTGAGCGGGATTTGCGCCGTAATTAAAAAGCCAGCCGGGCAGGCTGGCTTTTTTCATGCCCATGTCGTTTTGTTGGTCCTAGCCTAAATGCCTGGCTGGTCGGGCGTTTTCGGGAACAAGATCGGTTTCGTTAGCCTCGCTTTGCTCAATATATTATCCAGACTCCCAATGAGACGGAGTCTGACATGCGAACTCAGATCGGTTTCACCCTGATTGAGGCCATGACGGTTCTGGCGATCATATTGTTGTGCCTGGCGATCGCCGCGCCGGGATTGAGCCGTTTGTTGTTGACGCAGCAATTGCGCAGCCACGCCCAAGCTATGGCCAATCTCTTGCACTTTGCCCGCAGCGAGGCGCTGCGTAGCAACCGACCGGTATACGTGTGCGCAGCCAATCTGAAGCGGAATCTGCAATTGCAAGGCTGCGCCAAGCAGCGACAGGTGTGGGACCGAGGCGCTCTGGTTTACGCGGACAAGGATGGCGGCGTTCAGGCCGGTTACGACAGCCAGGAGCGCTTGCACCTGCTGGTGTTCGCCGTGGGCAAGGTGCGAATGCGCGCGGAACGGGATCAGTTGCAATTCATGCCGGACGGGCGGCTGGCGCGTGGGCAAGGCGCTCGCCTGGTGCTGGAAAGCCCGCGCGCGGGTCTGTGTTTGATTCTGACGGTCAGCGGCTATGGCCGTGCGGAAATCGGCAAGGCGGATCATGGCTGTCCGGCCTGAGTCCGTCTTGCGCGGCGGCGCTTTGCTGGAAACCATGCTGGCCTTGTTCGTCGTCATGGTTTCAATGTTGGCGCTGTCCTCGGTGCAGCTACGTGCTCTGCTGCATGGCCGCGACGCTTTGTTGCGGGCGGAGGCGGTCGCGGCCGCGCTGGAGCTGGGGGAGGCGGCGCTGTTGTGGCCGGAGACGGAAGAGGAGCAGGCGGCTGCGCAACGGCAGGCGGATTGGTCCCGTTTGCGGCAGCGGCTGCAAGGCTTGGGGGGAAACGCCATTGAGGCGCGGCAGTGCCGCGGCGCGTTGAACGCGATGACGGAGCTTTGCGAGCAGCAGGGCGATGTTGTCTATGTGCGGCTGACTTGGAACGACAGGGCGGGCGGAGATGGCGCCGGTCGTTTTGCGCGTCGTTACGCGCTGGCTTTGGAAGCGCCTTAGCCGTGGCGGCCGGTGCGCGTGGCCAGGGTTTTTCCCTGGTGGAGATGATGGTGGCGATGAGCTTGGGCCTGCTGGTGTTGGCGCTGGCCTTGCAAGGCGCGTTGACGATGCAGGGCAGTCTGCGAGCGATTGAGAACGGCTTGCGGCGGCACCAGGATGGGCAGTTTGCGCTGACGCAACTGGCGGAGAGCTGGCGCAGGCATGGACGTTTTGCGTGCGCGCAGGCTGCGGAATCGCCGGGGCGCGGGTTTGAGGCGCCGGAAGGCATGCGTTTTCGCTACGGTGTCGGCGCTGCTGTGGTGTCGGTGAAGGAGGACGCGGCGCAGACCATGCTGCGTTGGCAAAGCGAGGTGGATTGGGAGGAGGCGGCGTTGGCCAGTTGCTCCAGCCTGAGACTATTGACGCAGGGAGAGCCCGGTTTGCAATGGCGGCGGGAGTCCGGCACGCATGTTCTGGCCTGGCAGGGCGGCGCTGCGGCGGGGCCGTTGCGCGGAGCGGATAGCGCCTCCTTGGAGGTATTGGCCATCGCCTCGCAGCGTTACGTCCTGCGTAGGGAGGGCGACGGCGATGCGCTATGGCTGGAGGAAAGCCGGCCCGGCCGGGCGGTGGAGCCGCCGCAATTACTGGCAACGGGCGTGGCGGCGTTGCGGCAGCGCTTTGGCGTTCGCCGTGCTTGCCGTCCGCTGGAGCTGACCTGGCGGGAACGACCGGATCAGCTGAGCGTTGAGGATTGGATGCGTCTGTCGCGGGTGGAGTTGTCGCTTGAGATTCAGTCGGATGGCCGCCGGCAGGGATGGACCACGGTGGTGGCGCTGACGCCGGCCCTGCCGTGCGCACTGGAGCCGAGCGGATGAGGGGCCTTCGGCCGCGCGGCGCCGTGTTGTGGCTGATCCTGCCGCTGCTCAGCCTGTTGACGGTGCTGGCCATGGGAACCGCCCGTTCGGTAGCGGTGGAACAGCGCGCCACTCGCAATCTGGCGGAACAGCGGGAGTTGCGGCTGGCGGCGCTGCAGGCCTTGCGGGCGGCGGAGCGGCGGGTCTTGGACTTGAATCTCCGCTTCGAGGACGGCCTTGCGGGCGAAAGCGGCGTTCCCTGGCAGGGCGACGGCCGCGGTTTGGGCTGGTTCATGCCGGACTGTCTGTCCACCATTGCCGGCGTCGGTTATGGTTTGTGCGCGACCGAGCCTGATTTGTGGCGGCGCAGCGTGCAGATCAACGGCGCGCGGTGGCCGCTATTGCATCCTTGCGGACCCAGTCGTCCGCTTGAGCCGACGCCGGACCGTCCGCCGACATCATGCTTGCCGGCGCGGATACGAGCTGGGCAGCGTTGGAGCCCGCCGCGCTATGTGCTGGAGTTGCTCAATCCGGCGTTTCGGTTCGTCGGCGTCGACGGTCGTTTGTTCCGGATCAGCGTGCGGGTCTGGGGCGAAAGCGAACGCAGCGCGCTGACGGTGCAAAGTTGGTTCTGGGCCGGCGCGGGCGCGCAGGCCGGCCGCGGCGGGCGCTTGAACTGGCGGCAATTGGAGGAAGAATGAGGGCGCAAGCTGGGATGACCTTGCTGGAGTTGCTGGCGGCGATGGCGGTGACGGCCATCCTGGCCGCGATGGCCTGGCCGGCCTATCAGCAGCAGATATTGCGCGGACAGTTGGCGGAGGCGCGCGCGGCGCTGTTGGAGAATCTCCATTATATCCAGCGCTGGCATTTGGAAAACCGTTCACAGTCGGCGTCGTGGCCATCCTTGCCGCGACCGGGCACGCGCGAGTTCGAAATCAGGCTCGGCAGCGTCAGCCAGGGAGCGGACAGTGCAGGACAAGCCAGTTTTCGCTTGTTGGCCAAGCCCAGAGCGGGACACCGTTTGGCCGGCCGTTTGCAGTTGAGCCTGGATCAGGACGGCAATCTATTGCAGTGCGGGCCGGATGAGTCTGGCCCGCAGTTATGCGGGGCCTGGGGAGATTAGGCGTTGTCGGCCGTCGCGTGAAGCTGGATCTTGCGGCAACCCTGCGCCAGTACGCGGCCGCCGCGGGTGGTCAGGCGCGCCTGTTCGTCCAGCAGCGACCAGATCAGTTGCTGGCTGACGTAACGCTCGCCCTGGGCGACCTTGGCCGGCGTCAGCCGATAGCGGTGACTGTTCCAGTTCAGCTGGATGGCGGCGCCGCTTTGCGGCGACGGATACTCCACTACCACCATTTTACTGCCGTTGCAGCGGTATTTGACGGTTTGCATGGCCGTGTCGGCCGAGGCCGACGCGGCGGCGCAGAATGCGCTCAGCAGCGTTGCGCCGAGCAACGCTGGTTTCCATGCCTTCATGCTCCCTCCTTTTCCCTCCATGGGGCGACTTTCAGCAACAACACCATGCCGGGCAGCGCCAGCGCGGTGCACAACAGGAAAAAACTGCTCCAGCCTATGGCGTCGATGATGTAGCCGGTAGAGGCGTTAGCCAGGGTGCGCGGCACCGCCGCCAGGCTGGTGAACAAAGCGAACTGGGTGGCGGTGTAGGCCGGGTGGGTGCTTTTGGCGATGAAGGCGACGAAGGCGGCGGTGCCGAGACCCACGCCCAGCGCTTCGAAGCCGATGACCACGGCCAGCATGCTCAGTTCATGAGCGCCGATGGAGGCGAAACGGCCATAGCTGGCCAGCCAGGCGAAACCGAGGATGGACAGCACCTGCACCACGCCGAAGGCCCACAGCGCCCGGTTGATGCCCAGCTTGATCATCCACAGGCCGCCGAGCAGGCCGCCTATCACCGCCGGCCACAGCGCGGCGTGCTTGGCCACCAGGCCGATCTGGGACTTGGCGTAACCCATGTCCAAGTAGAACGGCGTGGCCAGCGAGGTGGCCATGCTGTCGCCTAGCTTGTACAGGAAGATAAAGCCCAGAATCCAGGCGGCGCCTTGCCAGCCCTGGCGTGTGATGAACTCATGGAAGGGCTCGACCACGGCTTCTCGCAGCGTTTTGGGCGCTTGGCCGGCAAGTCTGGGCTCGCTGACTTTCAGCGTCATCAGTACGCCGGGAACCATGAACAAGGCGGTGATCAAGAAGACGCGGTCCCAGGGGATGTGATCCGCCAGGATCAAGGCAAGCGAACCAGGCACCAGACCGGCCAGCCGGTAGGCGTTGATGTGCACGGTATTGCCAAGCCCCAGTTCGTTGTCGCTGAGAATCTCGCGGCGATAGGCGTCCAGCACGATGTCCTGGCTGGCGGAGAAGAAGGCCACGCCCACCGCCAGCGCGGCGATGCTCCAGATGTGCTGGGCCGGGTTGAACAGGCCGAAGCCGGCCATGGTGACGATCAGCGCCAGCTGGGTCAGCAGCATCCAGCCGCGACGGCGGCCCAGCAGCGGCGGCACGTAGCGGTCCATCAAGGGGGACCACAGGAATTTCCAGGTATAGGGCAGGCCGATCAGCGCGAACAGACCGATGGCCTTGAGGTCGACGCCTTCGCTGCGCAGCCAGGCGGGAAGCAGGTTGATCAGGGTATACAGCGGAAGACCGGATGCGAAGCCGGTGAAGACGCAGATCAGCATCGTGCGCGAGAAGACGTCGCGCCGCCAGTCGATGGTTGTGTTGCTCATGGGCAGGCCAGTTTCTACGGATCGCGCGGCGGGACCGGCCCGCCGCTTGTTGTTATTGGCGCGCCACCCGGTAGAACGCCAGGCTGCCGCGCAAGTTGGGCATGAAAGTTACCCGTTTGACCCCATTCATCACCACGCGTTCCACCACGCGCAGCCGATTCTTGGCGCACAGCGCTTCAAAGTCGCCGAGCATGCACCAGTGAATGTTGGGCGTATCGTACCACTGGTAGGGGATGGTGTCGGAAACCGGCATGTGGCCCTGCAGGATTTGCCAGCGGTTTTCCCAGAAGCCAAAGTTGGGAAAAGTGACGATGGCTTCGCGGCCTACGCGCAGCATTTCGTTGAGAATCTGCTCGGTTTCGCGCATCGCCTGTATGGTTTGCGACAGCACTACGTGGTCGAAGGCGTCGCCGTCGAATTCAGCCAAGCCGGTTTCCAGGTCGCCTTGCAGCGCATTGACGCCGGAGGCTACGCATTTGACGACATTGCCCACGTCCAGGTCCACGCCGTAACCAACCACCTGTTTGTTGCGGTTCAGCCAGGATAGCAGCGCGCCGTCGCCGCAGCCCAAATCCAGCACCCGGCTGCCGGGCGTGATCCAGTCGGCTATCAGGCTCAGGTCGGCGCGCAGCGGCTCCGTGGTTTGCGGGGCGTTCATGCTTGCACCTCCCGCGCCACGCGGTCGAGGTAGGCGCGCATTAATTGGACATAGGGCTCGTCGGTCATCAAAAAGGCGTCGTGACCGTGTACGGACTCGATTTCGGCGTAGGACACCGGCCGGTTGGCGGCCACCAGCGCCTTGACGGTTTCGCGCGAGCGCTCCGGCGAAAAGCGCCAGTCGCTGGTGAAGCTGGCCACCAGGAATTGGGCGCTGGCCTTTTTCAGCGCGGCGACCAGATCGCCGCCAAAGCTCTTTGCCGGGTCGAAGTAATCCAGCGCCTTGGTCATTAGCAGATAGGTATTGGCGTCGAAGGTGTCGGAGAATTTGTCGCCCTGATAGCGCAGATAGGATTCGATCTCGAACTCCACGTCGTAGCCGAAGCGATAGTCTCCGGAACGCAGCATGCGGCCGAATTTCTCGCCCATGCCGTCGTCGGATAGATAGGTGATGTGGCCGAGCATGCGCGCCAGCCGCAGGCCGCGTCGCGGCAGCGCGTCATGGGCGTAGAAGTCGCCGCCGTGGAATTCGGGGTCGGTGATGATGGCCTGGCGCGCCACGTCGTTGAAGGCGATGTTCTGCGCCGACAGTTTGGGAGCGGACGCGATCACCAGCGCGTGGGCAATGCGCTCCGGGTAGTCGATGCTCCACTGCAAGGCCTGCATGCCGCCCAGGCTGCCGCCTATCACCGCCGCCCAGCGTTCTATGCCCAAGCGGTCCGCCAGGCGCGACTGGCTGGCGACCCAGTCGGACACGGTGACGACGGGAAAGGCGGAGCCCCAGGGCTGGCCGGTGTCGGAGTTGACGCTGGAGGGGCCCGTGCTGCCGTGACACCCTCCCAGGTTGTTGACGCCCACCACGAAGAAGCGGCGGGTGTCGATGGGCTTGCCGGGACCAATCATATTGTCCCACCAGCCGGCGGCCTTGTCGTCCGTCTGGTAGCGGCCTGCTACATGATGGTGGCCGGACAAGGCGTGACAGATCAGGATGGCGTTGCTTTTGGCGGCGTTGAGTTCGCCATAGGTCTCGAAGCGCAGCTGGTAGCCTTGCAGTATGGCGCCGCTATTGAGCGCCAAGGGGGTATCGAACACGGCGGTTTGAGCCGTAACGATGCCGACGGAGTCGTGGGAGTCGGACATGATGACTTGAGTGCCTCTTTTGCTATTTTCGGCATGCGCGGCTTTGGCCATGCTCATGCTGTCGCTCCACCGGCGGCCGGTCTGTGCCGGCCATTCTCGTCGCGGAGCCTCCTGTAGGCTACAGTCAGGACTTTAGCATGTCTTGAGCCGCCGGCGACAGCGTCTTGCCAGCCGCGGCGGCGCGCCGGATAATCGGGCGACTTTCCTTCTCTGGCCCGCCATGTTCGGTCGTCTTTTCAAGTTCTTCGTGTTGTGCGGCGTACTGCTGATGTTGGCGCGCTGGCTGCTCAACCGCCGCCAGCGGCAGAGCCTGCACGAGCTGTTCAGCACGCTGGCGCTGGCCCTGCTGGTCAGCGCCGGGCTGTTTTCGGTGCTGTATCTATTGGGCTGGCACCGTCTTTAAGCGCCTCCGCGGCATCAATTCTTGATCCCGCTCAGCGCCTCCGGTTCGTCCGCTTGCTAGACTGCCCGGCTTTGGGCTTTGTTTGGCAATGGACCTGACCCGGCATCTGCATACCTTTGGTTATTATCTGAAGCGCCGTTTCGGCGAGCCGGTGCATAAATTATCACTGGCGGGCGATTTCACCTGTCCCAACCGCGACGGCACCTTGGGGCGCGGCGGCTGCACCTTTTGCAATGTGCGCAGCTTCGGCCGCGATCCGGCGGCTTTGTCGATCAGCGAGCAATTGGCTCGGGAGAAAACCAAGACCGACCGCGCGCGCCGTTATCTGGCTTATTTCCAGGCTTATACCAGCACCTACGCCGAAACCGAGCAGCTGCGCCGTTTGTACGACGAAGCGTTGGCCGGCGCCGACGTGGTGGGCTTGTGCGTCGGCACCCGGCCGGATTGCGTGCCGGACGCCGCGCTGGCTCTGCTGGCGGAATATCAGGACCAAGGCGGCGAGGTATGGCTGGAGCTGGGGCTGCAGACCGCGCACGACCGGACCCAGGCTCTAATCCGACGCGGCCACGGCCTGGCCGAATATCGCGATGCGGTGCGGCGCGCGCATGCCCATGGGCTCAAGGTGTGCACTCATTTGATCGCCGGTCTGCCCGGAGAGGACGCGGCCGCCGTCCACGCCTCGCTGAACGCGGTGTTGGACATCGGCGTGGAAGGGTTGAAGTTGCATCCGTTGATGGTGGTGCGCGGCTCGCGGATGGCGGCGCAATACCGGCGCGGCGAAGTAGCGCCGTGGAGCCTGGACGACTACGCCGAGTTGGCGGCCAGCCTGATCCGCCATACCCCGCCGCAGGTGGTGTACCACCGGGTTTCAGCCACCGCACAGGCGCCAACCCTGATCGCGCCGGACTGGTGCGGCCCGCGCTGGACGGCTTTGCAGGCCATAGGCCGGCTGCTGGCGCGAGACGGCGGCCAGGGCAGCGCTTTGGGGCGGGCCTGGCGGGCGGATGAAGAGCCGCTTGCGTAAATTATCTGCGTGAACGATTGTCAGATTCAGGAGCCGCTCCCGACTCATGGGGGTAGAGACCGGAGACACCGCCATGCTGATCAAGAAACCCGCCGATATTTCCTCGTCGGACATCACGCCGGAAGGCGTATACCTGAATCGCCGCCACTTCATGTTGGGCAGCGCCGGCTTGCTGCTGTCCGCCGAGACGCTGGCGGCGCTGGCCGCCAAGAAAAGCCCGCTGTCGACCTTGGCCGGAAACGACAAGGCCAATAGCCTGAAAGAGATTACCGGCTACAACAATTTCTATGAATTCGGCACCGACAAGGCCGACCCGGCGGCGAACGCCGGCAGCCTGAAAACTCGACCCTGGAACGTGCTGGTGGACGGCGAGGTGGCCAAGCCGCGCAGCTTCGGCATCGAGCAGCTGTTGAAATTTCCGCTGGAGGAGCGTATTTACCGGCTGCGCTGCGTCGAGGGATGGAGCATGGTGATTCCGTGGGTGGGTTTTCCACTGGCCAGCCTGCTTAAACAGATGAATCCGACTTCGCGCGCCAAGTACGTGGCCTTCGAAACCCTGCAACGGCCGGCGGAAATGCCTGGTCAGCGCGGCCGGGTGCTGGACTGGCCCTACCGCGAGGGCCTGCGCATCGACGAAGCGATGCATCCGCTGACCATTCTGGCTGTGGGCCTCTACAACGATGTGCTGCCCAATCAGAACGGCGCGCCCATCCGTCTGGTGGTACCGTGGAAATACGGCTTCAAGAGCATCAAATCCATCGTGCGCATCCATTTGCAGGAAACCATGCCGGCCACCAGTTGGAATCTGGCCAATGCGCGAGAGTACGGTTTCTATTCCAATGTGAATCCGGAAGTGGATCATCCGCGCTGGAGCCAGGCCAGCGAGCGCCGTATCGGCGAATTCTTCAAGCGCAAGACGCTGATGTTCAACGGCTACGGAGAGCAGGTGGCGGGTTTGTACCGCGGCCTGGATCTGCGCAAGAACTATTGATGGAGCGGGGATGACGACTTTGCGCCTTAAATCCGCTGCCGCCCGTCCTGCCGACCGCGTGTTGGCCGGGTTCAAATGCCTGTTGTTTGTGGCCTGTCTATTGCCGCTGGCGCGCGCCGCCTGGATCGTGTTGTCCGGAGAGGCGGTGAACCCGGTGGAGTTCATCACTCGTTCCACCGGTACCTGGACCCTGATTTGGCTGCTGGCGACGCTGGCGATGACGCCGTTGCGGCGCTTTGGCGTCGGCGGTTGGCCGCTCAAGTGCCGGCGCATGCTGGGCCTGTTCGCCTTTTTCTATCTGAGCCTGCATTTCCTGACCTATCTATGGCTGGATCAGTTTTTTGATTGGGCCGGCATCGTCAGGGATATCTACAAACGCCCCTTCATCACCGTCGGCTTTGCCGCGCTGTTGTTGATGACGCCGCTGGCGCTGACCTCGACCCAAGGTTGGATGCGCAGGCTCAAGCGCAATTGGGGCCGGCTGCACCGGCTGGTGTATCCGACGGCGCTGCTGGCGGTGGTGCATTACTGGTGGCTGGTGAAGAAGGACTTGAGCCAGCCCTTGATCTACGCGGGGGTCTTGGCTGTGCTGCTTGGGCTGAGGCTGTGGTGGCGTTGGCGCCGGCCGGGCGGAGTTTGATTTGGGGCAAGGTCGCTGCCGCCGTCGGGGACGCCGCGCGGATTGGAGTTTGCCTGGCGGCGCGCAAACTTCTACAGTGGCGTTTTGTTTTTTCAGGCAGTGAAGATCATGTCCAAGGAAAAGGCCCCGGTCACTCAGGCGATCCGGGTATTGCGCGAACATCATGTCAGCTTTAGCGAGCATTTGTACAAGTACGAGGAAAAGGGCGGCACCACGGTGTCGGCGCGCGAGCTGGGCGTGGACGAACACTGCGTGATCAAGACCTTGATCATGGAAGATGAGAACAAGCGGCCCTTGATCGTGCTGATGCACGGGAACCGCGAAGTGGGCACCGGCATGCTGGCCAAGCAGATCGGCGTCAAGAAGGTCCATCCCTGCGATCCCAAGACGGCGGACAAGCACAGCGGCTACCAAGTAGGCGGCACCAGCCCGTTCGGCGCTCGCCATCCGATGCCGGTGTATATGGAAGCCAGCATCTTGGAGTTGGAGCGCATCTACATCAACGGCGGCAAGCGCGGTTTCTTGATCGGCGTCGATCCCAAGGACGTCGAGCGGGTGCTGAAGCCGATTCTGGTCAGCGCCGCGGTTTGAGTTCGGGGAAGTTGCGCTGATAAATGGCCTGCAGGCTGCCGTCGGCCTGCATGGCTTGCAAGGCCTGATCGATCTCGCGCCGCAGCTTGGCGATGTTGGGGTAGCTGCGCGAATACATCAGCGACAGCGGGGTGGCCTTATTCAGTGGCGTGGGAATGTAGGCGAAGTCGCGCTCGTGTCCGCTGGCCTGGGTGCGGGTCAGGAATAGGCCGCGTTCCAGCGTCAGCGGCGCCAGATCGAGATGGCCGATTTGCAGCAGCTTGATCGCGCTTTCCTCGTCGCTGGTGTTCAGCGTGTTGAGCCGGTATTGCTGGAACAGCGGCTGATACCACTGACCAAGCTGCACGCCGATGCGGTAGGCGCGCAAGTCGGCCAGGCTGCTAAAACCGTTGGGCGGATTGGCGAGCCGGGGCTTGTAGTAGAAGAAAAAGCTGCTGCTGCGAATCAGCGGCGGCGAGAAGTCGAAACTGAGCGCGCGCTCCGGCGTCGGCCGGTAGGGAAAGGCCGCCGCGGCGCGGCCGGCCTTGATGGCGGCCTCCGCGCGAGGCCAGCTCATATAGTGAAAACGCGCGGTATAGCCGGCGCGCCGGCAAGCTTGGCGCACCATGTCGGCGAAGACGCCGTCGGCGGTGAAGCTGCGCGACACATAGGGCGGCCATTCGCCCGTAGCGAAGTCTATCGCCGGTGTTTCGGCGCGGGCGGGCGCGGCCAGGCAATAGAGAGCAAGCAGTAGCGGACGCCACATGGCGCGACTCCAGAATCAGGGTGGGAGCATGCTTTGTTATCGCACAGCGTCCACCCCGCTGCCAGCCGAACGGCTACCACCACCAGAACATGAAGCCCCAGGCGGCGTCCACCAGAGCCAGCGCCGCCAGCAAGGGAATCAGAGCTAGCAACTGGCGCAGGCCGGAGCTCCAGCGAGCGAGGATGGCGCGCCCCAGCCACAAGGACCACAGATTGGCGCCGGCCAGCAAGGCTAGCCGCGCGTCGTTGGCCCAGAACATCGGCACCCCTTCCGCCTTCAGCAGCGTTACAGTCAGGGCGGACAGGCCAAGAAACACGCCGCAGCCGGCCAGCGGGATCAGGCTTTGGGCCAGGTGGTGCAGGCGCTGAATCCGCCAGGGGCCGGCAATGCGCACGCCGGCGGCCAGGCACAGCAACAGGCCGCTGCCCAGCACCAGCGCGGTGGCCAGCACGTAGCTGATCAACGCCGCGCCGTCAAGCCAGGAGAACACGTCGTTATGCTGCGGGTAGTGGGTCAGCAGCCACCACGGCGCCTCGGTGTCCAGCGGCCACAGGATGTCATGGTCCACCAGCCATTCCGCCGCCGCCTGTTTCATGGCCACGAACCAGGGGCTCATGGTCCAGTGGAAGGCGCCCATCGCCACGCCCAGCAGGCCGTAGACAATCAACGCGGTTTGCCAGCCGTCGGCCTCCTTGGCGGCGACCTTGACCACTTCTTCAGTGGGCGAGCGCAGGCTTAGTTCGATGGCGTCGCGATGGCCGCTGCAACGGCCGCACATATGGCAGCCGCTGCCGCCTTGCATATGGCGCAGCGGTTGCAGCGGCGCGCAATCCACCGCCTGTATCGGGATGGTTTTGCCTTGCTGCGAGGCTTTCCAGGCGGCCTCGTCCACGCGGTAATACATCGGCGCCAGCTTGGACAGCAGGCCGAACACGCCGTTGACCGGGCACAGGTGGCGACACCAGGCGCGTTTGCCGCGGGTATAGATGAAGCCGACGATCACCGCGGCCACGGTGGATCCGCCCAGCACCAGCAACGCGGCCTTAGGGTATTGGTAGACGCTGACCAGTTGGCCGTAGATGGTGGTCAGAGCGAAAGCGACGAAGGGCCAGCCGCCCCAGCGCATCCAGCGCGGGATAGGACGCCCCAGGCCTTTTCTGGCCGCCCACTCGGACAAAGCGCCTTCCGGGCAGAGAACGCCGCACCACAGCCGGCCGAACAGCACCATGGACAACAGCACGAAGGGCCACCAAATGCCCCAGAACACGAATTGGGCGAAGATGGTTAGATTGTTCCAGATTCGGGCGCTGTCTTCCGGCAAGTCGAGGCAGGCAGGCACGATCAGCAGTGCGGCGTAGACCAGCACCACGCCCCATTGCAGCGCGCGCAGCAGGCCGGCGTGATCCCGCAGCCACAAGCCGACGGCGGCCATGAAACCCTGGGCCGTCGGCTGGCGACAGGCACCGCCGGCGCGCGCGGCGACATCGGCGGAATGGGGAAGCGGCGGGCGGGCGGATTTCATGCTGTTAGCATCTGCTTGCGGTTGCGCCACTGGAACAGCGCCCAGATCGTCGCCCAGAACAGCGCGTAGGCGATCAGGCTCATCAGGGCGGGGTGGGCGCGGTAGCCGGTGAGCGAGGCGATGACGCCGCCGGTGGGGCTCATGTCGTCAAGCAGCGCGGAGCTGTCCCACAGCGGATCGATCAGCGCCGGCAGAATGTCCATCGAGATCAGCTTCTCCACGCCGCTCAGGAAGAGCGAGGCGCCCAATAGCAGCAGCATGATTTCGGTGATGCGGAAGAACAAGCGCCAGGACAGATATTTGCCGCCTAGCTGCAATAGATAGAAGGTCAGGAAAGCCAGACCCAGGCCTATCACGGCGGCAAAACTCATGCTGGCCAGCGTGGAGCCGTCGGCCTCGGCCAACATGCCGTAGAGGAAGACTACGGTTTCGCTGCCTTCGCGGGCGATGGCGATGGCGGCCAGCAGGGTGACGCCCCACCAGTTGGCGTTGCTGGCGTTTTCGCGCAGGCCGGCCTCCAGTTCTTTCTTCAACGTGCGGCCATGCTCGCGCATCCACAGCACCATGTGCACGATCAGCGCGGCGGCGGTGAACACCATCACCATCTGGAAAACGTCTTGAGCGCCGGCCATCAGGTTGCTGGCGGCGAACAAGGCCACTGCCAGGCCGACGGCGGCGAGCAGGCCCAGCGCCACGCCAGCCCATAAATAGCGTTTGCCGGCGGCGCCGGCCGGATTCTGGTTCATCCAGGCGTTAAGAATGCCGACGACCAGCAAGGCCTCGACGCTTTCGCGCCAAACGATGAATAGAACTTGTCCCATGTAGTGTGCTCCTGCTAACGGCGGTAAACGGCTAGGGAGGCGGCGGAGCGCCTCCGGCTGGGCGGCGTTTACTTGGCGACGATGACGCCTTGGCCTGTCTTCATATGAAATTCGTCGAAAAACTTGTATTCGCCGGGAGACAGCGGCTGGAATACCAGGAAGGATTCCGCGCCGGGGCCCAGCACCTTTTCCTTGCGCAGCGGCGTGCTTTCAAATTCGGCGGGCGTCTTGCCGGCGTTGATCACTTCAACCTTGAACTTCTTGCCGGCCGGCACTACCAGACGGGCGGGCGTGAATACGCCGTCCTTCATCACCAGCTTAAACACCGGCATCTCGTCGGCGAGGACGGACATCGACACTAGG
Organism: Chromobacterium fluminis; assembly: GCF_011602385.1. Classification (NCBI taxonomy): domain Bacteria; kingdom Pseudomonadati; phylum Pseudomonadota; class Betaproteobacteria; order Neisseriales; family Chromobacteriaceae; genus Chromobacterium; species Chromobacterium fluminis. The sequence goes on along the minus strand of NZ_JAAOMA010000016.1, from coordinate 43,238 downwards.
CAGGCCGCGATGGCGGCCAGGAGCATGCGTGCGAACTTCATCGGAAAGGGTCTCCGGATTAAAAACAGCGCAGGCGGGGGCATGCGCTGTCTTATTTTAACGCATGAGAATGACTGGCGTTTACATTCTCATTCGCATTAATCCTGTTTTTGCAAGAACAAGGGGATTAATAGCCGCCTTTTTTGCCGATGCCGGCATAAGTAAACTCATAGTTGAGTTCGAAAGGCTTGAACCACGGGCCCACGCCGGTTTCCTTGTCGATATGGCGGCCGAAGTGGGCGTGCTGATTGGCCGACGGCGGCAGGATGGTGTATTTCAGCTTGTATTTGCCCGGGCCTTGCAGCTTGATGTTGTCGCCGTAGTGCGGGCCGTCGTTGGCCACCATCGGCATCAGGTCGCCCTTGAGCACTTCCTTGCCGCCCACCTTGCTCAGTTCGTACTTAACCACCAGATAGGGCATCCATGCGCCTTCTTCGAAGCCGTTGGGATTGTTCTTGGTGGCATGGATGTCGGCCTCCAGGTGGATGTCGGATGCCTCCGCCTTGCGCATCATGCCTTCCGGTTCCATCTTGGTCGGCTGTAGGTAGACCGCGCCGATCTCCATGCCGTTCTTCAAGGCCGGCTTGCCGATCGGGTATTCCTTGGCCATGGCGGCGGCGGAAGCGGTCAGTACAGCGGTGGCGATAGCCAGTTGGACAAAGCGACGCATATTGTTTCCTTTTGGTTTCAATTGAATAGGGCACTGCTTGGCGGCGAAGGACACCGGCCGGGCGGATAAGCGTTTATTTTTGGTTTGCTTGGCCTGCCTAAAAATACTAATGCTAATCATTATCATTTTCAAACGAAAATGTGTTGTCGAATGTAGCAGATGCGACGCCGAGCGGCGCTGGCCATAGGAATGGCATGCGCCGCGTCGGCTCGCTAGATTGAAAATGCCTTTGAAGCCTGCTCCGCAATGCTTATGCGTCGTTTGCGCATGTTGCTTTCCCTGCGGGCTGCCTCTTGCCTAGCTCTTGTTCGCCAGTCTTTGGACGGCTTATCGGTCTTGCGCTGCCAGCAGGCTTAGCTGCCCCAGGCTTTCATCCAGAATCAGCAACTGCAGCATCTGCTCGGCCAGATGCTCGGCCCCGTTTCGGTAGGCTGCGGCGAAGGCGTCCACCGCGGCGGCGTCGAGCTGGCCGCGGCTGAGCTGAGCCAGACGTTTGCCCAGGCCGTCCATGCGCGGGGCCAGGCTGGTTTTCAGCCAGCCGGACAGCGGGGGATTGAAGCCGCGCTTCTTGCGCTGGAAGAAGTCCGCCGGCAGCGCCGGATGAACGGCGCGGCGGAAGATCAGCTTGGCCGGCTGGGTGAAGCGCTGCTTGCCGTCCACCGCCAGCAAAGCCTGGTAGAAGCGATGATCCACCAGCGGGGCTCTGCCCTCCAGGCCGTGGGCCATGGTGCACAGGTCGGACTTTTGCAGAATGTAGTCCGGCAGATAGTTGGCGAAGTCTATGGCCAGCAAATGATGCAGGCCGGCCGGCGCATTGGCCGGCGGCGGGCCGATGTCGTCCGGCGCGCGCCAGTGGCAGAGCCGCGAGAGCGGCCGGTTGTTTTGCAGGAACAGGCGTTGGCCGGGGGTGAAGCCGGAAAAGCGCAGCGAATAGGCGTCTTGCCAGCTCATCGCCAACTCGGTGGCGAGTTTGCCGGCGCCTTTGCCGTCCAGCGAGGGCTTGATCGTCAGCGGCAGTTTGATCAGGCTGCGCCAGCGAGTACGCAGATGTTTGTTGACGCGCTTGTAGCCGGCCAGCAGCTCATCGCCGCCGTCGCCCAAGAGCACCACTTTGACGTGGCGGCTGACTTCGCGCGCAAGGTACCACGTGGGGAAGCTGGACGGATCGGCGAAGGGTTGATCGAGGTCGGCGACGATGCGTTCGAAGTCGGCCGCCAGATTGTCCGGCATCTGCACCGCCAGATTGGCCAAGCCCATCCGTTGCGCGGAATCGGCGGCGTCGGCGGCCTCGTCCAGCTTGGATCCGGGGAAGGCGGCGGTGAAACTGCTGAATTGCGTCAGTTGCTGCGTGGCCAGCCGGCTGGCGATCACGGTGGAGTCTATGCCGCCGGACAAAAGCACGCCCAGCGGGCGGTCGGCGACGGTACGCATCGCCACCGCGCGGTCCAGTTCTTGAAGCCAGTCGCCGTCGTCCTTGGCCGGTTGCCAGTAGCGCAGTTTGCGCAGCGAGCGGGTGTCCAGATCAAACTCCAGCCGGTGGCCGTTTTCCAGGCGCTGTATGTGGCTGAACAGGGTGGCGGGCGCCGGGATGTAGCGATGCGCCAGATAGGCGTCGATGGCGTCGGCGGAAAAGTCGCGCTGCTGCGGCGGCAGGAAGGGCAGCACTGAGCGTACCAGCGAGCCGAAGGCGAAGTTGCCGTCCAGCAGCGAATAGACCAGCGGTTTCTCGCCCATGCGGTCGCGAGCCAGATGCACCTTGCGCTGTTTCAAATCCAGGATGGCGAAGGCGAACATGCCGCGCAGCCGCTGCAACAGAGTTTCAATGCCCCAGGCCTGATAGCCGCGCAAGATGAACTCGGTGTCGGAGTGAGTGGCGAAATGCGCGCCGCCGGTCTCCAACTCGGCCTTGTCGGCGTCCCAGTCATAGACTTCGCCGTTGTAGCAGATCCAGACCTGGCCATCGTCGCTGACCATCGGCTGGTTGGCGATGGGCCGCGGGTCGATGATGGACAGCCGCGCGTGCAGCAGCGCGTTGTGGATATCGCCGTCCGCCGCCGGCTGCCAGTCGGCGTTCAGCAATAATTGATTAGCCGCGTCGGGGCCGCGCCGGCCCAGCTCAGTCAGCATGGCCTGGGCGGTGGCCGCGGCGGCGGGGCGTTGCGAGAAAAAGCCGGCGATTCCACACATGATTTTCTGTCCGAATGGGCAACGCGCCCGGCAAGCCGCCGAGCGCTCAGACGGCGCCGCAGGCGCGTTGGAAAAATTGAATGGCGGAAGTATCCGGGCTGGGCTGCGCCAGTGTCAAACCTTGTCGCCGCGCAGATCCGGCAGCAGTGCAGCCACCAGGCCCAGCAGCGGCAGGAAGGCGCATAGCTGATAGACGAATTCGATGCCGCGGCTGTCGGCCAACTGGCCCAGCACCGCGGCGCCGATGCCGCCGATGCCGAAGGCGAAGCCGTAGAACATGCCTGACACCATGCCCACCCGGCCCGGCAACAGTTCCTGCGCGTAAATAATGATGGCGGGGAAGGCGGACGCCAGCACAAAGCCTATGCCCAGCGACAGCACGCTGGTCCAGAGCAGATTGACGTAGGGCAGCAGCAAGGTCAGCGGCGCGATGCCGAGGATGGAGAACCAGATCACTCGCTTGCGACCGATGGCGTCGCCGATCGGCCCGCCGAAGATGGTGCCCAGCGCGACCGCCAACAGGAACAAGAACAGATGGAACTGCGCGGCCTGCACGGCCAGGCCGAAGTGCTTGATGAGATAGAAGGTAAAGTAGCTGGTGATGCTGGCGGTGTAGAAGTATTTGGAGAACAGCAGCACCAGCAAGGCGAACAGCGTCAGCTTCACGCGCGCTGGCGACAGCGGCGGCGGCGTAGTGGCGGCGGCGGCTTTGGCCTTGCGCTGCTGATGGCTGTACCACTGGCCGATCTTGAACAGCACCGCCATCGCCAGCAAGGCGGCCAGGCCGAACCAGGCGATGCTGCCCTGGCCCAAGGGGATGACGATCAGTGCCGCCAGCAGCGGCCCGCTGGCGCTGCCTGCGTTGCCTCCCACCTGAAAAATGGATTGGGCCAGGCCGGGGCGGCCGCCGGAGGCCATGCGGGCCACCCGCGACGATTCCGGATGAAATACCGAGGAGCCTGTGCCCACCAGCGCCGCGGCCAGCAGCAGCAGGGGGAAGCTGCCGGCGCTGGACAGCAACAACAGGCCGCACAGGGTGGCGCCCATGCCCAGCACCAATGAGTACGGCATCGGTTTCTTGTCGGTGTAGAGCCCCACCAGCGGCTGCAGCAGCGAAGCGGTGCATTGGTAGGTCAAGGTCATCAGGCCGATTTCAGCAAAGCTGAGCTGGTAATTGCCTTTAAGCAGCGGATAGATCGCCAGCAGCAGCGATTGCAGCATATCGTTGAGGAAGTGAGAGAAACTGATGGCGCCCAGCACGCGGAAACGGGTGCTGTCTTGATCTGGCGCGGCGGCGGCGGTGGTCATGGGCTTGAGAATCATTCAGCTAGTGGATGAATGCCATACTAGCGAGCAAAATAGCGTCCGTCCTGCCAAAATAAGGCAGTTATCTTTGCAAAAGAGGCATTGTGGCGGACTTCGACCATTTGCATGACTATGACGGCGGCGCGGCCCCGGTGGTTGGCAAGGCGCGTGATTACCCGGCCGGCGGCGTTTCGCCGCGCCACGCCCACCCCACGGCACAGCTGTTGTACGCTGTGGAAGGCGTGATGATGGTCACTACCGATCAGGGCCGATGGATCGTGCCGCCGACGCGCGGCATCTGGCTGCCCATCGCCACCTGGCATCAGGTGAATATGCTGAGCCGGGTGCGGATGCGCACGGTGTATGTGCGCGGCGACGCCTTGGCCGGCCTGCCGGCGGAGTGCTGTGTGCTGGCGGTGTCGCCCTTGCTGCGCGAGCTGATCCAGGCCGCGACCGGCGTCGCGGTGCCTTACCCGCCGGACAGCCGGGCGGAACGGGTGATGCGGTTGATTCTGGACGAGATCCGCAGCCTGCCCAGCCTGGCTTTGTCCTTGCCGCAGCCGGCGTCGGTGGCGCTGGATCAACTCTGTAGGCAGTTGCTCAGCCACCCCGGCGATGCGCGAGGCGTCGCCGAGTGGGCGGCGCAGGCGGCGATGGACCCGCGCACTCTACAGCGCCGTTTTCAGCGCGAGACCGGGCTGAGCTTCGGGCAGTGGCGACGTCAGGCGCGGCTGATCGCGGCCTTGGAGCGTCTGGCGCGCGGCGCCAGCGTGCTGGAGGTGGCGCTGGATCTGGGTTATGCCAGCCCCAGCGCCTTCGCGACGATGTTCAAGCGCGAGCTGGGGGCGTCGCCGAGCGCCTTCTTCGACGCGCCGCAGCTTTAAACCGGGGCGGCCAGTTTCAGCGCAATTTCTGCCAGCCGGCGCCCCTGCGCCAGCGCCAGTTGTTTTTCGTCGTCGCTGATGGCTTGTTCGTTGCGCACGCCGGCGACATGGCTGACGCCATAGGGCGTGCCGCCGGTGCTGGTCCGGGTCAGCGCGGTTTCCGTGTAGGGCAGGCCCACCATCAGCATGCCGTGGTGCAGCAAGGGCACCATCATGGTCAGCAGGGTGGATTCCTGGCCGCCGTGCAACGAGGCGCTGCTGGTGAACACGCAGGCGGGTTTGCCGGCCAACGCGCCCTGCATCCATTCCGGGCTGGTGCCGTCCAGAAAGTATTTCACCGCCGCCGCCATATTGCCGAAGCGGGTGGGGCTGCCCAGCGCCAGGCCGATGCATTCAACGAGATCCGTGGCCTCGACATAGGGCGCGCCGGCCTCGGGGACGGCGGCCTCGGTCGCTTCGCAGACCGCGGACACCTTGGGCACAGTGCGCAGCCGGGCCTGGCAGCCGGGCACGCTCTCGATGCCGCGGGCGATCAGCCGGGCCAGTTCGCGGGTGGCGCCGTGCTGGCTGTAGTAGAGCACCAGGAGGTCTTGCATGGGTTTGGGGCCTTCCTTGTATGGGATCAAAAACGATAGGTCGCGCGCCGCCGCGCAAGCGGGTGCATGATAAAGCAACTCTTTACGGCTTGCCTGATCCGCGCTTTGCCATTATTTTGCCGGGATGCAAATGAGTCGAATCGAACCGTATCTGGGCTTCGCGCGCTTTCTTGCCCGGCGCATGGGCAGCCATCGCGTCGCGCAAGTGTCCGGCAGCCTGACCTTCACCACGCTGTTGGCGCTGGTGCCCTTGTTCACCATCGCCTTGACGGTGATTTCCGCGTTTCCAGTGTTCTCTGACCTGAGCACCCGTTTCAAGATCATGCTGCTGTCCACGCTGGTGCCGGAATTCGCCGGCAAGGTGATCACCGTCTATATGCGTCAGTTCGCCGACAACGCGGAGAAGCTGACCGCCGCCGGCATCGTGATGCTGGGCGTCACCGCGCTGATGCTGATGTCCACCATAGACCGCACTTTCAACGCGATCTGGGGCGTGCGTCGCGGGCGGCCGTTATTGCAGCAGAGCATGGTGTACTGGACGGTGCTGACGCTGGGGCCGCTGGTGTTGGGCGGCAGCCTGCTGGCCTGGCGCAGCCTGTTCAAGATCAGCAAGTTTGACCACGCGTTGCCGGTGTTGGCCAATATGGTGGAGGCCGGCGGATCCATCTTGCTGACCGCTCTGGTGCTGTCGCTGTTGTACCGCATCGTGCCCAACCGCTTCGTGCCGATCAAGCACGCCAGCGTCGGCGCCTTGCTGACCGCGATCTTGTTGGAGGCCACGCGCGCCTTGTTCGGCTTCTACATCGGTCAGGTGGCTAATTATCAATTGGTGTACGGGGCTTTCGCCAGCATCCCGATTTTCCTGTTGTGGGTGTATTGCCTGTGGATGGTGGTGCTTAGCGGCGCGGTGTTCACGGCATCGCTGTCCTATTGGGAAGGTGACGCCTGGCGGCGGCGCTTTGAGCCTCGGCGGCGTTTTCTCGACGCGGTGGAGGTGTTGCTGCTGTTGGACGAGGCGCAGAACCGCGGGGAACTGCTGAGCCCGGTGAAGTTGCGCAGTCAGGTGAAGGTGGGCTACGACGAACTGGGCTGGGTGCTGGATATGTTGAGCTCCCGCGGTTTTGTTCAGAAAAGCCAGCGCGACGGCTGGGTGCTGGGCAAGAAGTTGTCGGCCATCTGCATGGTGGAGCTGTTCGAACTGTTCGTTTATCGCAGCGACAACTACCGCGACGACGATGTCGGCGCCGGCGTGGAAACCCTGTTGGGGCCGATGACGGCCGAGCTTCAGTCGGTGACGCTGGAGGATTTCGCCCGCCGCGTCGGCCGGAAATAATCGCGGTTGGCGTAGAAGGCCGGATCTTTGTTGTCCGGCCACCAGCCGGGAATGCCTAGCAGCGGCAGCGGCCACAGCGAGCGGGGGGCCGGCATGAAGCCGTCGTCGTCCAGCCGCCGCGCCAGCGCCTCGTCCAAGTGCGCCAGACGGCGCGCCTCTTCCCAAGTAAAGAATTCCGCCGGCACCGCCAGCGGCAGCGCCTTGCCGCACCAGCCGATATGCGGCCGCAGGCCGACTTCGAACAGCGCGTGACCGATGGCGTGGACGCCGATGCGACGGTCCCAATCTTGGCGATGTTCCAGAAACAGGCGCTGCCATTCCATATCGTCCAGCATCCGGCTGAAAGCCGGGTCGGCGACGGCGACGATGACGCCGCATTCGTCCAGCAGCGTGGCCGCGTCGCGCAGGGGGCCGCGCTTGGTTTCTCCGCGGGCGATGGCGCGCAGGTGGCGGCGGTTCAGCGCCTGCTTGCTCAGCGGCCAGGCCAGCCAGGCCAAGGCGTTGAACCAGTCGTGCCAATTGCCGCTGCGGGTGGGAATCTCTCCGGTATGGCCGATGTGCATCTCGTAATAGGCTTCCGGCTCTAGATCGCAGGCAAAGCGCAGCGCGGGTGGCAGCGCGTGTGGGCGTTGTCGCCGGTAGCGCTGCAGCAGCAGGTCGTAGTCCGCCTGCTCCGGCCAGGAAGCAGGGGCGATCAGCTCGGCGGCGTCGCGTACGGGCAGATATAGCGGGTGGGAGAGATAGTCGGTTTGCCAGGCGCTCACGGTGGACATCTTGGAAAGAGATTCAAGCCGGCATTTTAGCGCAATAGCAGCAATTCCTCGCCGCTGATGCAGTTGCGACCGTTGTGCTTGGCCTGGTACAGCTGCTTGTCCGCCCGGCCCAGTACTTCGTCGATTTCAGTTTCGTCGGCGCGCAGCACGGCGACGCCTATGCTGACCGTGTATTGTAGAGAGCCTGCCTCACCGCCCGGCAGGCGGGCCTCCGCGACGATGCGGCGCAGGCGTTCCGCCGCCAGCAGCGCGTCTTCCATCCGCGTGTCAGGCAGTACCGCGGCGAACTCCTCGCCGCCCAGGCGGCCGCAGATGTCGGTGCTGCGCAGCACATTGCGGCAGCTTTGGGCAAAATGGACGATCACCTCGTCGCCCTTGGCATGGCCGTATCGATCGTTAATGTTCTTGAAGTGGTCCAGATCCATCATCAGCACCGTCAAGGACAATTGATAACGTCGGTTGCGCTCGATCTCGCGGCTGGACAACGCGATGAACTGACGGCGGTTGCACAGACCGGTCAGTTCGTCCAGGGTGGCGAGCTGATAGAGTTTTTTCTCGTGGGCGTCGCGTTGCAGCGCGATGGCGATCAGATGCGTGCTGCGCTGCGCCAACTGCAGTTCTTCCGGCTCGGGTTGGCGCGGGTCAGGGTGGTAGATGGCGAAAGCGCCGAGCAGTCGGCGGTCGCTGGAGAAAATGGGCGTCGACCAGCAGGCGCTCAGGCCGAAGGGGGCCACCAGTTCGCGGTAGCCGGCCCAAAGCGGGCTATTGGCGATGTCATCGACGATGACCAGGCTTTTGCGGTGGACGGCGGTGCCGCAGGAGCCGGCCTCCGGACCCACCGGCACTTGCTCCAGCAGTTTGCGATAGCCGGGCGGCAGGCTTTGGCCGGCCGCCAGCCGCAAGGTTTCCCCTGTGGCGTCCAGCAGCATGATGGAGCAGACGCCGCGATTCAACTGCGACTCCATCATCCGGCAGATCTGATTCAGCGTGTCTTGCAGCGGCGTATTGCCGGCGATCATCTCCATTACCGCGTTTTCTTCCGCCAGCAGACGTTCGCTCTGGCGGCTGTGGGTGATTTCGCGCTCCACCGCCAGAATGCTGCGCAGCTCGCCGCCCAGGCCGAATTCGGGGAATAGCCTCACCTCGAAAATGAAGCGCCGGGCGCTCAGGCTCAGTTCCAGTTCGAAGCAGCGAGCCTCGCCGCCGGAGATCAATCGCTCACACTCCTCGGCAAAACGCGCGCGCGCGGCTTCGGGCCAGGCTTTGTCGTGGACGCTGCGGCCGAGGTGTTCCTCGCGGGTCAGCGTCGAATAGCGGCTGACGCTGCGGTTGATGAATTGGCAGCGCAGCTCCAGATCGTAACGGGCGATGACGTCTTCCGAGTTCTCCACCAGGGTGCGGAATTCCTGTTCCCGGCGCAGCATCGCGGACTCGGCCAGCTTGCGCGCGGTGACAATCTGGCACAGCGCGTGGATATGGCTGATGCGGCCCACTTCGTCTTTGTGAAACTGGGTGCGTTGCTCCAGCCATTCCCAATGACCGTGAGCGTGACGCACGCGGAATTCCATGCCGCAGGCGCTTTCTTGTCTTTGCTCCGGGTGGCTTAGCAGGGCGGTGAACAGCGAGCGGTCTTCCGGATGAAGCAGCTCCAGCCAGCGTGAAAACGCCATGCGCTCGGCGTCCACCGGCAAACCCAACAGGGCGTGCAGCGTTTGAGGTGCGCCGCGCACCGCTTGGCCGGCCAGGTCGAACTCCAGCAGACCCAGCCGCGCGTCCTGCAGCACTAAGCGCCAGTCTCCCAGTTCGCCGCCGGGGCCGTGGGCAGAGGGCTGTGTTTGCAGGCGCAACAAAAGATGGCCGGGGAGCGGGCAGGGCAGGGGAAAGGCCAGCAAATCGGCATGGGCCGCCAGCAGGCCGTCGCGATGGCCGGGGTGGCTCGGGTCCAGCAGCAGCGCGAGGTCGTGCCGGCTGAAGCCGTAACCGGTCAGACCGCCGTCTTGGCGCACGGGCGCCGGCGCGTAGTCCGAGACGGCGAGGAGGCGACCGGCGGCGTCGGCCAGCGCCAGTGGCTGTCGGCTGTCCCGGACCTGCCGGCTGAGCGTGGCCAGCTGTCGTCGGCCTCGCCATGGCGGCAGGCCCAGCAGCGCCAGCAAGGGGACGAGAAGTGGCCAGCCGGCGAGCCAGTCCGGCGTCGCGGCTTGCGCGTAGTCGGCCCCGAACAGGCACAGCGAGCCCGCGGCGGCGAACAGTCGACGGTGCGGACTGGCCCGGCGGCGTAAGGCTGGGTTCAAGCGGTTCTCCGGAGGCGCGACGGCGCGCAAAGCTGCAATGATGGCATCAGGCGCAAAACAGGGCGCTTTTCGTAATATTGATAGCATTCGCCAGCGTCGTTTTTATGCAACAAATGCAGTATGCTGCAAACATTGTTGCGGAGCTGGCCAAATGGATTACTTCCCGATCTTCCTTAAATTGCAAGGCGCATCCTGTTTGCTGGTGGGCGGCGGCGAGGTGGCGCTGCGCAAAGCGCGGCTTTTGCTGTCCGCCGGCGCGGAACTGACGGTGGCGGCGCCGGCGTTGACGCCTGAGTTGGCCGAGATGGCGAGGCAGGGCCAACTGACGCATTTGTGCGCCTGTTTCGAGCCGGCCCAGCTGAGCGGCCGGCGTCTGGTGGTGGCCGCCACTAATGAGCGCGAGGTCAACCGCCAAGTTTCCGTGTCCTGTCAGGCCTTGAATATTCCCGTCAATGTGGTGGACGACCCTGAGCTGTCCAGCTATATCACTCCGGCCATTGTCGATCGTTCGCCCTTGGTGATCGCCGTGTCGACCGGAGGCGGGGTGCCGGTGCTGGCGCGCTTGATCCGCGGCCGGCTGGAAAGCCTGATTCCTAGCGGGTTTGGGCGGTTGGCGCGTTTTGCCGCCGATTTCCGCGATCGGGTCAAGGCCGGCATTCCCGACGTTGAGCGCCGTCGGGCGTTCTGGGAGTCGGTGCTGGAGGGGCCGCTGGCCGAGGCGGTGATCAACGGCGACGAGGCCGCCGCCGAGCAGGCGATGGAGCGACGGCTGGAGGATGCCGGAGCGCAGACGGCGCAGGGCGCGGTCTATCTGGTGGGGGCGGGACCGGGTAATCCGGATTTGTTGACCTTCCGGGCGCTGCGACTGATGCAGCAGGCCGACGTGGTCTTGCACGACAATCTGGTGGCGCCGGAGCTGCTGGAGCTGGTTCGACGCGACGCCGAGCGCATTTACGTGGGCAAGGCCAGAGCCAACCATGCGTTGCCGCAAGGCGACATCAATCTCTTGATGGTAGAACTGGCGCAACAAGGCAAGCGGGTATTGCGGCTTAAGGGCGGCGATCCGTTCACCTTCGGACGCGGCGGCGAGGAGATCGAGACGCTGGCGGCGCATGGCGTCGCCTTCGAAGTGGTGCCCGGCATTACCTCCGCCAGCGGGGCGGCGGCGTACGCAGGCATCCCGCTGACCCATCGAGATTACGCGCAGTCGGTGACCTTTGTTACCGGCCATAAGCAGGACGGCAGCATTCAGCTTGACTGGCCCGCGTTGACGCGGCCGGCTCAGACCGTAGTAGTCTACATGGGCGTGTCCACAGCCCAGGAGCTGTGCCACGCTTTCATCGAGCACGGCAAGCCGGCGACGACGCCGGCCGCCGCGGTGGAGTGGGCGACCACCGAGCGGCAGCGAACGGTAGCGGGCACGCTGCGGGATCTGCCGGAACTGATGTCCAAGCATCATATCGCTTCGCCCGCCTTGATCATTGTCGGCGAGGTGGTGGGATTGGCGGACAAACTGGGCTGGTATCGGACCCGGGTCTGTTGACGTTTGTTTTACCGTTGCGCTGCCCGAGAAAAGCGCGCTATACAAGGCGGAGGGCCGCGGCTAACGTAGATGTCGGCAGACCCTCGGAGAATACTGCTGATACAATGGCGGACTGACGTGTTGATCAACCTTTTTGCTTCAGCGTCCCGGCCCCGCGCCGACGACGCTGCCAACATGAAGAATCTGGCATGGTAGGTGTATTGATAATCGCGCATGGCGACTTGGGGCGCAGTCTGGCGGATTGCGCCAGGCATATCCTGGGCCGAGAGCCGGAAAATCTGGCATTGATGGCGGTCGACAAGACCGATGACCCGGAAAGCAAGCAAGCCGAAGCCCAGTTGCTGGTGGACAGGCTGGACGCGGGCGACGGGGTGGTGATCCTGACCGATATGTATGGCGGCACGCCGTCCAATATCGCCAGCCGGCTGATTCGGCCGGGGCGAGTGGAGGCGGTGGCCGGGGCGAGTCTGCCCATGGTGGTCCGAGCCTTGTGCTATAGCAGCCAGCCGTTGGAAATCGTTGTGAGCAAGGCGATCACAGGCGGCCTGGAGGGCGTGCTTTATATTATTCCGGGGGAAGGCAATGCTGCGAATTGAAGTGGAAATCATCAACAAGCTCGGCTTGCATGCCCGCGCCTCCAGCAAGTTCACTCAACTGGCCAGCCGCTACAAAAGCGATATCTTCATTGCGCGCAACAATCGCCGTGTCAACGGCAAGAGCATCATGGGCGTGATGATGCTGGCGGCGGCCAAGGGAGCGACCGTGGAGCTGGAGGTGAGCGGGGAGGATGAGCAAGTGGCGTTGGATGCCCTGGTGGCCCTGATCAACAACCGATTCGACGAAGCCGAATAAGCCGGAGCCTGAGGACGGGACGATGAGTATCATCCTGCACGGGGTGGCCATAGGCGGCGGCATTGCCATTGGCCGTGCCCATTTGATTTCGCGCAGCATGGACGATGTCGCGCACTATCTGCTGGAAGACGAGGAAGTCCCGGCGGAATTGGCGCGCTTCGATGAAGCCATCCGCGACACTCGCAAAGAGCTGGAAATGTTGTGGGGCAGCATTCCAGAGAACGCGCCGGCGGAGCTAGGCGCCTTCCTGTCTTTGCACATCATGCTGTTGGGCGACGTCACCATCTCGCGCGAGCCGCGCGAAATCATTGAAAAACAGCGTTGCAACGCCGAGTGGGCGTTGAAGCTGCAATGCGAGTCCTTGGTCGAGCAGTTCGACGCGATCGAGGAAGACTATCTGCGCGAACGCAAGAACGATGTGCTGCAAGTGGTGGAGCGCATCTTCAAGAACCTGGACGGCGACGTGCCGCAACTGCCGGCGCCGGAAGACCTGGTCGACGACCACATTCTGGTGGCGCACGATCTGTCGCCGGCCGACATGGTTTATTTCAAGGACTCCAATTTCGCCGCCTTCGTCACCGATGTCGGCGGCGCCACCTCGCATACCGCGATTCTGGGACGGAGCCTAGACCTGCCGTCCGTGATCGCCTTGCATCATTCGCGAGAGCTGATCCGCGAAGACGAGTTGATCATCGTCGATGGCCTGCAAGGCGTGGTGATCATCAATCCTGACGATTTGGTGCTGGCGGAGTACCGCCGCCGGCTGCGCGCCTGGCGCGACGCCCGGCGCAAGCTGTCGTCTATCCGCAAGTCCAACGCCAAGACACAGGACGGCACCGCGATCGAATTGCTGGCCAATATCGAGCTGCCGCAGGACGTGGAAGACGTGCGCAAGTCCGGCGCGGTGGGCGTGGGCTTGTTCCGCAGCGAATTCCTGTTTCTGGGCCGCGACACTTTGCCGGACGAGGACGAGCAGTACGAGGCCTACCGGCATGTGGCGGAAACCATGAAGGGTTTGCCGGTGACCATCCGCACCATGGATCTGGGCGCGGACAAGAACCCGAAATGGCTGAACCACGCGGTGGCGGACAATCCGGCGCTAGGCCTGACCGGCATCCGTCTATGCCTGGCCGAGCCGCTGATGTTCCGCGAGCAATTGCGAGCGCTGCTGCGCGCCTCGGTGCACGGCAAGATCAAGGTCTTGTTTCCGATGGTGAATTCGCTGCCGGAACTGAAACAGGCGTTGGCGCAATTCGAATACGCCAAGCAGGAGCTGCGCGAGGAGAAGGTCGCCTATTCGGAAGAGATCGAAGTGGGCGCGATGATAGAAATCCCGTCGGCGGCGCTGGTGGTGGGCAGCTTTCTCAAACATATCGACTTCCTATCGGTGGGGACCAACGATTTGATCCAGTACACGCTGGCGATCGACCGCAACGACGATTCGGTCAGCCATTTGTACGACCCTATCCATCCGGCGGTGTTGAAGTTGATCCTGCACACCATCAAGGCTGGCATCAAGGGCGGGGTGCCGGTGTCGGTGTGCGGCGAGATGGCCGGCGACGCCAGACTGACGCGTTTGCTGCTGGGCATGGGTCTGCGCAAGTTCTCCATGCATCCGGCCAACCTGCTGGCGGTCAAGCAACAGGTGCTCAATACTCACCTGGATCAGATCGCGCCGATTACGGCGCGCATGCTTAGAAGCGAAGACCCTGATAAAATCGCCGATCTTTTGCAACAATTGAATGCCGAGCCGGGTGTCTGATCCGGCTTTTTCCTTTCTTATGCTGAACGATCCCATCGACCTGAACGCCGTGCGGCGGGTGCTGGTCATCAAGCTGCGCCACCACGGCGACGTGCTGCTGACTTCGCCGCTGTTTTCCGCGCTGCAACAGCAGGCGCCGCATCTGGAGATCGATGCGCTGGTCTACCACGACACCCGGGAAATGCTGAGTCTTCACCCGGCTATTGCGCAACTGCACACCATAGATCGCAATTGGAAAAAATTGGGGCCGCTGGGCCAGTACCGCGCCGAGCTGGGTTTGCTGAGCCGTTTGCGCGCCCGCGGTTACGATCTTGTGATCACGCTGACCGAGCATAATCGCGGGGCTTGGCTGGCGCGCTTGCTCGCGCCGCGCTGGTCTGTGGGCCCGCAGGGTCCTTATGGGCGCTTCTTCAAAAAGAGTTTCACCCACCGCTATCTGCAGGTGCCGGGCAATCGCCGCCACACTATTGAGATCCATTTGGACGCTCTGAGGCGTATCGGCGTGTATCCGGACGCAAGCCAGCGCGAGTTGGTGTTGGTGCCGGGGCACAACGCCGAGGCCACGCTGGCGGCCAAGCTGGCCGAGCGCGGTTTGCGGCCCGGCGCTTACATCCTGGTGCACCCGACCTCGCGCTGGTCGTTCAAGAGCTGGCCGGCGGAGAAAATGAGCGCCTTGATCGACGCCTTGAGCGCGCGCGGCGAACAACTGGTCTTGTCGGCCGCGCCGGGCGCGGAAGAAATGGCGATGATCGCCGACATCGAAGCGCGGCTGGAACGGCCGGTGGCCAGCCTGGCCGGCGCGCTGAGCTTGAAGGAGTTGGCGGCGGCAATAGACCAGGCGCGCTTGTACATCGGCGTGGACTCGGTGCCCATGCATATCGCCTCGGCGATGAAGACGCCTTGCGTCGCCTTGTTCGGCCCGTCGGGGGATATTGAATGGGGTCCGTGGCAGGTGCCGAACCGGGTGGTGTCGGAGCCTATGGCCTGTCGCCCCTGCGGCAACGCCGGTTGCGGCGGAGGCTGGCAAAGCGAATGTCTGCAGCGCATCACAGTGGACGCGGTGTTGGCGGCGGTGGACGCGGTCTTGAAGGAGAGCGCATGAAGCGGCTGGCGATTATCCGGCAGAAATACAACCCGGCGGGCGGCGCGGAGCGCATCGTCAGCGCCATCGTCAAGCAATTGCAGGCCGGCGGCGAGTTCAGCCCGCTGTTGATCAGCCGCAATTGGGAAAGCCTGCCGGGGGTGGAAACGGTGGGGGTCAAGCCGTTTTATCTGGGCAGCGTTTGGCGCGACTGGAGTTTCGCCCGCGCCGCGCGCGCCGCATGGACGCAGGCCGGCGCCGATCTGGTGCAATCGCACGAGCGTATTCCCGGCTGCCATGTGTTTCGCGCCGGCGACGGCGTGCACGCCGCCTGGTTGGACGCGCGGCTGGAGGGCGCGTCCTGGTGGCGGCGCTTGGCCACCTTCTGCAACCCTTACCACCATTACATGTTGCGCACCGAACGAGCGATGTTCCGGCATTCGGCATTGCGGGCGGTGATCTGTAATTCGGCCTTGGTGCGAGACGACGTGGTGGGCCGTTTCGGCGTGAACCCGAGGCGTTGCGTAGTGATCCACAACGGCGTGGACAGCAACTTTTTCAATCCGGCGGCAGCGCGCGAGCAGCGGGAGGCGTTGCGCGAGCGCTACGGCATTCCGTCGAAGGCGCCGGTGTTGGTCTATGTGGGGTCCGGTTTTGAGCGCAAGGGCGTGGCGCAGGCGCTGCGCGCCGTCGCGCCGCACGCCGCCGTGCATCTGGTGGTGGTGGGCGGAGACAAGAAGCTGGCGCGCTATCAGCGGCTGGCGGCCCGGCTGGGCCTGTCCGAGCGGACGCACTTTACCGGTCCGCAGCGCGATGTGCGCAGCCATTACGGACTGGCGGACGGTTTCATCCTGCCTACGCTGTACGAGCCGTTTGGTTCGGTGGTGATAGAGGCCATGGCCTGCGGCTTGCCGGTGCTGACCAGCACCCGCTGCGGCGGTGCCGAACTGCTGGAGCCGGGCGTCACCGGCTGGCTGGCCGAGGCGGGGGATGCGGCCGCCTGGCAAGACAATGTGGCGGCCTGGCTCGCCGCGAGCGCGAACTGGCCGCGCAGCGGGGAGCTTGCGCGCGCGCGGGTGGCGGGCTTGAGCGAGAGCAATATGGTGGGGCAGATGCTGGCCTTGTACCGGGAGCTGTCGTCCGGCGTCGAGCGCGGGGCCGGCGAATGAGGCCGGGGCGTTTCCCCGGGCGCTTGCTGATCTTCGCCGCGCTGTTGCTGCGCTTGCCTTGGCAATGGCTGCGCCGCAAGCCTGACCCCGAGCGCACGCGCCGTGTCTTGATCCTGCATCAGTTTCTACTGGGCGATGCCTTGATGGCGACCAGCTTGCTGGCCAAGGCGCGCGAGCGCTTCCCCAAGGCGGAGATCGTGCTGGCTTGCCCGCCGGGACAAGCGCCGCTGTATGAAACGCGACCGTATGGTATTCGGCCGCTGCCTTGGCAGCCGCGCGATTTTACTTCAATCCGGCGTTTGTTCGCCGAAGAGCGTTTCGACATCGTCTACCTGATGGGTGAAAACAGGCTGAGTTTCCTGGCGCGTGCGATGGGCGCTCGCTGGATAGTGGGCTTTGCCGGGGAAACGCCGCTTTATAAAAACTGGCTGTTGGACGAGGCGGTGCCGTACGCCGGGCAGCCGGAAGCCTGGACCGACACCGCCTCCCGTTTGATCGATGGGCCCGAGCCCCGGCTGTTTCGTTTGCAGGATTGGCCGACGGCTGCAGAAGGGTTGCCGTCCTTACCGGAACGTTTCGTCGTGCTGCACGTCGGCGCGAGTTCGGCAACCCGCTTTTGGCCTGCATCCAGCTGGGAGCAGGTCGCCGCCACAGCGCGGGCTTGCCGGTGCGCGGTAGTGTGGTCGTGCGGGCCCGGGGAGCAGCATTTGCTATCGGCCATCGAGGTGGGGCCGGACGATATCGTCATGGCCGGCACGCTGAGCCTGGTGCAATTGCGTGATGTTTTGAGCCGTGCCAGAGCCTGCGTATGCCCGGACACCGGCATCGCGCATCTGGCCAAAGTGGCGGGCGCGCCCTTGCTAATGCTGTTCGGGCCGGGCAGCGAGACCTTGTTCGGCGCAAGCCGTTTTTTCGCCGGCTTTACCTGCGTTGGCGTCGGCCCTGCGTGGTTTCCTTGCCGCAATCAGCGCAGCGTGCATTATCGCGATGTCGATTGGGCCTTGCGTTGTTTTAGAAAATTTGGCGATCAGGCCGGCGAATGCCGCCAGGCGCAATGTATGGCTGCGATACCTGTCGGGCTGGTGGCCGAGACCTTGGAAAAACTTCTGCATGAATGATCATCTGAGTATTGAGCCGCGCTGGCATGGCCGCTTGGCTATCGGCCTGTCCTTGTTGTTTCTGACCTTGGCCAATGTGTCCCACACGATCGCGTTGCGTTATGTGATCTTGTTGTTGATGCTGGTTCTGGTGGCGAAAAACTATGCCGACCTCAAAAGCGGCTGGCGCGAGCAAGGCCGGCCGTTGACGGCCATGGGCGCGTTCTTGCTATACGCCTTGCTTCACACCCTATTGCTTTCGATGTGGCCGGAAGCCTCCGTCAGCGAATTCCGCAGCCAGCTATTGATCGGGGGCTTGTGGTTTGTGGCTGGCTTGGCTTTGTTCCGCCCCCCTCGGCGCTGGACGATTTCGGATTTGGTCATCACTGCCGGTTGCGTATTGGCCTTGGTCGAGTTTGCCCATGGCGCTTACGTCTATCTGACTACGGGCTTGTGGCCGTATATGGAGGCGTTTACCACGGCTACCAAGCTTGAATTCACCTTCTTTATGAATTTCGTGTTGGCGTTTATCGTGGCGGCTTATTGCCTGGGGCGAGGTGCTAGACGAAAGATCACACATATTCCTAGTTGGGGACTGAGTTGTGCCGCTGCTTTGATTCTGTTTGTCAGCCTAAAGGCCGGGGCACGTAATGGCATGATTGGCCTTGTTTACCTGATGCTGTCGATGTTGCTTGTTTATACAGTATTTGAAGGCGTCAAGATTGGTTGGGGCAAAGCTCTGGCTATTGGGGCACTAGTCCTGGTCGGTGCCACTAGCATTACGATTTACACTGTGCGGCAAGATAGCCGCAATCAGATATTCTTTGAGTCGGCCACTGCGGGTTGGCATTATGCCGATACTAAAGCCTGGTTGCGGATGGAGCCTCAGCCCAAATTGTCAAATGGCATGGATGTGGATGGTTCCGCCTATGAAAGGGTCGCTTGGATTCATAGCGGCCTTGATCTCATCGCGGCCAAGCCCATGGGCTATGGCTATAGCCGCAATGCGTTCACCAATGCGCTAACGGCGACGGGCCATCCCAATCAGGTCGGTCACAGCCACAGCGGTTTCATTGATCTGGGCGTGGGTTTGGGCGTGGGCGGCATCGCGCTATGGCTGGCGTTTTGCGGCGTGCTGATCTGGACCGGTTATCGGGCCTTCCGTCTGAGGCGCGATACGTTGGGGCTGGTGTTGATGCTGGTGACTTGCGGTTTTCTTGGACGCATGTTGCTGGAAAGCGTGAACAAGGATCATATGCTGCATATCTTCCTGTTCACCGCCGCCGCCCTGTTGGCGGAGCTGAGACAGCGTGAGAAAGGCGCCGCGCATGCGTGATTGGGTGCTGTTCACCGAGTCCTCTCCCAATGTCGGCGGACAGGAACTGCAGCTGATGCAGCAGATGCGCCTGCTGGGTGAGCGTGGCTTTCGCCCGGTGCTGGCCTGTAGGCCGCAGACGAGGGTGATGGAGGTGGCGTGCCAGCGCGGGCTGGAAGTCTTGCCGCTGCGTTTTCGAAACAGCCTCCACATGCCATCGATTTTGGGCTTAAGCGCCTGGATGCGCCGTCATCGTCCGCGGCTGGCCATTTGCCACAGCGGTCACGACAGTAATAATCTGGCTATTGCCGCGCGGCTGATGGGGCGCTGCCGGCCCTTTCTGCTGCGCTCGCGCACTTATCAGCCTGGCCAGGCTTCGGCCTGGAGCTATAACCAGCTGATGGACGCGACCATGTTGCCCAGCGCTTATCTGAAGCGCTGTTTGCTGGAGAATCCGGCAATCCGTCCCGAAAAGCTGCACGTGGTCTATCCCGGCATCGATTTCGACGCTCTGGATCAGGCCGCCGCGCTGCCCTTGCCGCCAGAGTTGGAGCTGTGGCTGTCCCGTTCCTCCGGACCTTTGCTGGTGCAAGCGGCGATGTTGCGCGGGGAAAAAGGGCATAGGACGGTGTTAGCGGCCTTGGACTTGCTGAGAGACAAGTGGCCGGACGCGCGTTATCTGATTGCCGGAGAAGGGCCGGAGCAGCAGGCGATCGCCGGGCTGGCGCGGCAGTTGGGTTTGCAGGATAGAGTGTTGTTGGCTGGGGTGGTGAGCCCGGTGGCCGCCTTGCTGGAGCGCGCCGACCTGGTATTGATGCCGTCCAGCTACGAGCCCTTGGGCATGTCGCAGATCGAGGCGCTGGGTCTGGGCGTGCCGGTGATCGCCAGCGACACCGGCGGCATCCCTGAGACCATGAGTCATGGCGAAACCGGCATGTTGGCGCCGCCGGGAGACGCTCCCGCCTGGGCTTCGGCGATTGATCTGGCGCTGAGCCAGCCGGCAATGATGAAAATCTGGGCCCAAGCCGGGCGCGCCGATGTGCGTTCGCGCTTTGCGCCGGAACAAAACCTTCGGGGTATCCTGGAACTCAGCGGCTTGAACGCTCCGGGGATTTGATGCTCTGACTTATGACCGCCCCGTGGGCGCGGGCGTTGGATGATAGAAACGAATGAAGAATTCTTTGCAAAGCAACTGGGCGATTTATCGCCGTTTGCTGGGATATTTGGGCCGTTACTGGAAGGTCTTCCTGATCTCGCTGGTGTCGATGACGGTGGCGGCCTTGACCGAGCCGGCCTTCGCCCGCCTGATGAAGCCCTTGATCGACAACGGCTTCGTCAACCGCGATCCGCATGCGATCGCCTGGGTGCCCTTGGCCATCATCGGCGTGTTCGCGGTGCGTGGCGTCACCAGCTTCATCAATGAATACACTTCCAGCTGGTTGACTGGACACCTGGTGCAGACGCTGCGCGAACAGATGTTCGCCAAGATGCTGCGTCTGCCAGTGCAGTACTACGCCGACAATCAGTCGGGAAGACTGGTGTCGCGGATCTCCTACGACGTCAATCAGGTGACTGAGGCCGGCTTCAGCGTGATTACGGTCACGGTCAAGGACGGAGTCACTGCAATCAGCCTGCTGGCCTGGCTGTTGTATATCGATTGGCAGCTGACTCTGATCTGTCTGCTGGTGTTGCCGGTGGTGTCTTTCTGCATGCGAATAGTGGGCAAGCGGCTGCGCAATCTATCACGCGAGAACCAGCAGAATATGGCCTTGTTGACCCAGGTGTTGGGCGAGGGCATCAATTGCCAACGCGTGATCAAGGTCTATGGCGGCGAAGCGCGCGAGAGCGAGCGTTTTCGCCAAGCGGCGGCGGCGATCCGCCGCAACGCGGTCAAGCAGAGCGCGGCGACATCCGCTAACACCGGCGTTACTCAGCTGATGATCGCTTGCGCTTTGGCCGCCATCCTGTATTTCGCCACGCTGCGTGCCCAGGGCGGCGCTTTCACCGCTGGCGACTTCATGTCCTTTCTGACCGCGATGATGTTGCTGTTCGCGCCGGTCAAGCGCATCACCGGCATTGCCCAGGCCATGCAGCGAGGCTTGGCGGCGGCGGAGTCGGTCTTCGATTTTCTCGACTTGCCGGAAGAGCCCGATCACGGCCGAACCGCCTTGCCGCGCACCCGCGGCAAGTTGCAGCTCTCGGGAGTGAACTTCGGCTATCCGGCGGCGGAGCGGCAGGTGCTGAGGAACATTAATCTACAGGTTCAGCCCGGCGAGACCATAGCCTTGGTGGGTTCGTCCGGCAGCGGCAAAACTACCTTGGTCAGCCTGATACCGCGATTTTACGATCCGGACGGCGGCGAGATTCGTTTGGACGATGTGCGCTTGCAGGATATGCCCCTGAGCGATCTGCGCCGGCACATCGCCATGGTGAGTCAGGACGTGGTGCTGTTCAACGACAGCGTGGCGGCCAATATCGCCTACGGCGAAGCGTCGCACAGTCGCGAAGCGGTGGTGGAGGCGGCGCGCGCGGCTAATGCGCTGGAGTTCATCGAGGCGATGCCGGACGGTTTCGACACCCTGATCGGTGAAAACGGCGTGCGTCTGTCCGGCGGGCAGCGCCAGCGCTTGGCGATTGCCCGCGCCTTGTTGAAAAACGCGCCGCTGTTGATTCTGGACGAGGCGACCTCGGCTCTGGACACCCAGTCCGAGAGGTTGGTGCAGAGCGCGCTGGAAAACCTGATGAAGAATCGCACCACTATCGTGATTGCCCATCGTCTGTCGACGATAGAAAACGCGGATCGCATCGTGGTGATGCATCAGGGAGAGATTGCCGAAGAAGGCTCCCACGCGCAGTTGCTCGCGCGAGGGGGGCTCTACGCCAAGCTGCATAGCCTGCAGTTCAAGGACGAGGACGCGGCTGCGGAATGAGCGCGGGCGCGGAGATGCAATCAAGCCGGCCATGGCGGAGGCCATGGCCGGCTTGATTGCATCGAGGACTCGGAACGTGTTTACGATCTCGCGAGCTAAGCCGAAAACGGCTGAGAAAGCGGAATGATCATACGGTACATGAGCATTTCGAGGACGTTTTCAACGCCGTATCGTCGACGCGCAGCAGATTGTAAGCAGTTCTCAGAGCTTGATTTCGAACAGCGGGTCCTGCGGCGCTAAGCGACGGCCGTTCTCCTGAATGGTGTGCCAAACCGGCTGGTCTTGCACTTGCGACTGAACGTCGCGCGCCAGCAGGCAGTAGGCCTCGCGATTGCATTCGCTGGAGTAGGCTCGCAACAAAGTGACCTTGGCCGGCAGATCGTCCGGATTGTCGCGCAGCGAATCCTTCAGCACCCGCACCGCGTCGCGGGTACGGCCATAGGCGAGGAAAACTTCCGCCTCGCCCACCGGATCGATGCCGCGCTGACACGGCTTGGTGTAACGTACTTTCTTCCATAAGAATTGCAGGGCGTAATATCCCGCCATCAGTCCAAAACTGGCGGCAAACGCGCTCAACGCTACCATGTGGCTTCTCCCCTTCCGCTTTGCAACGACTTGGCCTCGCCGGCGGTTCCCCGATATTGTGCGCTCTGGCTTCAAGCTTTATGCGGGGCTGACCAGCCGGCCTTCTCCATCTCCGGTAGATTCATTATTCTGATGAAGCGGCGCTAGCGGCAATCCGTAGAAATCCTTATCGGATCTGTACCGATGCCGTTTGAACGCTAACTATTGCTGTTCAGTATTTTCTCGAGTATTGCAGAGGGCAGGCCGGCCTGAATAGTGGCTTGGCCCAGTTGTTGCAATAGCACAAATCGGATGGTGCCGGCTTCCACCTTCTTGTCGTGGCTCATCAGCTCCAGCCAGCGCGCCATCGGCATCCGCGGGCTCTTGACCGGCAGGCCGGCGGCGGCCACCAGGCCGCGCACGCGTTCAACGTCTGCGGAGGACAGCCAGCCCAATTCGGCGGAGGCGGCGGCGGCCAGCACCATGCCGGCGCCGATGGCTTCGCCGTGCAGCCAGACGCCGTAGCCCAGGCCGGCTTCGATGGCGTGGCCGAAGGTGTGGCCCAGATTGAGCAGGGCGCGCACGCCTTGCTCCTTTTCATCCTGGCCGACGATGTCCGCCTTCATCTCGCAGCTTCGCTTGACCGCGTGCTGCAGCGCGTCGGGGTCGCGCGCGCGCAGGCGCGGCATGTTCTCTTCCAGCCAGCCTAGGAAGGCGGCGTCGCCCAGCAGACCGTACTTGATCACTTCGGCGAGGCCGGCGGACAACTCGCGCTCCGGCAGCGTGTCCAGCAGCGACATGTCGGCGATCACCGCCTTGGGCTGGTAGAACGCGCCTATCATGTTCTTGCCTTGCGGATGGTTGATCGCGGTCTTGCCGCCGACCGAGGAGTCGACCTGCGCCAGCAAGGTGGTGGGGATCTGGATAAAGGGCGCGCCGCGTTGATAGCAGGCGGCGGCAAAGCCGGTCATGTCGCCGACGACGCCGCCGCCCAGCGCGATCAAGGTGGTCTTGCGTTCGGCGTTGCGCGACAGCAGCGCGTCGAAAATCAGGTTCAGCGTGTTCCAGTCCTTATGCTGCTCGCCATCCGGCAAGACAACGCTGAAGGAATCGATCCGGTGCCGGGCCAGCGCTTGCTGCAGCCGGGCCAGATACAGCGGCGCCACGGTCTCGTTGCTGATGATGGCGACCTTGGGCAAGGGTAGATGGGGAAGCAGCAACTCGACCTGTTCCAGCAAGTCCCGGCCAATGTGAATCGGGTAACGGGTGTCGGGCAGGATCAGGTCGAGAGTAATCACAATCAGCTTCCTTGTTCGGGGCGGTGTTTGGGGGGGAGGGCGGAGAGCTGCTCCATCAGATGGGCAACCAGCAGGCTGACATTCTGCTGCGTGGTGTCGACGACGATGTCGGCAACTTCGCGGTACAAGGGGTCGCGTTCCTGAAACAGGCTTTCCAGCTTGCCCCTGGGGTTGGCGATCTGCAGCAATGGGCGGTTTTTGTCGTGCAGGGTGCGGGCCAGCAAATCGTCTATGGTGGCGCGCAGATAGATCACGGTGCCGTGAGCGGCCAGGCAGGCGCGGTTTTGAGGACGGATGACGGCGCCGCCGCCGGTGGCCAGCACGATGTTGTCCAGGCGGGCGAGGTCGGCGATGACCGAGGTTTCCCGGTCGCGGAAGCGCAGTTCGCCTTCGATGTCGAAGATGGTCGCGACGCGTACGCCGGTCCTGGCCTCGATCTCGTGGTCAGAGTCGTAAAAGGTTTTGTCGGTGCGCCGCGCCAAAGCTCGGCCTACCGTGGTCTTGCCCGCGCCCATCAAGCCGACCAGAAAAAAATTGCCTGCCGGTTTCTCCATGGCAGGCATTGTAGCCGAGCTTGGCCGCGCTGTCTTTCGGCGTTGCAGCAGCGCCTGGGGCGCTGCCGGGGCCGGGGTTTTACTGATTATTGCCGCTCAGGTCCTCCACC
Source organism: Chromobacterium fluminis (assembly GCF_011602385.1). Lineage (NCBI taxonomy): Bacteria > Pseudomonadati > Pseudomonadota > Betaproteobacteria > Neisseriales > Chromobacteriaceae > Chromobacterium > Chromobacterium fluminis. Next base: position 18,885 of record NZ_JAAOMA010000016.1, on the reverse strand, counting down.
ACGCGCGGTGTGATGAAGACCAGCAATTCAGTGCGGTTGTCGTACTTCTGCGAGCTTCGGAACAGGGCGCCCAAGAAGGGAATGTCGCCGAGCAGCGGCACTTTGTTGACGACATCGCTGATTTGTTGCTGGTAAATGCCGCCTATCACCACCGTGCCGCCGTTCTCCACCAGCACCTGGGTGGTGACCTTCTTGGTGTCCAGTGCCGGAGTGCCTCCCACGGTCAGCGTAGGGCTGACGCTGTCCTTGTTGACCTTGATGTCCAGCATCACGTGGTTGTCCGGCGTGATCTGCGGCTTGACGTTCAGGCTGAGCACCGCCTTTTTGAACGAGGTGGAGGTGGCGCCGCTGGACGAGGCCTCTTGATAGGGGATCTCCGTGCCCTGTTCGATGGTGGCTTCCTGCCGGTCCGCGGTCATGATGCGTGGACTGGAGATCACCCGTCCCTTGTTCTCGGTCTGCAGCGCCTGCAACTCCAGACCGATGATGGCTGATTTGCCAACGGTGTACAGTGCGGTTAGGGAGCCGGCGGGGTTGGTGATTGGTAGATTGATGCCGGGCTTGATTACATAGGGGGTGGCGGTGGCGTTGTTTAGGCGACCATTCGCGTTGGTGATGGCGTTGTCCAGCCCGCCGCCGGAAATGATGCCGTTGCTGGTAAAACGGTCATAGGACAGCTTGACGCCCAGATTGCGGCTCCAGTTGTCGGTGGCCTCGACGATGCGCGCTTCGATCAGCACCTGTTTCACCGGCACATCGGTCTTGCCTATGATGTCGCGGATCTTGTCTATGGTGCTGCCGGTGTCGTTGATGATCAGGGTATTGGTCTTAGGGTCGATCAGCGCGCTGCCGCGCTCGGTCAGGATGCTTTCCTTCTTGCCGGTGGTGTTCGTGCCGTCCAGCACCTTTTTGAAATCCTCCGCCGAGCGGTAGCGCAGAACGAAGGTTTCCGAACGTACCGGTTCCAGCGTGGCCAGTTGCTGCCTGGCCTCCTGCACCTGCTTGTCGCGCGCCAGCAACTCCTCGCGCGGCGCAATCTGAATGATGTTGCCGGCGCGGCGCTGGTCCAGGCCCTTGGTTTGCAGGATGAGGTCCAGCGCCTGGTCCCAGGGTACGTCTTTCAGTCGCAGCGTGATATTGCCGTTGACCGAGTCGCTGGTGACGATGTTGAGGCCGGTGAATTCGGCGATCACCTGCAAGACGGTGCGCACTTCGATGTTCTGGAAGTTTAGAGACAGCTTGTCGCCTTTGTACTGCGGTTTCTGGTTGGCGTCGGCGCTGGCTGCGGATTCCGGCGCCGGCCGGCGAATTTCGACGACCAACTGGCCGTCGGTCTGGTAGGAGGAGAAATCCCAGTCGCCTTGCGGCTGGATCTGGATGCGGCTGTTGCCGCCCTGATTGCGGGCGTCGATCTTGGACACCGGGGTGCCGAAGTCGGACACATCCAGGCGTCGCTGATTCTGCCTGTCCAGTTGAGTGCCCAGTACGTCCACCAGCAATTGTTTGCCTTCGCGACGGATATCGACCGGGGTATTGGCGGACGGCAGCTTGATCTCCACCCGGCCTTCGCCGTTCTTGCCGCGGCGGAAGTCCAGCGCCAGCGGCTGAGCGCTGGCGATCTGGGCCTGGCTTGGGCGCGCGGCTGTTTGCTGGCTTGCCGCGGGGCGCTCCACCGGCGTGGCGGCTTGAGCGGCGTTGCCCAGGTTCGGGTTCAGCGTGACCCGCAGCGTGTTGCCGGCCACGCTGCTGCTGTACAGCGCGTTGCGGCTTAGGCTGAGCACCAGCCGGGAACGGCCGTTGGCCTCCACCGCCACCGCGGATTTTACCAGCGGGCCGCCGAAGTCTTGCTGCGGCTTGGCCATCTTGACGCTGGCGCCGGCGAAGTCGAAGGCAATGCGCGGAGGGTTGGCGATGGCGAAGCTGTTGGGCTGGACGGCGGGGCCGTCAAAGCTGACTTGCAGCACCTGTTGGTCGCCGTCGCCGTTGGCGAGCTGGATCGCGGTGATCGCCGGGCCGGCGTCGGCGAAACTGAACAGCAGGGACAGGCCCAGCCCGGACAACAGTTTGATGGAGTGCTTGCTCATTTGTTTTGCCCTTGTTCGTCCAGGTACATGCTGGTGTTGCGCTGCACCCATTCTCCGTTCAAATCTTCCACGGTCTCAGTCAACTGGATGTCCGTGTCGCCGACTTTCTTGATCTGGCCGAAATTGGGCCCGACAAAATTACCGGCCTGAACGCGGTAAATCGCGCCTTCCGGCGTGCGTACCAGGCCGTAGTTGGCGCCGCCGCGGCGGATGACGCCGACTATCTTCAACTTGTCCAGATCGTAGTTTTCCAGCGCTTCGCGCGGCCGCTTCATGTCCGGCGCGTTCGCCAGGTTCTGGTTCTTGGCCGCGGCGAGTTTCTGCGAATTGAAGGGGTCTAGCAGGTCGAAGGCCTGGTAGGCGAACGGCTGGTAGGGCTGCGCCTGGGGCAGCGGCTCAATCTGGCCGCGCAGGCCCTGGGTGCTGGTTTGCATCCACTGGCGCAGATCATCGGTGTCGCTGCTGCCGCAGGCGGCGAGCAACAAGGGCAGTAAGCAAGCGAGAGTTCTTGTCATGGGGTTTGCGGCTCACTTGTTGGCGGGGGCCGGCTGCGCGGCCCGCTCCTCGGGCTCCAGCGCGCGGAAAGTCTTGGCGGTGGCGTCCATGGTCAGGCGCGGTCCCTTGGCGTCCGGCGTCAGGCTGATGTCGACGATGGTGACGATGCGGGACAACTGCGCCACATCGCTGACGAAGGCGGCCAAGTCGTTATAGCTGCCGGTCAGGCGAATGGTGATCGGCACTTCCGCCATCTCGGCCGTCTTGATTTCCGGATTGGGCCGGAACAGCTCGAACTGTAGCCCGCGGCCGATGCCGGCCTGGTTGATCTCGGTCAGCAGCGTGTCCATATTGGATTTGGTCGGCAGTTGCTTGAGCAGGGCGCCGAAGGAGGCGTCGATCTCCTTCAATTGCTGTTGCAGCGCGTCCAGATTGACCGCCTGGCGCTTCTTGTCGACATAAGTCTGCTTGAGCTGCTCTTCCTGTTGCTTGGCGCCGTTGAGGCGGTCCAGTTCATCGCTGAGCACGAAGAAGTAACCGAGGCCGACGAAGCAGGCGACCAGCAGCGCCAGCGCGATGGCCTGGCCCTGCAGCGGCCAATTGGTGATGTCCTTGGGATCCAGCGTGCGCAATTCGTCCAGCGTCATGGTTTGGCTCCGGGGGCGGCGGCGGGCTGGCCGGTTTTGGGCGGGGCGGCTTCACGCAGGCTGCAGTTCAGGGTGAATTCGTTGGCGCGCTGGCCGTTGATGCTGGCGGCCTTCACTTCGACCAGCACCGGCACGTCAAAAACATTGGATTGCGCCAGGCTGCGCATATAGTTGGAAACCCGAGCGCCGGACAGCGCGTAGCCGGACAGCGTGAATTGGTTGCCGGCCTGTTTGAAGCTTTTCAGATAAACGCCGTCCGGGGTCTGGCGCACCAGTTGGTCGAAAACGTGCACGCCCTCGTTGCGGCCCTGTTCCAGCCGTTCCACCAGTTGCTTGCGGGACAGCAGATCGTCGCGTTGCTTTTTCAAGGTGCCGATATTCTTGATCTGGCTGTCCAGCTTGGAGATTTCGCCTTGCAGGAAATCGTTGCGCTGTTGTTGATGGGACAGGCGGCTGCCGATGATCAGATAGCTGAGCACCACCAAGGTTAGCGAGGCCACCAGCGTGAGTCCCAACATCACCTGGAAGCGCAGGCGATGCGCCGCTTTTTTCTGTTCGCGGTGCGGGAGGAGGTTGATGCGTATCATCAGTCGAACCTCCGCATGGCCAAGCCACAGGCCACCAGCAGCGCCGGCGCGTCCATCAGCAGTTCCTTCAGACGGATATGGCTGGATTGCACCATGGTGCTGAACGGGTTGGCGATCATGGTGCTGATCTGGGTGCGGCCGGCCACCGCGTCGTCCAGGCCCGGCAGCATGCTGCAGCCGCCGGCCAGCAGGATGTAGTCGACGCGCAGGTATTGCGACACGCTGACCGTGGTGTAGAAGAACTGCAGCGCGCGCTGTATCTCCTGCGCCAGCGAGTCGACGAAAGGATGCATCAGTTCGGACTCATAACCGTCCGGCAGGCTCATCCCGCGTTTGCCGCTTTCCGCTTCTTCGTAGCTGATGCCGTAGCGGCGCTGGATGTCGCGCGTCAATTGCTGGCCGCCGAACACTTGTTCGCGGTAATAAACTTGCTGGTTGTTGCGGATGACGTTGCAGTGAATGCGGGTGGCGCCGATGTCGAACAGGGCGAAGGTCTGGTTCATGCCCTGTTCCGGCAACTGCTGCTCGACTTGTTCGAAAGCCGTCATCATGGCGAAGGACTCGACGTCCACTACCTGAGCGCGCAGGCCGGCCATTTCCACCACCGCCACGCGCTCTTCCACTTTTTCCTTGCGGGCGGCGCAAAGCAGCACTTCCAGATCGTCGATGCTGGACGGCGCCGGCCCCAGCACCTGATGGTCCAGGTTCACCTCTTCCAGCGGGAAGGGAATGCTCTGATTGGCTTCGGATTCGATCAATTCCGCCAAGTTGTCGGTTTGGCTGACCGGCACCAGCAGCTTCTTATAGATAGCCATCGCCGTGGGAATGGCGATGGCGACGTGGCGGGTGGGGCTGCCCAGCCGCTTCCAGGCGCGGCGCAGGGTTTCCGCTATGCCTTCGATGTCCACCAGGTTGCCGTCGCTGATCGCGTCTTTGGGCAAGATTTCAATCACATAGCGCTCAACCTGGCAATTTTTACCCGAGCGGGATAGCTCCACCAGTTTGATGGCGGTGCTGCTGATATCCAGTCCCAACATTGGAACATTTTTAGCCTTCCCCAATCCAAGTTGTTCTAGCCAGGGAGGGGCGGATTTGAGTTTGTCGATAAGCATCAGGTGCCTCGATTGGTCCTATGCGACAGTTTTTTGGCCTGTCGCTGCCATTGTTTGTCTTGCCTGCTTTCACAAGACGTTATAATCCGGTTTCCAGTGAAAGCCCATTGTAAATATGCTAAGACGAATCCTCGCAATACTTGCAGGTCTGTTTCTAGGTGGAGCCGTATTGGTTGCTGGCGCAGGCGCCATTGCAATCATCATAACCTACCCGCGCTTGCCGAGTCTTGATGTACTGACGGACTATCGTCCGAAAATTCCCCTTCGCGTATATTCCGCCGATAATCAACTGATAGGCGAATTCGGCGAAGAGCGTCGTTCTTTCTCCCGCATCCACGAAGTGCCGCAGCTGATGAAGCAGGCGGTGATGGCGGCAGAGGACGAGCGTTTCTACCAGCACAGCGGCGTCGATTATGTCGGCGTTGTGCGCGCGGCAGTGGGCAATCTGGTGTCCGGACACGCCCGTTCCGGCGCCAGCACCATCACTATGCAGGTAGCCAAGAATTTCTTCCTGTCCAGCGAGAAAACCTTTACCCGCAAGTTCAACGAAGCGCTGCTGGCCTTCAAGATCGAACACACGCTGACCAAGGACCAGATCCTGGAGCTGTACTTCAACCAGATCTATCTGGGGCAGCGCGCCTACGGCTTCTCCGCCGCGGCTCAGGCTTATTACGGCAAGCCGCTGGCGGACTTGTCCGTGGCGGAAATGGCGATGCTGGCCGGCCTGCCCAAGGCGCCGTCCGCCTACAACCCCATCGTCAACCCGGACCGCGCCCGTCTGCGCCAGCAATACGTGCTGCGCCGGATGCGCGAGCTCAACTTCATCACTCAGGAGCAATACGACGCCGCCTTGGCCGAGCCGATGAAGCTGGCCAGCCAGAGCGCGGACAGCAGCAGCCAGCCGGCGCAGTATGTGGCGGAAATGGTGCGCCAGGCGATGTATGAACGCTATCGCGAATCGGCGTACACCGAAGGTTTCAAGGTCTACACCACCCTGGACAGCCGCCATCAGAAATGGGCGTACGACGCCTTGCGCGCTGGCCTGGTGGATTACGACCGCAAGATGGGCTACCGCGGCCCGGAGAGCACGGTGGAACTGTCCGGCGCCGAAGGCGAGCAGCAGACCGAGGCGCTGGACGACGCCATCAGCGAGCTGCGCGACAGCGGCGACATGCTGCCGGCCATCGTCTTGTCCGCCAGTCCGTCGGAAGTGCGCGCCTATATGCGCGGCGGCAAGGTGGCGGTGATCAAGGGCAACGGCCTGGATTTCGCCCGCCGCGCTCTGGGCGGCAAGGCCAGCGCCGCGCAGCAGATCCGTCGCGGCTCGGTGATCCGCATCCGCGCGCATGAAAAAGGCTATTGGGAAATCGTGCAAATGCCGGAAGTGGAGGGCGCTTTCGTGTCCATGGATACCCGCACCGGCGCGATCCGCTCGCTGGTGGGCGGTTTCGACTTCAACCGTCGCAGCTTCAACCATGTGACCCAGGCCTGGCGTCAGCCCGGCTCCACCTTCAAGCCCTTCATCTACTCCGCCGGCATTGAGCGCGGCCTGACGCCGTCGACGATGATCAACGACGCGCCGCTGTCGGTGGTGGGCGCGGACGGTCAGCGCTGGGAGCCCAAGAACGACAACGGCAAATTCGCCGGCATGATCACCATGCGCGGCGGCCTGACCCAGTCCAAAAACCTGGTGTCGGTGCGGGTGCTGATGGCTACCGGCACCGATTACGCCCAGCAGTACATCCAGCGTTTCGGCTTCGCCGCCAAGCAGCATCCGGCCTATCTGACCATGGCGCTGGGCGCCGGCGCGGTGACGCCGCTGCAGATGGTGGAGGGCTACTCGGTGTTCGCCAACGGCGGCTACCGCAGCAAAGGCTATTTCATCGACCGCATCGAAGACCAGTCCGGACGCGTGCTGGCCAAGACCGTGCCCACCGTCGCCGGTCAGAACGCGCCGCAGGCGATAGACCCGCGCAACGCCTTCATCATGAGCTCCATGCTCAAGGACGTGGTGCGCTACGGCACCGGCTACCGTGCGATGAGCCTGGGCCGCACCGATCTGGCCGGCAAGACCGGCACCACCTCGGATTGGAAGGACGCCTGGTTCGTCGGCTACAACCCCAATCTGGTGGCCGCCGCCTGGGTGGGCTTCGATCAGCCGCGCTCGCTGGGCCGTTATGGCTACGGCGGCACCGCGGCGCTGCCGGTATGGATCAACTACATGGCCAACGCGCTCAAGGGCCAGCCGGAAGTGGACATGCCGGTGCCGGAAGGCCTCGTGGTCAAGGCCGGCGCCGGCCAGCGCGGCGGCGACGAGTACTACTACGAAGAATTCCAGAAGACCAATCCGGAACTGAAGGTGGATAACCACGGCGCGGTGCCGGGCGCGGGCGGCGACGCCAGCGGCGGCGCCAGCGAGACGCCGGACAAGCCGGCCGCTCAGGATGCGGTGGAGAACGTCAAAGACCAGTTGTTCTAAGATCGTGAACAGGTTCTAAAAACGCTTTCCATTCAATACTGCATAGCCCCGCCTTCCGGCGGGGCTTTTGCATGGGTGGCTAGCTCAGATCACGCCTTGCGCCAGCATCGCCGCGGCCACCTTGCCGAAGGCCGCCACATTGGCGCCGCGGGCGTAGTCGACCGCGCCGTCCGGCTGACTTCCATGCCGCACGCAGGCCTCATGAATCTCCTCCATGATCCTGCGCAGCCGGGCGTCCACTTCCTGAGCGCTCCAGGGCAGGTGGGTGGCGTTCTGGCTCATTTCCAGGCCGGACACCGCCACGCCGCCGGCGTTGGACGCCTTGCCGGGCGCGTACAGCGCGCCGGCCCGCTGAAAGCGCTGCGCCGCTTGGGCGGAGCAGGGCATATTGGCCCCTTCCGCCACGCAGAAGCAGCCATTGGCCAACAAGGCTTCCGCGTCGTCGGCGTCCAGCTCGTTTTGCGTGGCGCAGGGCAGCGCGATATCGCAGCGCAAACGCCACGGCCGCTGTCCAAGGAGAAAGTCCAGGCCGTGGTGGGCGGCGAAAGCGGCCAGCCGGCCGCGGCGCTGGTGCTTGTGTTCAACCAAGGCCGCCAGCAAGTCCGGGCTGAGGCCGTCCGGCAGGCTGAGCGTGCCTTCCGAATCCGACAGGCTGATCACCCGGACGCCCAGCGCCAGCAGCTTTTCCGCCGCGTACAGCGCGACGTTGCCTGAGCCGGACAAGGCCGCGCGTTGGCCGGCCAGCGTTTGTCCGCGCGTGGCCAGCATGCGTTCGACGAAATACGCCAGGCCGTAGCCGGTGGCCTCCGGCCGCATCAGGCTGCCGCCGTAGCTCGGCCCTTTGCCGGTGAACACGCCGGAAAACTGATTGCTCAAGCGCTTGTGCTGTCCGAACAGATAGCCGATCTCGCGCGCTCCGACGCCGATGTCGCCGGCCGGCACATCGGTTTCGGCGCCGATGTGGCGGAACAGCTCGCTGGCGAAAGCCTGGCAAAAACGCATCACCTCGCCCTCGCTTTTGCCCTTGGGGTCGAAGTCAGCGCCGCCTTTGGCGCCGCCCAGCGGCAGGCCGGTCAAGGCGTTCTTGAAGGTTTGTTCGAAAGCCAGGAATTTCAGCGTGCCCAGCGTCACCGAGGGGTGGAAGCGCAGGCCGCCCTTGTACGGGCCCAGCGCGCTGTTCATCTGCACCCGGTAGCCGCGGTTGACCTGGACGCGGCCGTGATCGTCCACCCAGGACACGCGGAATAGGATGACGCGCTCCGGTTCCAGCAGCCGCTCCAGCAGGCCGTGGTCGAAGAGGTGCGGATGGCTGCCGAGGAAATCGTCCAGGCCGTGCAGCACTTCCGCCGCAGCCTGGTGGAATTCGGTCTGTTCCGGGTCGCGCAGGCGGACCCGGTCCAATAAAGTTTGGAGAGCATGATGCATGGACAAGACCTTTGGTGTGGCGGGCCGCGCAGGCGTTGGCGGCCCTGTGTTGTCATGGGTCGTGTGAAAGAGCGGTCCGCAGCGCCGAAGCTTGATATGAGTTGTGAGCGAGGTGTCCGGCGAAGCGGTGGTATGTCTGCCTGGCCGCGGGTGGCGGGCGAGCTTGCCGCGGAGCGGCGGGGGCGAGCGGGTCCGATCGGACGCGGGGCCGTGAGCCGCGTCGCTCGGGGTGGCCGGACGGCGCGGGAAACCTCAGTGTAACCGATATCCCCGTTGCTCTCCCCCCGGCCTGGTCGTCATGACGGGCCGCTTTCCAACGGTATATTTCCCCCAAGGTGCAAACTTGGCGCTTGGGGGTGGTCTATCTCTCTTTCCAAACCATTCGGAGGAGTAGGCCCCATGCTGCAGAATTACTTTCCCATCCTGTTATTCATCGTTGTCGGACTGCTGGTGGGCGTGGTGCCGCTGCTGATGGGCAAGTTGCTGGGGCCTAATCGGCCGGATCCGGAAAAACTGTCGCCGTATGAATGCGGCTTCGAGGCTTTCGAAGACGCGCGCATGCGCTTCGACGTCCGCTACTACCTGGTGGCCATCTTGTTCATCCTGTTCGATCTGGAAGTCGCCTTCATGATCCCCTGGGCGGTGACGTTGAAGGAGCTGGGCGGTTTTGGCCTGGGCGCGATGGCGGTGTTCCTGGGCGTGCTGGTCGTCGGCTTCATCTATGAATGGAAGAAGGGCGCTTTGCAGTGGGACTGACGATAGGCTGAGCCATCGCCCTCACCCGCGCCCGCTTTGCCGGCGCGGGTTTGTTTTTGGGGCGCGGCTCCGTCGGCTTCGGAACCTGTTCAACGCCGTATCGCCGAAGCGCGGCAGACTTTGAACAGGTTCTCAGGCCAAGGCGAGCCGGCCGGCGAGATAGCGACGCAACAAGGCCGCGGCCAGTCCGGCCCAGTAAAGCCCCAGGCCCAGCGTGGCGGCGTACAGCGGCAGGCGGTAGCCGCCGATGATCCAGGCCAGGCCGCAGCCGACCCAGACGCCGTGCAGGCTCAGCAGCCGGCGGTGCGCGGCCTCGCCCAGCAACTCATGGGTGGCCGGCAATTGCCGCCTGGGCAGGCCGCGCTGCTTCAGGTCCAGCCAGGCGAGGAAGGGCAGGATCTTGCCCTGCATGGCGAGCACCGCGCCCAGGCCGAAGCCGCCCAGCCAGAGCCAGCCGGCCAGCATGGGCGGTGATTCCGACAGCGGCAGCAGCCGCGCGGCGAGCGCGCACGGCGCGGCCGCCGTCATCCAGATCAGGCAGGCTTGCCAGCCGCGGCGCAAAGGGTCGGCGCGGCGCTGGCTGCGCCCCAAGGCGTTCAACTGCCGCAGGCCCTGCCACAGCACGAATAAGCCCAGCGCGGTCAGCAGGCTGTCGACGGCGACGGGCGCCCCCCAGATCAGCGCGGCGCTGCTCAGACACAGCAGACCGAACAACAGCGTTTCCCGCGACAGCCGCCCCGTCGCCGGCGGCGGCGTGACCAGAAACATCGAGATCACCGTGCGCGCCACCGACAGCACCAGCAGCCACAGCCAGCCCAGCGCCGCCCACAGCACGTGATTGTCCAGCAAGGGGCCCAAGGGCAGCGCGACGCGGCCGCCCAGCAGCAACACCAGGGCCGCGCCAAGACAGGCGGCGACGGCCAGGGCGCACAGCGCCAGCCGCAGGCCCCGGCTGCCGGCGTCCCGCGCCGGGCTGCGCAGCAAGCCGCGCAGGCCGAACAGCGCCGGCGTCAGCAAGGCCGGCGTCAGCAGTGCGGTGCCCGCCTGCAGCCACAGCGGCGACAGGCCCTGGTGAAAGCCGGCCACCAGAAGCGCGCAGCCGGCCTGCAAGGGCAGAAAACAAGCCAGTAGCAGCCGGCGCGGATGCGGAATCGGCACCCCCGCCGTGACCGCCAGCAACTGCCACAAGGATCCCAGCATCGCATTGCCCAGCACGCCCAGCGCCAGAGCGTGGGTCAGCGCCAGCACCTCGGGTAGAAAGCGCGAGGGCGCGCCGTCAGGCAGCATCGCCAATAAGGCCGCCGTCGTCAGCAGCCAGCAGGGCGCGGCTAGCATATGGGCCAGCGGCAGCCATAGCGGCGGCGCCTGCTGGTAGTCCAGCCAGGCCTGGCTCATAACCGACTCAGAATCAGCACGACGCCGCCGTCCCCCGACAGTTCAAAGCGATACAGCAGGCCGGCTTTTTCCAGCATGGGCAGCAGCGGGGTGGGATGGTGGGGCAGCACCCAGGCGAGGCTGTCGCCGGGCCGCATCTGTTCGGCGGCGTCCAGGATGATCTCCATCGGCTCGGGCGGCGCCAGGTGGCGCAGGTCTTGCGGGGTCATGGCTGCGCGCCCTCCGCAATCAACTCCGCCATCTCCGGCAGCGCTTGCGCGCACATGGGGTAGAGCACGTTTTCTTCCTTCATATTGTGTTGCTGCATCAGGATGAGCAGGGTGTCGTTCAGGCCCAGGAAAGCTTGCAGATGCTGCGCGGCCAGCGCCTCGTCCATGTCCTCCAGCAAATCCCGCATGTCCTGATGCTCCATGCGCATGATGCGGGTCGGCCCCATGCTGCTGCCGCTGGCGGCTTCGAAAGCCGGGAACAGCGCGTCTTCTTCAACGGCGAAATGCGCTTCCATCTCCCGGCGGAAAGCCTGGAAATGGCTCAGGGCCAAGGCCCAGTCCTGCGCGCGGGCCGCGGTTTCGCAATCGGCGAAGCGCGCGTCGCAGGCGCGGTGTTGCTCAACAAGGGTGTCGATGGCGCTCATGGCGTGTACTCGTGGGATGGAGCGCGCAGTATGGCCGCTGCGGCGGGGGCGGCTGAATGACCGGGATCAAGGAATCCCAAACCCTGGCCCAGCCCCGCGCGCAGCGCCGCCAGTTCCTGATGCAAGCGCACCACCCCGCCTATGATCAACAGCGCCGGCGCGCGCAGCCGGTATTGCTCCGCCAGCCGGCCCAGCTCGGACAAGCGGCCGCAGACGCAGCGCTCGCCCGGCATACAGGCCTGCTCGACAATGGCCACCGGCGTATCCGGCGCGCGGCCATGGCTTAGCAGCCGCTCCGCGATGACGGCGGCCTCGCCCAAGCCCATATAGACCACCACGGTTTCGTCCGGCCCGCTGTCCGCGGTCCAGGCCAGCGCCGACGCGCCTTCGCGGCGGTGGCCGGTGACGAAGCGGCAGCCCTGGGCGTAGTCGCGGTGGGTCAGCGGCAGCGCCAGGCTGGCCGCCGCGCCCAGCGCCGCGCTGACGCCAGGCACCGCCTCGCAGCGGATGCCGGCGGCCAGCAGCGCGCGCATCTCCTCGCCGCCGCGGCCGAACATGAAGGGATCGCCGCCCTTCAGCCGCGCCACGCGCAGGCCCTGGCGCGCCAGCGCGATCATCAACTGGTTGATTTCGGCCTGCGGCAAGGTGTGGCGGCTGGCGCGCTTGCCGACGCAGACGCGCCGGGCCGAGGGCGGCGCCAGTTGCAGGATCTCGGCGTCTATCAGGTGGTCGTACAGCACCGCGTCGGCCTGGGCCAGGCGCTGCGCGGCGCGCACGGTAAGCAGATCGGCGCAGCCGGGGCCGGCGCCCAAGAGCGCGACGCTGCCGGGCGGAAAGGGCGGGGCGGCGGCGTTCAGTCCGGCGCGGGGAAGGGGGGTGACAGGGCGGATCATGGCGGCCTCCTTGCGGTTGGCGATGGCGGATGGCGCCAGTGTAGGAAACCGGAGGGCCGGAAATCGTTGATTCGAATCAATGCTCCCGGGATGCCCGAATCCGTACAGTTCGGCCCGAGTACCGCGCTGGCGGTGCAAGCATTCGAGGAGGACATGATGAGCGCGAGCTTCACCAAATCGACCGCCCGCAATATTTTTTACGGCGGCTCGGTTTTCTTTTTCCTGTTGTTTCTGGGGCTGACCCTGGACACCACCCTGGCCCTGCCCAGCCATAACGCCAAGGCCCAACTCACCGAACAAGCGGTGCGCGGCAAGAAGATCTGGGAGACGCGCAGTTGCGGCGGCTGCCACACCCTGCTGGGCGAGGGCGCTTACTTTGGGCCGGAGCTGGGCAACGTCTACGTGCGCCGCGGCCCGGAATTCATCAAGGGCTGGATGCAGGCGATGCCGACCAACGCGCCGGGCCGCCGCCAGATGCCGCAGTTCCATCTGAACCCGGCCGAGCTGGACGACCTGGTGGCCTTCCTGAAGTACGCGTCGCAGATCAACACCAATAACTGGCCGCCCAATATCGAGGGCTGATCCCGTCCCATCCCTTCATCTTTGGAGAACACAATGAGCAACGCTACCGTGGCCACGCCGCCGCGCGGCGCGACCGCAGCTGTCGCGCAGGTGCGCTACCGCTCGCAGGCCGTGGCCAAACCCTATTTCATCGCCGCCATCGGCCTGTTTATTGGTCAGATCGTGTTTGGTCTGATCATCGGCCTGCAATACGTGATCGGCGATTTCCTGTTTCCCGCCGTGCCCTTCGGCACCGCCCGCATGGTGCACACCAACCTGCTGATCGTCTGGCTGCTGTTCGGCTTCATGGGCGCCGGCTATTACCTGATCCCGGAGGAGAGCGAGCGCGAACTGCACAGCCCGCGGCTGGCCATCATCACCTTCTGGGTGTTCCTGGTGGCCGGCGCGCTGACCATACTCGGCTACCTGGGCCTGCCCTACCATGAGCTGGCCCGGCTCACCGGCAACGATCTGCTGCCCACCATGGGCCGCGGCTATCTGGAACAGCCGCTGATCACCAAGGTGGGCATCGTGTTGGTGGCGCTGTCCTTCCTCTACAACCTGTCCATGACCCTGTTGGCCGGCCGCAAGACCAGCATCAGCATCGTGATGATGCTGGGCCTGTGGGGCCTGGCCGTGTTCTTCTTGTTCTCCTTCGTCAATCCCAACAACCTGGTGCTGGACAAGTACTACTGGTGGTGGGTGGTGCACCTGTGGGTGGAAGGCGTGTGGGAACTGATCATGGGCGCGATGCTGGCCTTCGTCCTGGTGAAAGTGACCGGGGTGGACCGCGAGGTGATCGAAAAATGGCTGTACCTGATCATCGCCATGACCCTGATCACCGGCATCATCGGCACCGGCCACCATTATTTCTGGATAGGCGTGCCGGCTTACTGGCAGCTGTGGGGCTCCATTTTCTCCGCGCTGGAGCCGGTGCCCTTCTTCATGATGACCCTGTTCGCCTTCAATATGGTCAAACGCCGCCGCCGCGAACACCCCAACCAGGCCGCCACCTTGTGGGCGCTGGGCACCGGGGTGATGTCCTTCCTCGGCGCCGGGGTGTGGGGCTTCATCGGCACGCTGTCGGTGGTCAACTACTACACCCACGGCACCCAGGTGACCGCCTCCCACGGCCACATGGCCTTCTACGGCGCTTACGTGATGGTGGTGCTGACCATGATCTCCTACACCATGCCGCTGCTGCGCGGGCGCGAGGCCAATTGCGCGCAGGCGCAGAAGGTGGAAAAAACCGCGTTTTGGGTGATGACCCTGTCCATCGTGGCCATCACCTTGTGCCTGACCGCCGCCGGCGCGGTCCAGGTGTGGTTGCAGCGGATGTCCGCCACGCCGCTGTCCTTCATGGAAACGCAGGAACGGATCATGCCCATCTACTGGGGGCGTTGGGTGTTCGGCATCAGCTTCTTCTGCGGGCTGGTGTTGTACGTGATCAGCTTCTTCGTTACCGGCAAGCGCGAGGATTGAGGGTAGTTTTGAGTGTGCTCATGATCTGAATCCGCTGCGCGGATAATGATTTTGATTGCCGGGGCTGCCCGGCGAGCAGGAAGGGGAATTTGCGCGGCCAAATTCCCCTTCACCCCAAAGGCCGCCCTGCAAGCCTGGCCTGCGGCTTCCCGCCGGTTCCCGTCAGGCCCGAGGCGCGGCTGAACTCGCACCGCGCTAACGTCGCGGTGCTCGAACAAGCAGCAGCTTAAAACCTCGGGCCTGCCACCCGTCGGCAGGCTTGAAGGGAGTTGGAGCGCGTCGAGCACGCGGCTTCCTCGCACCTTGCAAGCGGCACCCCTGGAACCCTAGGAAATCGGATAGAGCAAGATGGAGGCCCTTATGGGATTAAGCGCGCCGCCGGAGCGCCGCGTGCCGGGCGATCTGGCGATGTGGTGTTTCATCCTGGCCGAGCTGGCGGTGTTCGGCGTGTTCTTCCTGGCCTACGCCTGGACCCGCCGGCAACAGCCGGCGCTGTTCGCGGCAGGGCAGGGCGAACTGGAGCTGGGCCTGCCCACGCTCAACACCCTGCTGCTGCTGGCCGGCAGCGCCGCTGTCCTGGCCGCGCTCAGCGCCTTTTCCGCCGACCGGCAACGCGCCGGACGGCGCTGGCTGGCGCTGACCCTGCTGGCCGGCGGCGGCTTTCTCGGTTCGAAAGGCTATGAGCTGGTGAGCAAGGCCTTGCAAGGGATTACCATGTCCAGCAACGACTTCTGGATGTTCTACCTGTCGTTGACGGTGTTTCACTTCCTGCATGTGGTGTTGGGCATGGTGATTGTGGCGGCGGTGTGGCGGCTGGCCCGCGACGGCCGTTACAAGCCGGGATCGATGGACGAGGTGGAAACCGCCGCCGCCTACTGGCATATGGTGGATCTGGTGTGGTTGCTGTTGTTCGCCCTGGTCTACGTGGCGAGATAGAACGGCCGCGCAAAGCCTTATTTCGCATCAAGGCGGCCGCCGCGCCGCATCGGCATCATGCCCTCATGACTCATCCCACTCCTCTCGCGCAAACCGGCCTGTGGCTGTTGTTGTCCGGGCTGACCCTGCTGGCCGCCTGGCTGGCCGAAGGCGGCCGGCCGCCGCATCTGGCGCTGATCGCGCTGGGCCTGGCCTGGCTCAAGGGCGTGTTGCTGGTGGAGCGCTATATGGGCTTGCGCGACGCGCCTCGCTGGCTGCGCGCGCTGGTGCAGGGCTGGCTGGCGCTGGTGTCGGCCGCGCTGCTGCTCAGCTTTATCTGAAGGAACGCCGATGAACGCGCCTGAACTCCTGACTATCCCCGTCCCCTTCTATCAGCCGCAAGGCGCCGAGTGCGAGCTGTTCGAAGCCGCCTGGCGCCAGCAACTGCCGGTGCTGATCAAGGGGCCCACCGGCTGCGGCAAGACCCGCTTCGTCGCCCATATGGCGGCGCGGCTCGGCCTGCCGTTGATCACCGTCTCCTGCCACGACGACCTGAGCGCCGCCGACCTGGTGGGCCGCCACCTGATCGCCGACGGCGCCACCGTCTGGTGCGACGGTCCGCTGACCCGCGCGGTGCGGATAGGCGGCATCTGCTACCTGGACGAAGTGGTGGAAGCGCGCAAGGACACCACCGTGGTGCTGCACCCGCTGACCGACGACCGCCGCATCCTGCCGGTGGAACGCACCGGCGAAGTGCTGCAAGCGCCGCCGGGCTTCATGCTGGTGGTGTCCTACAACCCCGGTTACCAACACGTGCTGAAAACGCTGAAGCCCAGCACTCGCCAGCGTTTTGTCGCCATGAGCTTCGATTTTCCGCCGCCGGAAGTGGAAATCGGCGTGCTGATGCTGGAAAGCGGGATAGGCGAAGCGCTGGCGCGCCAACTGGTGACGCTGGCCGGCCAGCTGCGGCGCTTGTCCGGCTACGACCTGGAAGAAGCCGCCAGCACGCGGCTGCTGGTGTACGCCGCCAAACTGATCCAGGCCGGCTTGCCGCCCTGGCAAGCCTGCCGCACCGCGCTGGCGGAACCGCTGAGCGACGACGCCGATACCGTGGCGGCGCTGCTGGCGGTGATCCAGACCCAATTCCCCGGCTGAACGGCATGGAAGACATTGTCGGCGGCTGGTGGGACAAACTGGCGCGGCGCGCGGCGCGGCGCGGCTTTCCGGAATACGCGGCGGAGCTGGCGCAGGTGACGGCGCAAGCGCCGCTGTTCTTCCGCGCGATGGGCGGCGACCCGGCGCTGGCGCTGCGCTCCACCGTGGGCACCGAACACGGCGCGCGGCGCGGCTGGCTGCAACGGCTGGCCGGCACCGGCGCGCGGATGGAGCTGGCCTGGCGGGACAGCCAGGCGCTCTACCTGCCCGAGCGCATCGACTGCTTTCCCAGCGCCGCCCTCAACCGCGACTGTTACTTCTGGCTGCTGGCCCAGGCCGCCTACGCCGCCGACAGCGACGGCGACTGGCTGAGCCGCAACCGCCTGGCCGCGGCGCGCGCCTTGGCGGACATGCCGGGCCTGGCCGCCGTTTACCGCCGGCTGGCGGCGGCCGCCTTGGCGCAGCGGCCGAACCCCTCCGGTCTGCCGCCGGCGGAAGCCGCGGTGGAGCGCGCGATACAGGCGGCGTTGAGCTGGCCGGAACACGCCGTGACGCTGCCGCCGTTGAGCCGGCCGCCGCAGCCGGTGCCGCTGTGGCTGCACCCGGAACCGCCGCTGACGGAGGCCGAAGGGCAGGGCAGCCGCCATGCCGACGGCGAGCGCGGCGGCGGCAAGGACGCCCAGCGCCAACGCCGCCGCTACCGCGCCCGGCGCATGGAGCAGGACCAGCGCAAGAACGGCATGCTGATGGTGTTCCGCGCGGAAAGCCTGTTTACCTGGGACGAATACGTCAAGGTCAACCGCCACAATGACGACGACGATGACGGCAACGGCAACGGCAACGGCGAAATCGCCGCCGAAGACATGAACCGGCTGACCCTGGGCCAGGACGCCCATACCCGCGGCAGCCGGCTGCGCTTCGATCTGGACCTGCCGGCCGCCGCCTACGACGACACCCCGCTGGGGCCGGGCATCAAGCTGCCGGAATGGCACTGGAAGCGGCAATGCCTGGTGGAGGACCACTGCCTGCTGCGGCCGATGCTGCCGCGCGACGCCGCGCCGGCGCCGTTGCCGGAACGCTTGCAGCCGCTGGCGCGCCGGCTGCGGCGGCAATTCCAGGCGCTGGCGCCGGAGCGCCGTCGGCGCAGCGGCGAAACCGCCGGGCCGGACATCGATCTGGACCGGCTGATTCGCTTCCTCGCCGAACGGCGCGGCGGCGCGGCGCTCAGCGAGCCGGCGCTGTACCAGGACTGGCCGCCGGGCGAACGCAGCCTGGCCTGCCTGACCCTGGCCGACCTGTCGCTGTCCACCGAAAGCTGGCTGGGCGAAACCGGCCGGGTGATCGACGTGATCCGCGACAGCCTGCTGCTGTTCGCCGAGGCTTTGAGCGCCAGCGGCGACGACTTCGGCCTGTACGGCTTTTCCTCGCTGCGGCGGCAGGAAGTGCGCTTGCAGATCCTGAAAGACTTTGCCGACCGTTACGACGACGCCGCCCGCGGCCGCATCCTCGCCATCCGGCCCGGCTACTACACCCGCATGGGCGCGGCCATCCGCCAGTGCACCCGCATCCTGAGCCAGCGGCCGGCGCAGCGCCGTTTGTTGTTGCTGATCTCGGACGGCAAGCCCAACGATCTGGACCATTACGAAGGCCGCTACGGCATAGAGGACACGCGCCAGGCGGTGTTGGAAGCCCGCCGCGCCGGCCTGACGCCGTTCTGCGTCACCATAGACCGCGAGGCGGGCGACTACCTGCCGCATCTGTTCGGCCTCAACGGTTATGCGCTGGTGCGGCAGGCGGAGCGCTTGCCGCAGGCGTTGACCAGGCTGTATGCCAGCCTGACGTCGTGAGATTGGGGCGAATCAACTTTTTGTATCCGCTGCGCGGATGATGATTTTGATTGCCGGGGCTGCCCGGCGGGCAGGAAGGGGAATTTGCTCGGCCAAATTCCCTATCACTGAGCGAATCAAAGATTCGCACGTAGACACCCCAAAGGCCGCCCTGCAAGCCTGGCCTACGGCTTCCCGCCGGGTCCCGTCAGGCCCGAGGCGCGGCTGAACTCGCAGCGCGCTAACGTCGCGCTGCTCAAACAGGGCAGCCGCTTAAAACCTCGGGCCTGCCACCCGACGGCAGGCTTGAAGGGAGCGGGGGTAGCGTCGCATACCGGCTTGCTTCGTTGATGACACGCAAAGTCCTAAAAGTGGCGAACTGGCATAGTTGAACAAGTAATCAAGGAGTCCGGTGGTTAAACAGGTCCCGCTTCTCCCC